>JBJEUJ010000352.1:0-6056 GCA_051883775.1 Aristaeellaceae bacterium | reverse complement strand
GGGCTACATGACCATGCTGTTCAACACCCTGTCCCGGCCGGACATGGAGCAGGCCGCCCTGACCAAGCTGCTGGAGCAGCGGGTGGACGCCATCATCATCTGCGGCGGCCGCATCGACCTGGTGGAGCAGGATCCGGCCTTCACCCAGCTGCTGGAAACCACCCTGTCCACGACCCCCGTGGTGGTGGGCTCCCGCAGCCCGGATGAGCGTATCTGCGGGGTGGCGGTGGACCACGAATCCTCCGTGGATCTGGCGATGGACTACCTCATCGGCCTGGGGCACCGGGACATCGGCTTCATCTACACCGGTCAGGAGTTTTACGGTACCCAGCAGCGCCTGGCCCATTTTCGCCTGAAGATGGAGCAGGCCGGGCTGCCGGTGCGGGAGGAATGGCTGATTCCCGTGCCGCATTATGACAGCCAGTCCGGCAAGGAGGGCGTGCAGAAGCTGATGCAGCTGCCCCATCTGCCCACCGCCCTGCTGGGCATCAACGACCTGGTATCCGTGGGCATATTGCAGGAGCTGCTGGCCCAGGGCCTGCGCGTGCCGGAGGACATCTCCCTCATTGGCTTTGACAATACCTTCATCACCTCCATCACCACGCCCAAGCTCACCGCCATCCATTACGACTACACCGAGTATGCCCGGCTGCTGGTGGACGCGGCCATCGCCTCCATTGAGGGACGCAGGTATCCCCGCAATCAGCTGCTCATCTCCAGGCTGGCTGTTCACCGCTCCTGCACACCGCCCCCGCACCGCTGAGGGAAGCGTGAAAATAGTTTCATGCAAGCTGCGCCCCGAATTAGCCCTCGGCGGCGCAGCTTTTTTCATTTCTACCAGATTTGACATTGACCCTGTCCCTGTCAATATGTTATACTCGCCGTATGAAATGGGTTTCAAACTGACAGTTTGCACAGACAGTAAGGTTTTTCTCCGCTTGATCTACGGATAGCATACCGCTGTGGCCTGCGCTGGGTTATGAAATCTATATTTCACATAGTCGCTAAGAAAGGTGGCGGGGTATTTTGGTCAAGTCACAGCAAAAGGCAGCCCCTACTCTGGAAGGGTACAAGAAGCCCAGCGTTCTTCGGATGATTGTTCAGAACCGTACGCTGATCCTCATGTGCGTCCCGGCGATTGTCTTTTTCTTCGTTTTCTCCTACATGCCCATGCCCGGTGCGTACATCGCCTTCACCAACTTCCAGTACAACAAGGGCATCTGGCACAGCCCCTTCGTCGGTCTGAACAACTTCAAGTTCCTGTTCTCCTCCGGCCAGCTGACGCTGCTGCTGCGCAACACCATCCTGTACAACCTGGCCTTCATCGTCCTGGGCAATGTGCTGCAGCTGACCTTCGCCATCCTGCTGAACGAAGTCCGTTCCGCCGGGTTCAAGAAGACCTCCCAGTCCCTGATGTTCCTGCCCTACTTCATCTCGGACGTTCTGGTCTCCCTGCTGGTGTACAACCTGCTCAACTATGACTACGGCTTCATCTCCAACCTGGTGCGCTCCCTGGGCGGCGAGATGCCCAAGGTGTACCAGATGCCGGGTGCCTGGCCCTTCATCATCATCCTGGTGAACCTGTGGAAGGGCACCGGCTACGGCACGGTGGTTTACTTCGCGGCCATCACGGGCATGGATTCCTCCATGCTGGAGGCTGCCCAGATCGACGGCGCCAACGGCTTCCAGCGCATCCGCTACATTATCCTCCCCACCCTGAAGCCCACCGTCATCATTCTGTTCCTCTTCGCCATCGGCGGCATCCTGAAGGGCAACTTCGGCCTGTTCTACAACCTGGTCGGCAACAACTCCATGCTCTTCAACACCACCGACATCATCGAGACCTACGTCTACCGCTCCATGATGAACAGCTTCAACTTCTCCCAGAGCAGCGCTGTGGGTCTGTTCCAGAGCGTGGTCGGCTTCTTCATCGTCATGGCTGCCAACGCTTTCGTGAAGCATCTCGACCCGGATTACGCGCTGTTCTGATCAAGAAGGAAAGGAAGTGTGCCTCATGGCTAAGGATCTTCAGCATCACTCCAACAAGGTTCGCATTGATTCCTCGGACATGATCATCCGCGGCATCACCTACGTGGTGGTCACGCTGTTCAGCATCTGCTGCATCCTGCCCTTCTGGATGATCATCGCCTCCTCGTTCTCCACGGAAGAGGCCATCCGCCGCACGGGCTTCACCCTGTGGCCCAGCGACTTCTCCACCTACGCCTACGAGCTGCTGTTCCGCTCCCCTGACCAGATGATCGGCGCCTACATCGTCACCATCTGCCTGGCGGTGGTCGGCACCGCGGTGGGCCTGTTCATCATCGCCATGACGGGCTACGCGCTGCAGCGCAAGGACTTCCCCTTCCGCAACGGCATCATGTTCTACATCTACTTCACCTCCCTGTTCTCTGCAGGCCTGGTTCCCTTCTATCTGCTGATTGTGCAGACGCTGCACCTGCGCGACTCCTACTGGGCGATCCTGCTGCCGCTGCTGATGAGCCCCTGGCTGATCGTACTGATGAAGAACTTCGTCAAGGCGATCCCCCACGAGATCACCGAGTCCGGCAAGATCGACGGCGCCGGCGACTTCCGCATCTTCTACGCGCTGATCCTGCCCTCCCTGAAGCCCGCGCTGGCTACCATCGGCCTGTTCCTGGCCCTGGGCTACTGGAACGAGTGGTACTACTCCTCCCTGTTCCTGACCTCCGAGGTGGCCTACCGTCCCCTGCAGTACCACCTGTACAACGTCATCAACAAGGTGGCCAGCCTGCGCAACTCCGTTGCCGGCTCCAACGTGGTGCTGACCGACATCCCCAGCGAGACGCTGAAGATGGCCACCGCCGTCATCGCCACCGGCCCCATCATCCTCCTGTACCCCTTCGTGCAGAAGTACTTCGTCGCCGGCCTGACCGTGGGCGCCGTCAAGGGCTGATGCATCCCCTTCCCCATTCCCTGTATCGAACGGGCCTGTGCCCGTTTAGATAAAATCATAAGGAGGACACCTGTCATGAAGAAACTGGTTGCTTTGCTGGTTGCCTTGATGATGTTCGCCACCATGCTGCCCGTAATGGCCATGGCTGACAGCGCCATCGACACCTCTGAGCATGTCGTCATCACCTACCTGGTGACCGGCGACCCGCCCACCAACCGCACTGATGAAGTGCTGGCCAAGATCAACGAGAAGCTGACCGAGAAGGTCAACGCCGAGCTGAAGATCCGCTGGATCGAGTGGACCGACTGGACCACCAAGTACAACCTGGCCCTGGCCACCCAGTCCGGCGACATCGACCTGATCGGCACCGCCACCGACTGGCTGAACGCCTGGCCCAACATCCAGAAGGGCGCTTTCCTGCCCCTGACGGAGGAAATGCTGCAGACCTACGCTCCCAACACCTGGGCGCAGGTGCCCCAGGCGAACTGGGATCTGTGCAAGTACAACGGCGACATCTATCTGATGCCCGAGGACAACTATGCGCAGTGGACCAACCACGGCTTCATGTACCGTGGCGACTGGGCCCGCGCTGCCGGCCTTGAGAACGGCGTGCATTCCTGGGCTGACCTGGGCGTGTACTTCCAGTACATCAAGGACAACATGCCTGACGTGATCCCGTGGGACGCCAACGGCAACGGCTCCTCCTATGGCCCCCAGATGGCCGGCGGCTGGCAGACCTCCCATACCTCCAACATCTACATCGAGGGCATCGGCGTGGATCTGTTCTACGGCGAGTCCAAGGATGATCCCTACACCCTGAGCCGCTACTATCTGGAAGGCGACGAGCTGGTGAACTTCGCCACCGAGATGAAGAAGTGGGCTGACGCCGGCTACTGGCGCACCGACGTGCTGAACTACACCGGCGACGTTGCCGCTGAGATGGAAGAGGGCAAGACCGGCGCCCATCAGCACCACACCCAGACCTGGACCGGCGAGCGCACCACCATGGAAAAGAAGCAGCCCGGCTCTGACCTCGGCTTCTTCTGGTTCGGCGAGGAAATGAACAACGTCGTCGCCCTGAACATCACCCATGGCGCCATGGCCGTGGCCATGACCTCCAAGAACCCCGAGCGCGCCCTGATGGTCTATGACCTGATGCGCAACGATCCCGAAATCTATCGCCTGATGCAGTACGGCATCGAGGGTGACATGTACACCCTGGATGAGAACGGCTACCTCGTGCGTCCCGAAGGCTTCGAGCAGGGCGTTGACGGCGTTGACCTGAACTACTGGTGGGGCCGCAACGACCAGCTGGAGCTGCGCACCGCCGACAAGGACTGGGAAGCCATCGACGCGCTGTACAGCACCTATGATGCCGTGAAGATCAACTATCCCTACGGCAAGGTCGTGTTCGAGCTGAGCAACATCCAGATGTACCTGGACAACCTGTCCAACGTGTACAACACCTACATGCCTCGTATCGTGTTCGGCATGATGGATGATCCCGCTGCCTATGTTGCTGAGTTCCGTCAGCAGCTGCAGAACGCCGGCATCGAAATCTGCATGACCGAGATCCAGAACCAGATCAACGCTGTGTACGGCAACTAATGCCAGCCATTGGCCTTGCTGAAGCAGTAAGCTAACGGGAGGGGATGTCCCAGGAGAAACCGGCTTGATCGCAAGACAGTCGTTTCTCTTGAGGGCCTCCCCTCCTCTTTTTCTGCCCCTGCGCGGCCTTCAACGTCAGGGCCCCGACCCCGGGACCCTGACCTTGGACGCTGAACAACATCACCTGTGCGTCAAGCACACCATGGAGGACATTATGAGCTGCAAAACCAACCTGAACCTGGACTGGCGCTTTCACCTGGGAGACGAGCCCGGCGCGGAATACATGGGCTGGGACGACAGCGCCTGGCAGCGGGTCACCCTTCCCCACGACTGGTCGGTGGCCTTCCCCTTTGACCGCCGCCATGCCAGCGGCACCGGCTATCTGCCCGGCGGCACCGGCTGGTACCGCAAGCATTTCACCCTGCCTGAGGACGTGGCAGGCAAGCGGGTGCGTATCACCTTCGGCGGCGTGTACAAGCACGCCCGGGTGTGGATCAACAGCAACTACCTGGGCATGTGGGCCTATGGCTACACGTCCTTCACCTTCGACGTGACGGATTTTGTCCGCCCGGGGGACAACATGATCTGCGTCCGTGTGGAGCACGAGGAGGTGGCCGACTCCCGCTGGTTCACCGGCAGCGGCATCTACCGCGACGTGACCCTGTCCGTCAGCGATCCCTGCTGCCTGCGCACGGACGGACTGTTCATCACCACCGACGACGCCACGGAGGATGTCGCCCACCTGTCCGTCCAGTATGAGACGGAAGGCGGCGACGGCATTGCCCTGACGGTGCTGGACGGGGAGGGCAACCCCGTGGCCCATGGCCAGGCAGAAGGCGCCTGCGGCAAGGCGGCCCTGACGGTGGAGCATCCGCAGCTGTGGAGCCCGGACTCCCCCACCCTGTACACCCTGCGGGCCAAGGTGCTGCATGGCGGCCGCGTGACCGACACGGAGGAGGTTCGCTTCGGCATCCGCACCATCCGCTTCGACGCGGACAAGGGCTTCTTCCTCAACGGCGTGGGCATGAAGCTCAAGGGCGTGTGCGTCCACCATGACGCGGGCGCGCTGGGCGCTGCCGCTCCCAAGGAGGTCTGGCGCCGCCGCCTGATGAAGTTCAAGGCTGCTGGCTGCAACGCCCTGCGCACGGCGCACAATCCGCCGGATCCCCACCTGCTGGACCTGTGCGACGAGCTGGGCCTGATGGTGATGGACGAGGCCTTCGACGAGTGGGAGGGCACGAAGAACAAGTGGTGGCAGGGCCACAATGTCTATCCGCCCAAGCGCTTTGGTTACGCGGAGGACTTCCCCCAGTGGCACAGGGCCGACCTGGAGAGCATGGTGAAGCGGGATCGCAACCACCCCAGCATCATCCTGTGGTCCATTGGCAATGAGATTGACTACCCCAACGACCCCTACGTGACCCCTCTGTTCCGGGAGGTACTGGGCAACAACGACGCCAACAAGCCCCTGGCCGAGCGTCTCTACGACGTGCGCAAGCCTGACGCGGGGCGTTTG
>JBJEUJ010000351.1:0-6114 GCA_051883775.1 Aristaeellaceae bacterium | reverse complement strand
TGGCTTCAGCGAAGCCGTAGTCGATGTTGGCACGCAGGGTCTGCAGCGGGATGGAGCCATCGTGATAGTGCTCGGTGCGGGCGATATCGGCGCCGCCCAGACGGCCGGACACGCTGGTCTTGATACCCTTGACGCCGTTGATCTTCATGGCGCGCTGCTGGGCCTGCTTCAGCGCCCGGCGGAAGCTGACGCGCTTCTCCAGCTGCTGAGCGATGTTCTCGGCCACCAGCTGAGCGTCGGCGTCGGGCTGCTTGATCTCCATCACATTGATGTGGGCAGGACGGCCCAGGAACTCGGTGATGTCCTTCTTCAGGGCCTCGATGCCCGCGCCGCCGCGGCCGATGATCATACCGGGCTTGGCGGTGAAGATGTTCACCGTGATGGTCTGGGCGGTGCGCTCGATGTCAATGTGGCTGATGCCCGTGGCATAGTACTTTTCCTTCAGCATTTCGCGAAGCTTGTGATCCTCAACGAGGTTGTTCGCAAAATCCTTCTTGCCGGCGTACCAGCGGGTGCTCCAGTCGAAGATCACACCAACGCGCGCGCCGTGGGGATTCACTTTCTGACCCATGGTTAAGCCTCCTTCGCCTTCTTCTGGTCCAGCACCACGCTGATGTGGCAGGTGCGCTTGAGCATGGGAGACGCGCTGCCGCGGCTGCGGGCAACGTAGCGCTTCAGCGTGGGACCAGGATTGGCGTACACTTCAGCGACGTAGAGATCCTGCCGGTTCATCTCCAGGTTGTTCACCGCGTTGGCGATGGCGCTGTTGAGCACCTTCAGCACCACGGGGGAAGCCGCCTTGGGGGTATACATCAGGATCGCGGCCGCTTCGTCCACACTCTTGCCGCGGATCAGATCAATGACGATCTTCACCTTGCGGGAGGAGATGCGAACGTACTTGGCATGAGCCTTCGGGCGCCGGTCGGCGTTGGCCAGACGGGCAGCCGTCTTCTCCTTGGAACGGGTTGCCATATCGTTTCACTCCTCTCTTACTTGCGGCCGGTGGCCTTGTCACCCGCGTGACCACGGAAGGTGCGGGTGGGGGCGAACTCGCCCAGCTTGTGACCCACCATGTCCTCCGTCACATAGACCGGCACATGCTTGCGGCCGTCGTGCACGGCGATGGTGTGGCCAACGAAATCCGGGAAGATGGTGGAGGACCGGGACCAGGTCTTCACAACCGCCTTCTTGCCGGAGGTGTTCATATCGGTAATGCGCTTCATCAGCGCGCCCTCAACATAAGGGCCCTTCTTAATGGAACGACTCATGCGTTAGCTGCCTCCTTCCTATAGGCTGCGCGATTACTTGCCCGCGCGCTTGACGATCATCTTGTTGGAATACTTCTTGTGCTTGCGGGTCTTCAGGCCCAGAGCGGGCTTGCCCCACGGAGTCACAGGAGCAGGCATACCAACGGGGCTCTTGCCCTCGCCGCCGCCGTGCGGATGGTCGCAGGGGTTCATCACCACGCCGCGGACGGTGGGCCGGATGCCCATGTGGCGGACGCGGCCGGCCTTGCCCAGGCGGACATTCTCGTGGTCGGTGTTGCCCACGGTGCCGATGGTGGCCTTGACGTTCAGGGGCAGCTTGCGCATTTCACCGGAGGGCAGGCGGACGGTGGCGAAGCCGTTCTCCTTGGCCATCAGCTGGGCGCTCATGCCGGCGCTGCGCACCAGCTGGCCGCCGCGGCCGGGCTTGATCTCCAGGTTGTGGATCAGCGTACCCACGGGGATGTTGTTGATGGTCATCGCGTTGCCGGGCTTGATGTCAGCCACATCGGCGGAGATGACGGTGTCGCCCACCTTCAGGCCCAGAGGCGCCAGGATGTAGCGCTTCTCGCCGTCGGCGTAGTTCAGCAGGGCGATGAAGGCGCTGCGGTTGGGGTCGTACTCCACGGCGGCAACCTTGGCGGGGATGTCCAGCTTGTTGCGCTTGAAGTCGATCACGCGGTACTTGCGCTTGTTGCCGCCGCCCTGGTGACGGACGGTGATCTTGCCCTGCTTGTTGCGGCCGGAGTTCTTCTTGAGGTACTCCACCAGGCTCTTCTCGGGAGCCTTCTTGGTGACCTCTTCGTAGGTCAGAACCGACATAAAGCGCCGGGCGGGCGAAGTCGGCTTGTAAAGACGAATAGCCATGTTTCTTGTCCTCCCTGCTTTACTGAGCCATGCCCTCGAAGAACTTGATCGGCTTGGAGTCCTTCTTCAGAGTGACATAGGCCTTCTTGATTTCACGGGTGCGGCCCTGGGTGCGGCCCTGGCGCTTCATCTTGCCCAGGGTGCGCAGGGTGTTGACCTTCTCGACCTTCACGCCGTCGTCGGCAAAGACCGCCTCGATGGCCTGCTTGATCTCGGTCTTGGTGGCGCGGACGTCCACCTCGAAGATGTACCGCTTGTCAGCGATGCCTTCGTACGCCTTTTCCGTCAGGACGGGGCGCAGGATGATGTCGTGAGGATTCTTCATTATGCGTACACCTCCTCGACGGCCTGCACGGCAGCCTTGGTCAGCACGACCTTGCCGGCGTTCAGGATGTCGTAGACGTTCAGGGTGCCCACGTAGGTGGTGGCGGCCTCAGCCAGGTTGGCGGTGGCGCGGACCACGGTCTCGTCCTTCTCGGGCAGAACCACCAGGGCCTTGCGCTCGGCCTTCAGGTTCTTCATGACCTGGGCCATCAGCTTGGTCTTGGCTTCCTTCAGGTTGATCTCATCCACCACGATGATCTCGCCGGCGTTGAGCTTGGAGGTCATGGCGGACTTGAAGGCCAGGCGGCGCACCTTCTTGGGCACCGCGATGTAGTAGTCGCGGGGCTTGGGCGCGAACACCACGCCGCCGTGCTTGAACTGGGGAGCGCGGTTGCCATGGTGGCGGGCATTGCCGGTGCCCTTCTGGCGATAGATCTTGCGACCGCCGCCGCGAACTTCGCTGCGGGTCTTGGCACTCTGGGTGCCCTGGCGCTGGGCGGCCAGGTAGGAACGGACGACCAGGTGCATGGCGGCTTCGTTGACCGGGGAAGCGAAGATAGCGTCGCTCAGCTCGATCTCGCCAATGGCCGCGCCTTCCATATTATAAAGAGCAGTCTTAGGCATTGTTCATTATCCTCCTTGCGCCACTCACTTGACGGTGTCGCGGATGATCAGCAGGCCGCCGTTGGGGCCGGGCACCGCGCCCTTGACCAGCAGCAGGTTGCGCTCAGCATCCACAGAAACGACTTCCAGGTTCTGAACGGTCACACGATCCACGCCGTAATGGCCGGACATGTGCTTGTTCTTGAACACGCGGGAAGGATCGGAGTTGGCGGACAGGGAGCCCACGCCGCGGTGATACTTGGAGCCGTGGGCCATGGGGCCGGTGTGCTGGTTCCAGCGCTGGATGGCGCCGGTGTAGCCGTGGCCCTTGCTGGTGCCGGTGATGTCGATCTTGTCGCCCTGAGCGAACTGGTCGACCTTCAGCTCGTCGCCAACCTTGTAGCCGGAGCAGTCCTCGAAGCGGAACTCGCGCAGGGTGCGCTTGGCGGCCACGCCGGCCTTGGCGTAGTGGCCCAGCTCAGGCTTGTTCAGCAGCTTCTTGGCACGGTTCTCGGTCAGCTCGCCAAAGCCGACCTGGACGGCGTCGTAGCCGTCGGACTCAACGTTCTTGGTCTGCACCACGGTGCAGGGGCCCGCCTCAACGACGGTGACCGGAACAAGGCGGCCGTCTTCGGTGAAGACCTGCGTCATGCCGATCTTTTTGCCCACGATGGCTTTCTTCATGTTTCGTTCCTCCTGCCTCTTACAGCTTCATTTCGATTTCGACACCAGCAGGAAGTTCGAGCTTCATCATGGCGTCCACGGTCTTGGGGTTGGGGTTGAGGATGTCGATGAGCCGCTTGTGGGTGCGGCGCTCGAACTGCTCGCGGCTATCCTTGTACTTGTGGGTAGCGCGCAGAATGGTAACGATCTCCTTCTCCGTGGGGAGCGGGATCGGGCCGGAGACGCGAGCACCGGTGCGCTTCGCAGTTTCGACAATCCGCTCGGCGGACTGGTCGATCAGGTTGTGCTCGTAGCTCTTGAGCTTGATACGGATCTTCTGGCTGGCCATTGATTTACCTCCTATGTCGTTCTCGCTTGCGCCGTTACGCGTCCCACTGCAGGTGCAGGCCGCGCCGCGCTTCGAGTCCGTCGCCCGATTGCCGGGCTGGTCCATGGTAATTACCCGCCTGGCCTGGCGGCAACTTACCACTTCATCCCTGAACAGACAACAGGCTTATTATAAACCATGTCTGTCAAAATTGCAAGAGGTTTGCCCAGCCATTTTCTACTTTTTTTCAGCCCTTTTTGATTTTTCCCATCGCCGCAAACCCCGTCCCGTCACGGGTTTGGCGCACGCATGCATGGACACGTTGTCAGGTGTGTCTATCTTTTTACCTGAAACCGTTCCCAACGAGACTGGAAAATTCCGTTTCCACTTTTTCTTTCGTCAATCCCTTGATTTACAAGGCTTTCACGTTCATTTTATGACCACGTGTCCATGTGTACCCATTCCGCACTTGTCATGATACGCCCGGCTGCGTGGACACACCTACTCCCCTTCTTCCCTCTCCCGCAGGCAGAAAAAACCGCCGCGGATTTCATGCTTCCGCGGCGGCTGTGTTATGCTTCTTCGCTCTCGAGGGCTTCCCATGCCTGGTACAGCCGGTCGATCTCGTCCTTCTTCTGCTGGTACTCCTTCGCCAGGCGCGCGGCCTTCTCCGCATCCTGGTAGGTGTCCGGGTCGGCCAGGGCAGCCTCCAGCGCGGCAGCCTCCTCCTCGGCCCGGGTCACCGCCTCCTCCGCCTGCTTCAGGGCCAGCTTCCGCTCCTTCAGGCGGCGCTCCTCGTCCCGGGACTTGCGCTTCTCCTTCTCCAGGGCGGTGCGGGTCATGCCCACGGTATCGCCGTCAGGCTCCTGCTCCCGGCTGATCTTCTCGAAGTAATCGTCGTAGTTGCCCAGGTACTCCTTGATGCCGCCCTCCTCCAGCACCCACACCCGGGTGGCGAAGCGGTTGATGAAGTAGCGGTCATGGCTGATGGCCAGGATGGTGCCCGGGAAGTCCGCCAGGGCGTTCTCCAGCACCTCGCGGGAGTCCATGTCCAGGTGGTTGGTGGGCTCGTCCAGCAGGAGCAGGTTGTCCTTGCGCAGCATCAGCTTGGTCAGGGCCACGCGGCCCTTCTCCCCGCCGGAAAGGGTGCTGACGGGCATGAGCACCTCGTCCCCGGTGAAGAGGAACAGCCCCAGCGCGCCCCGCACCTCTGTCTGATCCAGGCGGCGGAAGTCGTCCCACACCTCGTCCAGGACGGTTTTCTCCGGGTGCAGGCGGGCCTGGTGCTGGTCGTAGTAGCCAATGTCCACGCCGCTGCCCAGGCGAACCGTGCCGCTGTCGGGCTTCTCCTCCCCGATGAGGCACTTGAACAGCGTGGACTTGCCCACGCCGTTGTCGCCAATGAGGGCCACCCGGTCCCCGGCGCGCAGATGCATCTTCACATGCTGGAACAGCGTCCGCCCGTCGTAGCCCTTGCTCAGCTCCTCGGCCATCAGCACGTCCTCGCCGGTGCGGCGGCGGATGTCAAAGCGGAAGCGGATGGCGGACTCGTCCTGGGGCTTCTCCAGGCGCTCCATTTTCTCCAGCCGCTTCTCCCGGCTCTCCGCCAGCTTGATGGACTTCTCCCGGTTGAACTGCCGGTATCGGGCAATGATGGCCTCCTGCCGGGCGATCTCCTTCTGCTGCAGCTCGTAGGCCTTCATGCGGATCTCGAACCGCTCCGCCCGCTGGGCCATGTAGGCGGTGTAGTTGCCGTCGTAGCACTCGGTGGCGCCCAGCAGCAGCTCGCACATGCGGTCGCACACGTGATCCATGAAGTAGCGGTCATGGCTGATGAGCAGCACCGCGCCCCGGTAGGCGCGCAGGTAGTCCTCCAGCCAGGCGATGGACTTCAGGTCCAGGTGGTTGGTGGGCTCGTCCAGCAGGAGCAGATCCGGCTCCGTCAGCAGCATCCGGCCCAGGCACAGCCGCGTGCGCTCGCCGCCGGAGAGCAGCGAAGCCAGCTGTCCCTGCTGCTCCTTGCGGAAGCCCAGGCCCGCCAGCACCCCCTGCACCGTGGAGCGC
>JBJEUJ010000350.1:0-6153 GCA_051883775.1 Aristaeellaceae bacterium | reverse complement strand
CTGCTCAAGCCTGCCCGGATCGACCCGGAGTCCGGCTACCGCTACTACGGCGCAGAGCAGCTGCCCATCGCGGGCCGCATCAGCGCGCTGAAGGACATGGGCTTCACGCTGGCCGCCATCAGGGAGCTTCTCCCCTGCTACGGCGACCGGGAGGTTCTGCAGCGGCACCTTGCCCAAAGGCAGGCCGAGCTTCAGGCAACCATGGCGCAGGCGGCATACCGGCTGCAGCTCCTGGAGACAGCGCAGAAACGGTTGAGAAAGGAAAACACGACCATGAATTACGACGTCACCATCAAGACCTTCCCCCCGCGCTACGCCGCCACTGTCCGCATGGTGATTCCCACCTATGAGGATGAGGGTATGCTGTGGAAGCTGCTGATGGAGGAAACCGCCCGGATGAAGCTCCTCGACGGCGACCCCTGCTACTGCTGCGCGGTGTTCCACGACCGGGAGTTCCAGGAGGAGCAGGCGGATGTGGAGGTGCAGAAGGACGTGCGGGGCAGCTACCCGGATACGGAGCATGTCCGCTTCCGCACGCTGCCGGAGGTCACCGCGGCCTGCGCCACCTGCAAGGGCTCCTACGGGCAGATGGACAGCCTTTACGCCGCCATCGCCGCGTGGATGGCGGACAACGGCTACGTCATCGACGGCCCCACCTTCAACATCTACCACGTCAGCCCCCACGAGACCCGCAACCCCGACGAGTTCGTCACCGAGGTCTGCTATCCCGTCCGGAAGGCCTCCTCCGGCTCCTGACATGAAAAAGGCAGCGTCCCGCTCTCCGGCAGGGCGCTGCTTTTCCTTTGTCCATCCATTCAGATCAGGTTGACGATCAGCTCCGCAATGGCCAGCACATAGCCGATGGCCACCAGCAGCCAGCCACGGGTTCTGCCCGGCTGACGGCCATCGTCCGCGGCCATCAGCTGAATCGCACCCAGCACGGAGATCGCCAGGGGAATCAGCACCCCCAGGAGCTTGGGCGCGGTGTTCACCGTGCCGTCCATGCTGAACTGCACCGCCACCTGCGCCGGCAAAAGCACGTAGCTGACCACCGCCAGCGCCGCTGACACCGCCATCAGGATCCACGCTGTATATTTCTTCATGGTATTTCCTTCTTTCCCATCCTTGCCCCGTCACAGCCCGAAGCGGTCCCGGATCATCCGGGCAGCCTCGGCGGCGGGGATATGCTCATTCTCAATGCGCAGATAGTTCTCCCAGGGGATCTCCCCCGGCAGGCTCACCAGGCGGTAATGGGCGTCCTCCTGCAGCAGGCGATGGCGGGCGGCTTCCACGTCCTGCTTGGAGGCCTTGTTCGCCAGGCGGTTCTCCGTGGTGCTGCGCTCCAGGCGCACGGCCTGCGGCGCGATCAGCTCCACATAACAGAACTCCGTGCCGCAGGGGCGGAAGATTTCCTTCACATGCGCCACATAGTCCCAGTCCTCCTGCCGGTCAAAGGCAAACATGTAGGTGAAGATCATGCCCTTCTGCCCCGACGCGGCAAATTCCTCGAAGATCACGTCCCGGATCCTGTTCACCGCCCGGGGGTTGAAGTCGCCGAACACCGACAGCACCGGCTCGATGGCCATGTGGTTGTGGAACAGCCGCATGCCCGTCAGCTTCATCAGCTCCTGGCCCACGGTCATCTTCCCCACCGCACCGCTGCCAAAGATGAATACCAGCTTCACGCCCGGGCCTCCTCAGTCGTCCAGGGTTTCAATCAGCGTCAGGCTCTTGATGCGCCACTGGCCGTTCTCCTTGGTCAGCACGGCCCGGTAGCTGGCGGACTGCCACTTGGGCGGGTAGATCACGCTGTCGCCATAGGCGGCGATGGCGTCCTCGGCCTTCGAGCCCTTGATGCGCCCGTCAATGGCGGGAATCCGCTCCACAATGTCTACCCGGCAGGTATTGTCCCAGGGCCACACCCACATGAAGGACATCTCCAGCCGGTGGTCGATACCGCGGATGTTGTAGTCCTGATAGGGCGACGAGCCCTGCAGCGCCGCCTGCACCGCCGGATCCCGCTCCAGAAAGCTGGACTGGAAGTACTTGATCAGCTCGGAGGAATCCTCCTCCATCATGACCACCTGCGCCCGCCTGGCCATGCCGTCCTTGAGGACGATGTACACATTGGTCAGGTTCATGGCGTAGTAGAAGGCTGTGACCAGCACGCCCAGCACAATGCAGAGGATCAGCAGGCGCGAGGCCACATACCAGATGGTGCGCCGAAGATATTTCAATGCTCCTGCTCCTTCCTGTGTGATAACACCCATTGAACGGATGAAGCCCGGGCTTTCATGCATTCCCCTGTCACAAACCTGCCAGAAGCTGCTCCAGCTCCGCGTTCACCGCTTCCTCGCTGGCCGCCATGGCCCGCAGGGTCTTGTCCATGAGCGTATCCAGCTCCCAGCCCAGGCGGGCTGCGCCGTCGCGGATCACATCCCGGCTGCACCCGGCGGCGAACTTCTTGTCCTTGAACTTCTTCTTCAGGCTGGAGACCTCCATGTCCGTGCAGGACTTCGAGGGCCGCATCTTCGCCGCCGCGCCGATGAGCCCCGTCAGCTCGTCCGCCGCGAAGAGGATCTTCTCCATGGGATGCTCCGGCACAACCTCGCTGCACAGGCCGAAGCCATGGCTGCACACCGCGTGAATCAGCCGCTCGTCCGCGCCCGCGTCCTGCAAAAGCTCCACGCACTTGACACAGTGCTGCTCCGGCCACTGCTCAAAGTCAATGTCATGCACCAGGCCCACCAGGCCCCAGAAGTCCGCTTCCTCCCCGTAGCCCTGATCCAAAGCGAACCAGCGCATGACGCTCTCCACCGTCAGGGCATGGAGCAGATGGAAGGGCTCGTGATTGTACTTCATCAGGGCAGCAAGGCCCTGCTCCCGGTCAAAGACCGTCTCCATGGTTCAATCGCCTCTCTTGCTTTTCTTCAGCTTCCCGGCGCGCAGGCGCATAAAGGCGGGAATCAGCGCGTCGATGATGTGATACCGGATCAGCGGAAAGGGCTTCGTCACCGCGTTGAACAGCGTGAAGCACCTGAAGTACAGCCGCCAGCCTTCCTCCCTGGGGGTATCCCGCCAGGGGGTACGGGCCAGGTATCGGTCGTACACGGGGGTATAGGGATGACGGTTCCCGGCGCGCCAGGGCCGCTCCTCCCCCAGGAAATGCACAATGGCGGGCTTCTCCGTCCCCCGGCGGTAGTCTTCCTCGCTCAGGAAGGGCGTGGGCGCGGACATTTTCCGCTGGGCCCTCCAGGGGTAATAGATCTGCACGGAGCCGTAGTTGTACCGGGGCGGCAGCTGCAGGATCCGCCCGGGAATCGCCCCGTTGATGGCGTCCTGATCCGGGGCCACCAGATTGCCGCCCATGTCCCGGTAGTAGTGAAGGATGGTCTGCTCCGTGCCGTCCTGCCGCCACTTGCCCAGGTTCACCAGCAGCACGCCGGAGTTGAAGTAGGGCTGCTCATCCGCCATGCCCAGCTGACGGCGGCGGGCCTTGTTCACGGTGGGCTCAGCCACCATGCCCAGGTCGAAGCCCGTCATGTCCAGCCGGAACAGCGGGGACAGATCCTCCAGCACCACGGTGTCGCAGTCCAGGTAGAGCACGCGGTCAATCCCCTCCGGCAGCACCCGGGCCATGAACAGCCGCGCCAGGGCGCTGGGGGCAAAGCCCCGGGAATCGAAGGAGAAGTCGAACCAGCGGCGGATATCCCCCAGCTCGTAGAAGCAGATGCTCCGCCCCTGTCCCCGGACAAGCTCCGTCATGGCCCGGCGGCTGTCGTCGCTCACGCCCATGGACAGGAAGTGAAAGACGATTTCCTCCGCCGCGGCATTGCTGTCCATCAGGGACAGCATGGATACGGCGGCATGGCGGACGTAATTCTCGTCCGCCGCGTACAGGATGTGCATGCGTTCCTTCCCCTTCATGGTCAGAGCAGCTGAATCAGCATGGTCCCCTGCTCGTCCATCTCCACCACCACAAGGCCGTCCTTCTCCAGCTGCTTCATCACGTCGGAGAAGCGCTTGAAGCCGATGGCCCGCTCGTTGAAGTCCGGATAGGCGGTGATGATGTCCGCCTTGAGGATGGAGGGGTTCACCCGGTCGAAGCCGCCGTCCTTGTAGGCGCGAATCTGCGCGGCGAAGGCCTCCCGCCAGTTGTCGCGGGTCAGCTGGGGCACGGCCTCGCTGTTCTCGCTGCTGTTCAGGCTGACCATGACGTTGAAGTTGTCGTTCTTCACATGCAGGTCGCCGAAGCGTGCGGACAGCTTCAGCAGCAGCTTGTAGAAGGTGGCGCAGCCGTAGGCCTTCTCGTTGAAGTCCGGGCGCAGGCGCAGGAGGATCCCCTTCAGCTCGCTGGCGTACAGCTCCTCCCGGTTGCTGGACTCCTCCAGCACCGAGCAGAGCAGCTTGTTCAGCTCCGCCTCGTCCATCATCTCCTCCGTGGCGGGGGCGCCGTTCTTCTGCTTCTTGGGCGTGACGGCGGCGGTTCGCCCGCCCACGCTCTCCAGGAACTGGAACTCGTTGCAGGCGTTGATGAAAATATTGCTGGCCGCCTCGCTCCGGCTGATGCCCAGGACAAACTTGCCCATGGCCTTGAGCCGGCCCACCAGGGGCGTGTAGTCGCTGTCGCCGGAGACGATGCAGAACGAGTCGATCAGCGGGTTGGTGTAGGCCACCTCCAGGGCGTCGATGACCAGGAGAATATCGGCGTTGTTCTTCTGGGCGATGCCGTAGCGCAGGGAGGGCACCACGGTGAAGGTGTTGCTCAGCAGCACCTCCTTCAGGTCGGAGAAGCGGTCGGTATAGCCATAGACCTTGCCCAGGAGAATATCGCCGCGAATCTTGACCTTCTCCAGGATGCTGTTGAGGGTGGCGACCTTCGCGCCGCAGTTCTCCAGGTCGACAAACAATGCAAACTTGCTCAGAATGAAAACCTCTTTCCATCAGGGCAGGGCGCCGCGCCCGCCCCGTTCAGTTTCGTCAGATGCGGAAGGTGAAGCGGTCCGCGCGGATGAACTGGCGGGAGGTGTGCAGGGGATGCTGGTGCTGGTCATAGATGACCTCCCGCAGCTGCAGAAGCGCGTCCCCCGTGTTGACCTCCAGCTGCTTGGCCTGAGCGGCAGTGGCATAGCACAGGGAGATCTCGTGGATGGCCTGGGCCGTCTCGGTGCCATGGCGCTGGAGAATGGCGTAGAGGGAGCCGGTCAGGTCCTCCTCCAGCAGGTAGGCGTAGGAGGCCGGGAAGCGGTTGGTTTCCAGCATGACGGGGGTATCGTCCGCCAGGCGCAGACGCATCAGCTCCACCACCATCGCGTCCGCGTCCACCATCAGGTCCCGCACGTCCTCCTCATCGGCATGCACCATCTGGGCATGGATGACCCGGGTGCCCGGCACGCAGCCCATCATGCTGCACGCATCGTGAAAGCTGTTCACATCCTTGAGATCCTTGCACAGCCGGGGCACCTCCACAAAGGTGCCCTTGCCCTGCCGCCGCTTGAGCAGCCCTTCCTGGGTCAGCTCCGACAGGGCCTTGCGCACCGTCACCCGGCTGACCTGATAGGTCTCGCACAGCTCCTGCTCCGAAGGGATCCGGCTGTGCACGGGGTACACGCCCGCAGCAATATCGCTGCGGATCTTCTGCATCAGCTGCTTGTACAGCGGACTGTAGCTTTCCGACATCAGGATCTGCTTCTTCATCCCACACAACCTCCTCCGGCATATAAGCCAAGTATACCATTGATCCGCTGAAAATTCCAGCACTTTGTAGACAAATGCGCTCCGCAGCGGTAAAATACAGGTGACAAATTTCTTGCCTCAGGAGGTTCTATGTCCGCTCCTTCGACCGTATCCGCCTGCATTGTGCTTTATCACGCGGGAGACGAGGTGCTTCGCGCCGTGCAGTGCGTAAAGGACTCCACCCTGCCCGTGGAGCTTTTTGTTGCCGACAACTCCCCTGAATGCGATACCGCTGGGCGCATCGCCGCCCTCTGGCCTGAGGTCCGCCTTCTGCCCCAGCAGGAGAACGTGGGCTTCGGCCGGGCCAACAATGCCGTCCTGCCCCACCTGCGCAGCCGCTATCACCTGCTGGTGAACCCGGACAGCTCCTTGTACAGGTTCAGCACCACCCCATCACGGGTTCTTTCGCTATCGTTG
>JBJEUJ010000349.1:0-6221 GCA_051883775.1 Aristaeellaceae bacterium | reverse complement strand
GCAGCTTCCACCCTGCTCAACCCCAGCGTCAGGACGCTGAGCATCACCACCATGTCCTCCTATTCCGGCGCAATCGCAAGCTACCTGTCCGTTGGGCAGAGCCTGCTGCTGGTATGGCCGCATATTGTGTGTATGATCGCCCTGGCCATGGTGGCGTTTACCGGCGCTTATGTCAGCTTTATGCGCAGAGAGATCCGCGCCTGACCTGTCCGGCCGTATAGGCAGGGTTCCTCCCTTTCCCCTCCGGGGACGAATGCCTCCTGCGTCCCCGGAGTTTTGTCCGGAGGGGATGCTCTCTCCGGACAGACGTTTATCATCCCTTCGTCAGATGATCTTCACATGAACACGATACACTGTACGGGGAGCCAGCGCGCCGCGTACAGCCTTTGCATGGAAGGGGAAAGCCGATGCGTATCCTGATTGCTGATGATGAAACGGCTCTGCTGCACGCCCTGCAGGTAATCTTCGAGCGGCAGCATTACACCGTGGATACCGCCGAGGACGGTGAAACCGCGCTGCAGCTGCTGGAGGAGCGGGCATACGACGCGGCCGTGCTGGACGTGATGATGCCCCGGCGCAGCGGCCTGGAGGTGCTTTCTGCCGTGCGGGCGGGGGGCATTTCCACCCCCATTCTGATCCTGACGGCCCGCAGCGCCGTGTGCGACCGGGTGGATGGGCTGGATCAGGGGGCGGACGACTATCTGGTCAAGCCCTTCGCTACCCAGGAGCTGCTGGCCCGGGTTCGGGCGCTGCAGCGCAGGCCGGGCGTCTGCGCGCCGCAGGTGCTGCGCTACGGCGATTTGCAGCTTGACCTGCGTAAGGGGATGCTGGAGAGCAAGGGCGTGGGCATTGCACTGAATAACAAGGAGCTGCAGGTGATGGAGCTGCTGATGCGCAACCATGACATCGTGCTGTCGCCTGCGAAGTTTATTGAGCGAATCTGGGAGGAGGACACGGACGTGAGCCTGGTATGGGCGAATATCGCCACCATCCGCAAGAAGCTGGCGCAGCTGGACGCATCGGTGACCATCTGCTCCCGGCGGGGAATTGGTTACGTGCTGGAGCAAAGATCATGCTGAAGAAGCTGAGATGGCAGTTTGTCAAAGCGGCCATGACGGCCATGGCCATTGTGCTGCTTCTGCTCCTGATTGCGGTGAACGGCCTGAACGGGCTGAACGTGATCCGCAGCATGGACGGCATGCTGCAGGTGCTGGAGCAGTTTGACGGCACGCTGCCGGATGTGTCCGGCGTAGGGGAGGAAGCGGCGCAGCTGCATGTCCGCTACACGGAGGAATCCCCCTTCGAGACGCGCTTCTTCATTGTGGAAATCAGCGCGGACAGGCAGAGCATGACGGCGCTGCTGGACAACATTGCCGCCGTGGGGGAGGAAAGCGCCTGCGACCTGGCGCGGCAGGCGGCGGATACCGGCCGGGAATCCGGCTTTGTGGGGCGGTACCGCTTTCGCTGCGAGGCGATGGAGGAGGGGGGCAGCAGGATCTTTTTCCTGGACGGTGGCGTGATGCTCAGCAGCCTGCAGTCGCTGTTGAAGACCTCCCTGCTGATTTACCTCCTGGCGCTGCTGGGGGTGTACGCGGTGGCGTGGCTGTTCTCCGGGCATTATGCCGCGCCCATCGTCAACACCCTGGAGACACAGAAGCGCTTCATGGCCGACGCCGAGCATGAGCTGAAAACGCCCCTGACCATCATCACCACCACCACCGATGTGCTGCAGGCGGAGCTGGGCGGCAACCAGTGGCTGGAGGCCATCACCGAGCAGGCCGGCCGGATGAATGAGCTGATCTCCCGGCTGCTGACCCTGTCCTGCCTGGACAACGGGGAAGCCGCTGTGCCCATGGACATGCTGAACCTGTCGGACATGACGGAGCGTATCGTGAAGCAGGTGACGCCGGTGGCCCGGGCAGTAGGGTATGCCATCCGAACGGAGGCTGCGCCGAAGCTGTGCTGCCATGGCTGCACGCAGCTGATGGAGCAGCTGCTGATGATCCTGCTGGACAATGCCATCCAGTACAGCGCAGGACCGGGGGATATTGAGGTAACGCTGTCCATGCAGCGGGAGCATCTGCTGCTGCGCATCAGCAATGCCTGGCAGCCCGATCCCCGCCTGGACATGGGCAGGCTGTTCGACCGCTTCTACCGGGGAGATCCATCCCGCAGCCGCAAGACAGGCGGCAGAGGCCTGGGGCTGTCCATTGCCCGGGCCATTGTGGACAGGCATCACGGACAGATTGCCGCGATGGCGGATGAGAGCCGCTTCATCATGACGGTGCGGCTGCCGGCGGCGCATCCGTGACATGACTTTGCTTTGGACAAAGGGCCCATTTTGTCCCATGAGGAGGGGGCCCGCCTGTCTTGAAAAGACAAATTCCTTTTTGGTATAATGGAACGGAGCACCAGGGAATCGTTGCTGCGGAGCAAGACGCAGCCCTTGTCCCGGGATTGCTTCCCGACCGCGTCTGACAGGACGAGACTTGCCGTATGCAAACGCGGGCAAATCCCGTCTGTTTTTGCGGTTTCCTGCGCGCCACAGCAAGGAGGAAGTCCGCGTGCCTGATTCCACCATTACCAAAAAAGCGCTTTCCCAGGCGCTGATGGAGCTGATGAAAACCGAGTCCTTTCAGAAGATCAGCATTTCGGACATCTGCGATCTGTGCCACATGAACCGAAAGAGCTTCTACTATCACTTCAAGGACAAGTATGACCTGGTGAACTGGATCTTCGACAACGAGTTTGTCGCCATTGTGCAGCGGGAGCGGGACAAGGATACCTGGGAGTTCCTGCTGGCGATTCTGCGCTGCTTTTACGATAACCGGGTGTTCTACCGCAAGGCGCTGTCCTACCAGGGCCAGAATTCATTGAGCGAGCATCTGACGGAGGTGACGGTGCCGATTTTCCGCACCCGCATGGCGGAGGTGCTGGAGGGGGAGGCCATGGACTTCTACATCAACATCGCCACCGACGCGCTGCTGGCCTCCCTGGTGCGCTGGCTGCGGGAGGAGAACTGCATGCCGCCGGAGCAGTTCCTGCGCATGCTCAAGTCCGTCATCATGAGCATCAGCAACTATTATGTCAACAGGGAAAAAACGGAAAACGGAGCCTGACCGGATGGTCGGACTCCGTTTTTGCTTACAGCCGGGTGGAGGATCGGACTGCCTTCCGGGGCAGCGCGCCCAGCAGAATCTCCCGCAGGGGAATGCTGAACAGGTTGTACCTGCCCTCAGGCTCATCCCGGCCATAAAGGAGCAGCGCGCCGTTCCTGGCAAAGCCGGCGGAGCAGCGGTCACCGGAGATGATCCTGTCCACGAGCAGGCTGTCGCTGCGGATTTCCCAGGGAACGGTGCTGTGCCGCTGGGCGGCCCGGGTCTGAACCACGTATTGGTAGACGGCCTCCCGGGTGGCGGCGGAGCAGTCCGCCTCCGGCAGGAAGGCTGTGAAGATGGCGTGCATCCCTTCTGCCTGGACAATCAGGCTGTCGTCAAGCACGCCGGAGAGGTTGCCGTCATGATAGCGGATGCACACGGAGTAGAGCAGCCTCCGCTGCCGCAGCGCCTGGCAGGCCTGCTCTGTGCCGGGGCGCATGTCCACCACCAGCATGATGTTGCGGATGGGCGTCAGCGCTGTCAGGAAATCGTCGTCCAGCTCCTCCGGGGTGCAGAAAAGCAGAAAGGCGCAATCCGGGTGCTCCGCCAGCAGGGGCAGCATCTGCCGGGCGCTGCCCTGGGCATGGACGAACCAGGTATACACCCCCATGGCCTTGCCCTCGTCCAGCAGGCGGCGATAGCGCGCCATGTGGTCAGCGGAAGCGTCCGCGTCCATGTTCAGCTGCAGCGCCCAGGGAATGCTGAAATGCTCCCGGGCCTCGATCTCCCGGATCCTCTTCGCCCCCAGGGTGCAGCTGTTGTAGCCCAGCGCCATGCCGAAGTCCAGCAGCCGCTCGTGCTCCACATGGGTGGCGGTATCCTGAATGAGGGGATAGAAGGCGCTGTGCTCGTTGCGCAGCAGATGCTGGGCATTCTGGAAGAACCGCTGCTGGAAATGGCCCTGGCAGAAATTCACCGCCATATCCACCAGATTCCGGCTGCCTCGCCCGGGCGAGGACTCCACGTCGCGCAGGGCCCTGCGGACGATGGTCTCAATGAGCACATAGGAAACACTCTTGGTCATTGCGCCACTTCCTTATCTTCCACCGGAGGCGCCATGCCGCCCTGGAATTTCCGGATATATCCAAAGGATAGACCGATTGCCACGGCACGGCAAGGGACACTTTCACCTGAGTGTCCCAAAAGGAGACAGTTGCGCCTCCGCGCCGGAAATTGGGACGCATACGGCGCATGTGTCCCGTGACAATGCGGCGGCTTTCTCCTATGATTGAGAACAGGAGCCGCGCAGGCAGGGAAGGAGTCCCCTCGGGAGTGGCCGGGGAAGCTCTGGTGCGGGCAGGGAAACGGAGCTTTCCTCCGGCAGAGCGAATAGGGTCTGCGCCCGCATGGATGAGCAGCCACAGGAATAGCATGAACGGCGGCATGTCTGCCAGCCAGCAGCCGATCAGCCAAAAAAGGAGAGAAAGGTCTATGCCGAAACACAGCGCACAGACAGGCAGGGCTCAGCAACGCACTTACGATCAGCCGCAGCGGCCGGATCGGGGCAGCCGGGCGCAGCGCATGGTGGGCGTGCTGCTGTTTGTGTCCCTGGCCCTGTCGGTCATCTACGCTGCGGTTCAGTTCTATCGCGCGCCCTGGAGCATCCCGGAGCATGCGCCCCATGAGAAGGTCAAGAGCGACTATCTGCTGATGCTGACCCAGTGCATCCTGGGTCTGGTGGTGATGGCGCTGCCCTCCATGGTGAACCGAAGGTGGAGCGTGCCTATCCCCAGGCGCATCTACATCATATACTACATTTTCCTGTACTGCGCCATTTTCCTGGGCGAGGTGTTCGACTTCTACTATATCCTGCCCCATTGGGACATCATCCTGCACGGTTTTTCCGGCATGATGCTCAGCGCCCTGGGCTTCATCCTGGTGGATCTGCTCAACCGCAATGCGGAGGTGCGGGTGTCCCTGAGCCCCTTCTTTGAGTCCATGTTTGCCTTTTGCTTCGCCCTGGCCCTGGGGGCCATCTGGGAAATCTACGAGTTCAGCTTCGACGCGCTGCTGGGGCTGAACATGCAGAAGGCGCTGCTGGAGGACGGCACGGCGCTCATTGGCCGGGAGGCCCTGGCAGACACCATGGAGGACCTCATTGTGGACGCGGTGGCGGCCCTGGCGGTGGCCATTGCCGGGTACAGGATCAACAGGCAGAAGAAAACCGGCAGGCGCAGCGGGGAAGCCTGCGCCACGGAGGGCAGGGCATGAAGGCGGAGCGCAAGCGGATCAGGACCGTGCTGTGGCTGATTGTCTTTGCCGTGTGCGTCAACGCGGCGGTCAATCACCTGAATGTGGTGGGCGGCGCGCTGCGTCAGGGGATCGGTCTGATTACGCCGATCCTGCTGGGGTTCGTGTTCGCCTTTCTGCTGAGCATCCCGGTGCGCATGCTGGAGGAGCATGTGGTCAAGCCCCGGGGCAGGCGGTGGCTTACGGGGCAGAAACGCCTGCAGCGGCCCATGAGCATCCTGCTGAGCACCGTGCTGCTGGCGCTGATGGTCGGCTTCATCATCTACGCGGTGATTCCCAGCCTGCTGGACAGCCTGCATACGTTGGTGATCCAGATTCCCGCGCTGCTGGAGGAAATCAAGGCCTTCGTGCGGCCCTACCGGGACTATGCGCCGGAGCTGGTGGACGGCATCGAGGCGCTGACCATCGACTGGGCCGCCATCGAGCGGGGTGTGACCGCCTTCCTGCAGGATGATACCCGGGAGGTGGCGGGCAGCGTGATCTCCGCAGCCTTCTCGGTGTTCGGCAAGATGTTCAGTATGATGCTTGCCCTGATCATCGCCTTCAGCGCCGTGAGCCAGAAGGAACGCCTGGCACGCCAGTGCAAATCCCTCTTGTACGCCGCCGTGCCGGAGAAGCGGGCGGACTGGCTGCTGGGCATGGGCAGGAAAATCAGCGGCATCTTCATCAGCTTCATCACGGGTCAGGTGCTGGAGGCCTTCATCCTGGGCGGCATGGTGTTTGTGGGCATGCTGATCTTCCGCTTCCCCAACGCCTTTGCCATCAGCGCGCTGGTGATGCTCATGGCCTTCGTGCCCATCATCGGCGCGTGGG
>JBJEUJ010000348.1:3622-6251 GCA_051883775.1 Aristaeellaceae bacterium | reverse complement strand
TTGATGGGCATAACCCCCATCTTGTTCCGGCCCTGGGCCTGTTTGGTCTGCGTCATACATCACACCTCGAAAAAAATGGATTGACGGGTCAGGAAGCCGCATCCGGGGCGCTTCACGGCAAATTTGCGCGCAGCAAAGCAGGCCAGAGCGGAAATGCGCTGTGCAGAGACGGTATGCTCAATGCAGCTTTCTGTTACGTCAGCGTAAAGGAGAAGAAGTCCACCGCGCCCGTGCCGCGGAAGGAGAAGTACAGGTCATGCTCGCCCTCCACAGGCCGCATGGCCGCCGACAGGGCCTGCCAGAACTCGCAGGGCCGCACGGGAAGCTCCGCCAGCGGCTCCCCCTCCGGCTCCGTGGCAACCACCAGCGTGCCCTCGCCGCTGCCCCGCACCACCACGCTGATGCGCCCGGGACTATGCAGGTCGAAGGAGCGGAAGCCCGCATACGCCCCGTCCTGCAGGTTGGCCACGTACTGGTCGCTGCGCCCCATGTGATCCGGGGTATCCTGGGTCAGGTAGGGATGAACCCCCGGCGGCGTGGGAAACACCTTGTAGGCGAACACGCCCTCCCTGGAGCGCAGGCAGCAGGCGATCCGCGCCTCGTAGCTGCCAAGGCCGGGCAGAGGGCCGTCATGCAGGCCGCTGCTGGTGACGCGCACCTGGGGGATCGTCCCGTCCGGCAGGATGGCCACGGGCTCCATGCAGCCCTGCCGGGCGTACTGGATCAGGTTCGTCTGCCGGTGGTAGCTGATGTAATGCCGCCCGTTCACGGTCAGGAGCCCGCCGTGGGTGTTGCCCAGGTAGTTCACGGCAGATTCCTCCGTGCGGCCATCCAGGCCCACATCGCCAATGCTCACCACCGTCCCGCCGTAGCGGTAGGGGCCGTCCACCCGCTCGCTCAGGGCATAGCAGAGCTCATGGCTGCGCTGGGAGCAATAGAAGATGTAGTACCGCCCGCCAATTTTCCTGGGCGAGCTGGCCTCGAAGAAGGCGTGCCCCTCAAAGGGCGTGCCCGCCGCATCGTCAAAACCGATCAGCACCCGCCTCGGCTGACCCACGACGGTCATCATGTCCCTGTCCAGCTCCACCAGGTAGCAGCCGTCGGCCACGCGCTTCTTCGCCGCCACCTTGGCCCGCAGCGGCGGAATGTCCGGCACCGCGATACCCGTGAACAGGAAAACGCGCCCGTCGTCATCCACCAGCACCCCGGGGTCGAAGGTCAGCAGCTCCCCCTCCCGGGAGCCCAGGGCGTGGCCGTCCGGCCAGGAGACCATGCCCGCGTACTCATACCGGCCTGCGGGCGTATCGCACACCGCCACGGAGGTGGGCCCCACCTCGCCCCGCAGATCCAGGGTGTAGTACATGTAGTAGCGGCCGTCCGGGCCCTGCACCACGTCCGGGGCCTGCATCTTGCGCTCACCCCGGGGGCTCTGCGGATCCTGGCTGCGGGTGTAGATCACACCCTCATAGCGCCAGTCGGACAGATCCTCCGCCGGGGCGGACCAGCAGACGTAATCGTTCACGCAGTAGTCCTCGCCGCCGAAGGCGTCGTGGGAGCCGTAGATGTACACCCTGTCCCCGAACAGGCGGGGCTCCGCGTCGGGAATGTACTCATAGCCGGGCAGGTAGGGATTGACCAGCTGCTTCTTCATCGGTATACCTCCTCACGCCGCAGCCTGGCCAAGGGCCAGACGCTTTTCCCGGGCCTGGGCCAGGCGAGCCTTTTTCGCCCGGCGGATGCTGAAGGCATGCTCGTTGGCCCGCACCAGCAGGAAGATCAGGAACGCGAAGCCCGTGAACACCTGCTGCGCCGTGCCGGAGAACTGCATGACGCTCAGCCCCGTCTGGAACATGCGGATGGTCATGGTGCCCACCACGATGCCCACCGCCTCGCTGGACCAGCGGGCGATGAACTTGCCCAGGAACATGGGGAAGCAGTTGGTCATCACGGCGGAGTTGCTGGAGAAGCCCAGCTCCGCGTCCATGGAGCCCTTGAACGCCGCGTCGAACACGCCCGAGAGCGACACCAGTCCGCCCGCCATGGCATAGCAGCCCACCGCGTGGGTGTAGATGTTCACGCCGCAGTTGTGGGCAATCTTCTGGGAGCCGCCGATGGCCCGGTTGTAGAAGCCGAACTTTGTGTAGCGGTCCAGCACCATGGCCAGCAGGGTTGCGGCCAGCACCACGCCGATGGTCAGGTACATGTTGGACAGGTTCTCCAGCCCCGCCACGCCGTAGACGTGCAGGCCCTGGGAGCCGGAGGACACGAACGCCACGCACTCGTACACAAAGGCCACGCCCACGCCCAGCACCATGGCCGGGATCTTCGTGGTGACGAACAGCACCCCCACCAGCGCGCCGAACAGCAGCCCCGCCGCCAGCGAGCACAGGATCACGCCCCAGGTGCCAAGCCCCAGGCGAATGGCGATGTTGCCGCCCACGATGGCCACCATCATGCGCTGCGCGCCCAGGGACAGGTCAAAGCGGCCGTTGCCCAGGTTGTAGCTCAGCGCCATGGCGGTGCAGGCCGATATGCCCACATTGCGGACGTAGTTCTGCACGTCCAGCATGCTGGCAATCACCCCGCGCTGCATGGTCAGCAGGCACAAAACGTTCATCACCAGCCAGGT
>JBJEUJ010000348.1:0-3522 GCA_051883775.1 Aristaeellaceae bacterium | reverse complement strand
TGGGCCGCGTCCATGTCCAGCATCATCTGCTGGAGGGACTCCAGGTTGGCGTCGGGGTTGAACAGGGCCAGCATCTGCTTCAGCTCGTCCATGCTGACCTCCCAGGTATCGTCGGAGGAGTTGATCTTCTCCAGCCGGGCGTAGTCCTCCGCGTTGGGGCAGACCCACTTGGGGGAGTTGTAGTAGTAGCCCAGATCATCCTGGCGGAACTGCTCGCCATAGCCGGTCACGCCGTTGTACACCAGGGCGAAGAGCGCCGTGGCGGTGGACACGCTGGGCATGAGGATGGCGGAATCCAGGCTGGGATTGCCGGTGGAGTCGATGGTGTTGAAGCCGGACCTGGTGGTATCGTTGATGGCGGTGATGGCGGAGACGCGGATGTTGGTGCCGGTGGCCTTCTCCACCTCGTCGATGGCCACGGAGAACTTGGCGTAGGCCGCGTTGCAGGCCAGGACGGTGTCATACTTGCCGGTCTGCAGGATGGTGGACATGCCGGGCACATAGGTATCGCCGGTGGGATAGCCGGGATAGATGGTGATCAGCACGCCCTTGTCGTTGGCGCAGTCGATCTGGCTGCGGGTGGTGGCCAGGGTCTCCACATCCTCCTCGTAGGTCAGGCCGTAGATGTTCTGCAGCATCTCCAGGATGGCGATGGTGGAGTACTTGTGCTCGTTGTTGCCCATGCCCGCGCCGGCGGAGACGATCACCACATTGTGCGTCTCCCCATCGGCGAACAGGTCAGCCACCATGTCGCCGAACTGCTGCGCGCAGTACTGGGCGTCGGCGGCGGCCATGCCCATGTTGAAGGGAATGTCGCCGTTCTCCACCGCGTTGGTGGTGTTGGAGGCGATGTACATACCCAGCTCCTGGGCCTTGGAGATGGCCTGCTCCACGGCGCTGTTCTGGTAGTTCATGATGCCGTCGCAGCCCGCGGCGTAGGCGTTGTCCATGAAGTTCATCAGCTTGTCCACGTTGTCAATGGCCTCGGAGAACATGAAGGTCACGTTCAGCTGGGGGCCGACGTAGTTCTGCAGGTAGTCCTGCACCTGCAGGGCCGCGGCGTCAATCTGGTAGAAGGCGACGGCGATCTTCACCGCCGGGGGCTCGGCATCCGCCAGGGCGGCAGTGCTTCCCAGCAGCAGCAGGCAGGACAGAACGATGCAAAGCAGCTTTTTCATGATGTGATCCCCTCCGTTTGTCGTTGTAGGAAAATGTCTTTTATCCTTCCCGGGCGGGAAGCAGCTTGGCCCGCTTCGTGCCCAGAAGGAGGAAAGCCAGGAAGATGATACCCCGGATGCCCTGCACCCAGCTGGAATCCACGCCCACCATCAGCAGGCCGTTGTTCAGCGCCACCACGATCAGCGCGCCCAGGATCGGCGCGTACACCCGGGACTTGCTGCCCCCGTAGATGGGCATGCCGCCCAGGACGATGGCCAGCATCACATCCGTATTGATGGAGCTGCCCATGGTCGCCGCCACCGAGCCGTTGCGGAAGATCATGAGCAGCGCCGCCAGCCCCGACCCGATGCCCGCCATCACAAAGGCCACCATCAGCGCCCGGGAGCGCTGCAGGCCCGTCAGCTCCGCGCAGGTCTCGTTGGAGCCCACCATGCGGATGTAGCGGCCCACGGGGGTGAAGTGGAACAGCACGATGCAGAACACGCTGAAGGTGATGAAGATGATGTAGGGCACCCCCGCGTCATTGGCGGCCTTGGTCATCCTGTAGGGGAGGCTTAAGGTGTTGCCGCCCAGCATCTCCGAGGCGATGGCCGTCAAAAGCGTCATCATGACGATGGTCACGTGAATGACGAAGATGTGGAACTTCGTGGACAGCAGCACGCAGATCACCATGATCACAACGCCCATCCCCACCGCCACCAGGAACATCAGCAATACCGACTCCGTGGCCTTGTACACAATGCCCGCCAGCGCCGCCACCATCACCGTGGCGCTGCCCATGGCGATGTTCACATTCCCCGTGGCGAAGATGAAGCTCGCCCCCGTGGACACCACCGCCGTCACCAGCGTCTGCCCCAGAATCACGTTCAGGTTCCGGGAGGAGACGAAGTTGCCCCCCGTCGCCGCGGCGAAAACGCCCGTCAACACCCCCAGCAGCAGGAAGGGGATCACGGCGTGCAGGAATCGGTTTTCCTTCACGCGGTTCAGCCATGTACGCATTCGCTCCGCCCTCCTTAAAACATGTGGTTGACCAGCTCGCCCTCGGTGGGGTGATCCTGGCGCAGCCGCTCGCAGGCAATCTCGCCGTCCCGCATCATCAGGATGCGGTCGCTCATGCCGATGAGCTCCGGCAGCTCCTCGCTGATGAGGATGATGGACTTGCCGGCCTTCTTCATCTCGTAGATCAGCTGGTACATGGCGGCCTTCACGCCGATGTCGATGCCTCGGGTGGGGCAGTCCAGAATGAGAATCTCGCTGTCCGCCGCCAGCCACTTGCCCATGGCCACCTTCTGCTTGTTGCCGCCGGAAAGGGTGTCCACGGCGTGGTAGGGGCTGGCGCACTTGATGCTCAGCTGGCGCACCTGCTCGTCCACGTACTTCCTTTCCTTTTTGAAGGAAACAAAGGTCTTCAGCCGCCGGTTGACCCGGTAGCCGGTGGAGGCAATGTTGTCATAGATGCTGGCCGCCAGGCTCAGGGACTCGGAGTCCCTGTCCTTGGACACATAGCCCATGCGGCAGGCAATGGCCTTCTTCGGGCCGGTGATCACGGTCCTTTCCGGGCCCACGGTCACCTGCCCGTCCAGAATCTCCACCGCGCCGAAGAGCGCCTTGCCCAGCGTGTGCATCCCGCAGTGGGACAGCCCGCCGATGCCCAGAATCTCCCCCCGGTGCAATTCCAGCGAGAAGCACAAAAGGTCCTTCATCGTGGTGATGCACTCCGCCCGCAGCACCACCTCGCTGTCATAGCCGTCCATGTCGCTGCGGTAGTAGTTGCCCTCCACCTTGCGGCCCACCATCAGCTGCTTGATGACGTCCGCGTCGTATTCGTCCTTCGTCAGCGTCCCGGCGATCACGCCGTCCCGCAAAACCGTCAGGCTGTCGCACTGGGTCATCATCTCGTCCAGCTCGTGGGAGATGAACAGCACCGCGCCGCCCTCGTCCGCCACCCGGCGCATGTAGCGGTACAGAAGCATTCGCCCCGACTGGGACAGGGCCGTGGTGGTCTCGTCCACCACCAGCACCTTCGGCTTCCAGTACAGCGCCTTGGCGATCTCCACCAGCTTGCGGCTGGCCAGGTCCAGGGAGCCGGCGCGGGCCGAGGCGTCCACGGGAATCTCCAGATCGTCCAGCAGCGCCTGGGCCGCCCGGTTCATCCGCCCCCGGCTGATGAAAATCCCCGAGGCAAACATGCTCTCATGCCCCAGGAAGATGTTCTCCGCCACGGTGATGCTGCCGATGGTGCCCGTCTCCTGCACGATCATGGCGATGCCCGCCTCCTGGGCGCGGATGGCGCTGTCGGGCTTCCAGGGCTTGCCGTCGTAGACCATGCTGCCGCTGGTGGCC
>JBJEUJ010000347.1:0-6259 GCA_051883775.1 Aristaeellaceae bacterium | reverse complement strand
GCTGGGTTCAGAACGTCGTGAGACAGTTCGGTCCCTATCCATCGTGGGCGTAGGAATCATGAGAGGAGCTGCTCCTAGTACGAGAGGACCGGAGTGGACGCACCACTGGTGCAACTGTTGTCGTGCCAACGGCATAGCAGGGAAGCGAAGTGCGGACGGGATAAACGCTGAAGGCATCTAAGCGTGAAGCCCACCTCGAGAATAAGATTCCCATTCGAAAGAAGTAAGACCCCTGGAGGACTACCAGGTAGATAGGTCATCGGTGGAAGTGCGGTAACGTATGGAGCTTGATGATACTAATAGGTCGAGGGCTTGATTACAGCGCTTGGTCGCTTCGGGCAACCGAAGGACAAAGCTGAGACTAATTGGAAAACGGTCTTGAATGAATCATTCGATGTGCAGTTGTCAGGGTGCGGGAAAGCAGAAAGCACCGGCGGAATGGCAGGCAGGAGTGAAAGCAAGGGCTTGACAGGAAGGGAAAAAGGTGCTACAATGCGACAGTCGGGAAGCGAAAGCGAACCGGCGAAGTGAATAGCTCACCATTTCCGGTGGCAATGACGAAGGGGTTCCACCTGTTCCCATTCCGAACACAGCAGTTAAGCCCTTCAGTGCCGAAAGTACTTGGCTGGACACGGCCCGGGAGGATAGGTCGCTGCCGGATTCCATATGAAGCATCTCGAATAGAGGTGCTTCTTTTTTGCTGTGATGGGGCGCGAAGCCGCGGGGCAGGCGCAGCCGTCATCCTGGCTGCGGCGGGAGCGGTACCGCCGCTCCGGGAGGACAGGCTGCTTGATAGATTCCATATAGAAGCATCACAAATGAGGTGCTTTTTTTCTGTTTAGCTGCTTGATGGGTTTGATGAGGCAGCAACGCCAATCGGGGTGTTACTTTTCGTTGCGTGCAGGAAGAAAAAAGCATAACCGCACGTTTCTATCACGGAAGGAGACGATACCAAAGAAGGAGAAAAAAGGATGAAACGGATCATGGCAATGGCCCTGTGCTGCATGCTACTCGCGTCAGCCCATGGGGCCCTGGGCGAGACCTTCACCCCCGGGCGGGAGACCTGCGGCCGCGAACACTGCTTCTGGGAAACGGCCATGGACATCACGGACGAAGAGGCCATCTGGGCGATGCTCACCCAGCCCATGACCGTCCTCAGCGGCGATCCGCGCGGGCAAACGCGGGTGTACGCCCAGCCGGATGATGCCTCCGAGGCCGTCGGTGAGGTCACCTGCATGTCGCAGGGCGTCCATGTGCTGGAGCAGCTTGACAGCGGCTGGTCGCGGATTGAATGCTATTCCAGCTCCTTCAAGGGCAGCCAGGTGGAGGCCTGGAATCAGCTGGTGACAGGGTATGTGCCAACCGGGCTGCTGACGGAGCGGCAGGTGAAAACCCGCTACGGCCTTGTGGTGGACAAGCTGACCCAGCGGCTGTATCTGTTCCATGACGGCGGGCTGATGGACACCCTGGCCGTTTCAACCGGGCTGGCGGACGAGGAGCATCCGTGGCACGAAACCCGCTCGGGGGAATACGTGCTGAGCAGCCCGTCGGGGGCGTTCGCATCGGAGAAGCTCATGTGCAACTACGGCATCCGCTACAATGACGGCGACCTGATCCATGAGGTGCCCCACGTGGTCACTTCGTCCGGCAGGAACTACGGCTACACGGAGCCGAAGCTGGGCAGCAGGGCCAGCCACGGCTGCATCCGCGTCCAGCGGAGGCGAACGCCCCAGGGCGTGAATATGCGCTGGCTGTGGGACAGGCTGAAGGATCAGATGGGTACCCGCCTGGTCATCTGGGAGGACTGGACGGGCCGGCAGATCGCCATCCCCGATGATGCCCTGACGCTGTACTACAACCCCAGGGGCGGCGAGAACTACCACGCTGCCGGGACATGCTACGGGGTCAAGGACAGGTATCTGCCGCTGATGGCGTTCACCTACGGCGCATTGGAGGAGGCGCCCTTCAGCGCGCTGACGGCCTGCGCCTATTGCAATCCCCCGCTTCGGGCCGGGGAGATCGAGGCCATCAATGCCAGGTACGCCGGGCCTTCCGGCGAAAAGGCGGATAGAATCAAGGAGTGATCGGTATGAGAAAAGGAACCATCGTGGCTTTCATCGCGGCGTGCGTGCTGCTGCTGACCTCCGCCGCGCTGGCGGATGAGGCCATCATCGACGGCAAGACCTCGGACAGGGTGCATCTGCGCGCGGGCCGCTCCACGGCGTCGGAGTCCCTGGGCCTGTACTTCACCGGCACGCGGGTGCTGTGCGAGGCTGAGCCCCAGGGCGACTGGGTGGCTGTGACCATCGGCAGCGAGATGGGCTACATGAAGGCGGAATACCTGCTGCGGGGCAGCATGGGCAGCGCCTCCGGCACGGTGAAAACCGGCGTGATCAGCAACCCGAACAGCGGCTGGGTGAATTTCCGCCAGGGGCCATCGGAGAATTCGCCGGTGCTGACGCGGCTGAACAACAAGACCGCCCTCACCCTGCTGGGCGAAACGAGCTCCGGCTGGTATTACGCCCGGACGGAGAGCCTGTACGGCTATGTCCGCGCGGATCTGGTGAGCATGCAGGAAACGTCCCAGGGCACCGCGCAGGCTGCCGGCTTCCCCTTCCGGGAGACCACCCGGTGGACGCTCTCCAGCGGCGTGGGTGCGTGGTATGCCATGCTGACCATCCAGCCGGACGGCAGCTTCACAGGCACGTATGAGGACAGCGACATGGGCGATACCGGCCCGGGCTATCCCAACGGCACGCATTACAGCAGCAGCTTCAGCGGCCGCTTTGGGAACATGACCCAGGTCAGCGCGCAGGAGTACCGCATGACCGTAACGCAGCTGACGACGGATGGCCTGCCCTCCCAGGAGCGGGTGGTGGACGGTATACGGATGGTTACCCAGGCGTTCAGCGGCGCAGAGGTGGGGGATGTGTTCAGCATCTACCTGCCGGGTACCTCGCAGAGCCTGGTGCCGGAGGAATACTTCACCTGGGTGCGGAGCAATGTGTCCGGTGGCGCGCTGATGAACGCCGGGCTGTACAACCAAACGAAGGAATTGGGCTTCGTCCTGGAATGAGGATGAAGCCCGGCCTTCGGCGGCCAGGGGCCGGGAAGCGCATACGACAAGGGCCTTCGCTGTCAGCATAGGACGGCGGAGGCCCTTTCCTCTGTCCCGCCGTCAGGGTGGGGAGCGGGGGATGATGCGTGAAGCAAAATTAACATGGGCGGGCAGTTCTTGACGGAAGCTTAACCGTAGCCTTCTTTCGGGTTTTACAAAAAACAGGTATCCTTGTGCCTGTACCCAAGAAAGAAAGCGAGGAATATCATCATGAAAAAGCTGCTGACCCTGCTCCTGGCGCTGACCATGCTGCTGGCCTGCGTGCCCGGCATGGCGGAGGACGCGCCCGCTGCGCCCAAGTATGTGTTCATGTTCATCGGCGACGGCATGGGCAATCCCCAGGTGGCCGCCACCCAGTATTACCTGGGCACCCTGCAGAACCCCGACTCCCCCTTCCCCGTTCCCGCTGACCTGTCCTTCACCACCTTCCCCTACCTGGGCATGGTCACCACCTATGACGCCAGCTCCTTCTGTCCGGATTCCGCTTCCACCGCCACCTCCATGGCCTCCGGCGAAAAGACCCTCTCCGGCGTCATCAACTATGACGTGACCCTGACCACCCCCTTCAAGCTCATCACCGAGTATGCCAAGGAGGCTGGGAAGAAGATCGGCGTGATTTCCTCCGTGTCCGTGGATCATGCCACCCCCGCCGCCTACTACGCCAAGCAGCCCTCCCGCAATGACTACTACGAAATCGCCGTGCAGGGCATCACCGGGAACACCGTGGATTACCTGGCGGGCGGCGGCTTCAAGAAGCCCGATGGCGACGGCACCCAGGCCAACCTGATGGATCTGGCGGCGGAGAACGGCTGGACCGTCACCACCACCAACGAGGAGGTTCGCGCCCTGACCGCCGACAGCGGCCGCGTGCTGGCCACCAACCCCGTCCTGCAGGACTCCAAGGCCATCCACTATGAGATTGACCGTCAGCGCCTGGCTGCCGAGGGCGAGGACGTGCTCTCCCTGGCGGACTTCGTCAAGGCCGGTATCAGCGTGCTGGACAACGACAACGGCTTCTTCCTGATGTGCGAGGGCGGCAAGATCGACTGGGCCGGCCATGCCAACGACGCCGCCACCTCCATCCAGGATACCTTGGCCCTGTCCGACGCGGTGCAGGTGGCTGTGGACTTCGCCGCCGAGCATCCTGAGGAGACGCTGATTATCGTCACCGCTGACCACGAGACCGGCGGCATGACCATCGGCTTCGCCACCACCGCATACGACACCCACTTTGACCTCCTGGCCAAGCAGATCATCTCCTTCACCGACTTTGACGCGGTTATCGCCGACATGCGGGACAGCGGCGCTGCCTTCGAGGAGGCGCTGCAGCAGGTGGAGACCTACTACGGCCTGACCACCGCCGAGGGCACCCAGCTGAGCCTCACCGCCACCGATGTGGCCAACCTGGAGACGGCCTTCAACCTGTCCATGGGCACGGGCGAGATGACCGACGAGGAAGCCGCCCTGCTCTACGGCGGGTACGAGCCCTTCTCCATGGCGGTCAGCCACATCATGAACAACAAGGCGGGCCTGAGCTACACCTCCTACGCCCATACCGGCCTGCAGATTCCCGTGTACGCCATGGGCGTGGGTGCGGAGCAGCTCTCCGGCCTGTATGACAACACGGACATCTTCTTCCGCACCATGGCCATCATGGGCCTGACCCCCGACGCGAAGTAAAACCCATCATCCCCATGAACAAGCCAGGCCGCCCGCATCAGCCGGGCGGCCTTTGTGCCAACAGGAGGTTATTTCCGTGAACAAGCGCCAAAGCCGCCGCCGGAGCCTGATCCTCTGCGGGGTGATGCTGATCTTCTGCCTGCTCCTGTGCCTGCTGCCGGACAAGCATCTCAATGTGACCAGCGGCTTCCCCCGGGCGCAGGTGCGCATCGACACGGTGGACAACAGCATGCTGGACGCCATCGGCATTGTGTACAACGGCGTGCAGACCTGCCGGATCACCGTGCTGACGGGCGAGTATGCCGGGGTGCAGACCGGCTCGTACAACTACCTGAATTCCGCGCTGGACAAGGACAAGCTCTATGAGGCGGGGGATGTGGCCTGGGCCATGCTGCAGGACAGCGGCGGCACGCTGGTCGTGACCCTCATCGACCACTACCGCGCGGCCACGGAGGGGTGGATTGTGGCGGCGCTGGCATTGGCGCTGATCCTCTTTGGCGGGGTGATCGGCTGCGGGGCCATGGTGAGCCTGGCAGCCAGCGCGGTCATGGTGTGGAAGCTGCTGATCCCCCTGCTGCTGGATGGCATTGACCCGATCCTGGCGGCCTTTGTGACGGTGGTGGTGCTGACGGTCATCATCGACCTGCTGGTGGCAGGATTCACCCGGCGGTGCCTGGTGGCGGTGCTGGGGTCGCTGGCGGGGACGCTGGTGACGTGCCTGGCGGCCTGGGGGCTGACCTATGCGCTGAAGCTGGACGGCGGCGATCTGCCCTACGTGGTGCCGCTGCTGGCCCAGTCCAGCATGGGGATCGACACCCGGGCGCTGTCCATCGGGATGATGTTCCTGGCCAACTCCGGCGCGCTGATGGACCTTTCCATGGACGTGTCCGTGTCCATGGAGGAAATCTGCTTCCACAAGCCGGACGTGGCCCCCGCCGCGCTGATGAAGTCCGGCATCCAGGTGGGGCGGAGCGTGCTGGGCACCATGACCACCACGCTGATGCTGGCCTACTCGGGCAACTATCTGTCCATGCTGATGTACTTTGTTGGTCAGGGCACGCCGATCATGGACATCATCAACCTGAAATACGTGGCCTCCCAGCTGCTCAGCACGCTGGTGGGCTCCTTCGGCCTGGTGGCCGCCGCGCCGCTGACCGCGGTCATTGCGGTCAGCATGTATGTGCGGAGGAACGCGTGAGGGGGAAGGCGGGGCTTCACTCTCTGCTCCCCGGGTAACGGTTATGCGCGCAACAAAAAAGCCTTCCCCGGAGGGGAAGGTGTCACGGCGAAAGCCGTGACGGATAGGGGGAGCCTCGCATGTTCCGCGTCGCGGCGCGCCTGTCGCGCGCCGTGACCCCCGCAAGCCCGGCTCGCCCTCCGCGAGCCGGGCCTCCGACCATGTACCAATCCCCCCGAATGGGAGTCCAGAGGGCTATGCAGCCCTCTGGCGAGGGTCTGGGG
>JBJEUJ010000346.1:0-6291 GCA_051883775.1 Aristaeellaceae bacterium | reverse complement strand
CAATCAGCTTGTCGGCGCGGAAGCGGGCCTTGCAGGCCTTGCAGTCCATCAGCGGATCGTTGAAGCCGCCCACGTGGCCGGAAGCCACCCACACCTCGCGGTTCATCAGGATGGCGCAGTCCAGGCCCGTGTTGTACTTGCTCTCCTGGACGAACTTCTGCCACCAGGCCTTCTTCACATTGTTCTTGAACTCCACGCCCAGGGGGCCGTAGTCCCAGGTGTTGGCCAGGCCGCCGTAGATCTCGGAGCCGGAAAAAATGAAGCCGCGGTTCTTGCACAGAGCCACCAGCTTGTCCATCGTCAGTTCAGCCATTGGAATCTTCCTCTCATCGGATGTTGTGTTGCTACCTCTTGATATGATAGGCGCAGACGGTGGATTTGTCAAGGTTTCCCGGCATCCGAAGGATAAAAAGCCCCGCTTCCCGGCGCACTTGACAACCATGAAAATACCACTATACTATAATGGAAGGATATGACAATGGAAAGGAAGAGACGATTTTGATGAACAAGCTGATTTCCCTGCTGCTGGCCTGCGCGCTGCTGCTGTCAGCCGCCGTCCTGCCTGCCATGGCGGAGGATACGCTGTCCGCCGACTGCATGGAGGCCCTGCAGGCCATCCTGGAGCAGCAGCAGACCCTGGGCGCGGCAACCTTCCAGGTGAAATGCAGCGAGGAGCTGTACGCCACCATCAGCGAGAACCGGTTTGCTTCCCTTTACCGCCTGTGCTATCTGGCCGGGATGAAGGACTTCGGCCTGCGCTACTCCTCCTCCGGCCTGATCCAGCTGGAGAATATCGTATGGGAACCTGACGCCATTGTTGCGGTGTGTGAAACCGAGGCGGACGCGGAGGCCGCCGTGGCCGCCTGCCTGCAGAATGGCGGCGACAGCGTGACCCTCCTTTGCACGGCGGAGCTGTTCCAGAGCCTGTACACCGGCCGGGGCATGTTCCGGCTGATGGCGGGCCTGGGCATTGCGGATTTCCAGCTGCAGGGCAACAGCGCAAACATCTGCTTCCTCAGCGGCTTCCAGCCCATGACCGTCCCCTATGCCCGGGTGAACAGCATCAGCCAGGCCGGCGAGCAGATCGCCCTGTGGCGGGAGAGCGCCGTGCCTGCCTTCAACCTGATCTTCGAGCCCAGCGTGTATGAAGCCCTCACCCGGGACGATTACAAGCTCATCGCCTTCCTGGGCGGCACGGAGAATTACAGCCTGTCCTACAGCACGGGCGCGTGCATGCTCCTGTTCACCGAGGTCACCTACACCGGCGCGGCCTGCCTGTACTGCGAGAGCGACGAGGAGATCGTGCAGGCCATCCGCGCCATGGGCGCCCAGGGCGTGACCTCCTTCCGGATCATGATGGATCAGGCCACCTACGACGGCGTCTATGCCAATTCCTTCGCCCACCTGTACGAGCTGGAGGCCCAGGCCGGCATGACGGCGGGGGATCTGCGCTTCAGCAGCGCCAGCCGCCTGATCCTCATCGACAACGCGGTCATCCAGAGCGACGCGACCCCCATCGCCTCCCTGGAGGAGGCCTGCGCCCATGTGGCCCAGTGCGCCGGGCGGGGCGACACGGACATCTCTCTCCTGCTGACGGCGGAGGTGTACAGCGCGCTGATGGAGGGCGTGGGTTCCCTCGCCGCCAGCGACGCGCGCTTCTATGATCTGCTGGGCAACGTGGGCATTTTCACCGCCGACAAGGTGGCCACCAACCGCTTCTCCGGCTCCATCAGCCTGCAGGGCGTGCATTATTACGCCGGTACGGACATCCTCCGCGCGGTGGACAGCGGCACAACCGACGCCCTGCCTGCCCGGTATCAGGAGGCCCTCACCGCCGCCCAAAGCCTGGCTGCCAGCTGCGCCCGGGAGACCGATACCGCCACCGCCCTGGCCATCCATGACGCGCTGTGCGAGCTCATCACCTACACCGACGATGACACCACCGTGGAGGACGACTGCTGCGTCGGCGCGCTGCTCAGCGGCCGTGCCAACTGCGACGGCTATGCCGACGCCATGGTGCTGGTGGGCCGTCTGGCGGGGCTGAACGTGCGCTATCAGCACGGGGACAGCCTCAAGGGCGGCTTTGAGGGCATGTTCTCCACCCACATGTGGAACCTGATCGAGCTGGACGGCACCTGGCGGATGATCGACGTGACCTGGGACGACATGGCCAGCGATACCGCTCACCTGTGGTTCAACGTGGGCGAGGATCGCGCAGCCCTCTCCCACACCTGGGGCCGGGACATGACCGTCCCCATGCTGGCGGCCACCGACCCGGCCAGCCGCCCGGTGTACGAGGCCTTCGCGACCACCGCGGAGGACGCCACCGCCGCCGCTGCCGCCGCGCAGCAGGCCGGGGCCACGGTCTTTGACCTGTACCTGACCGAGGGCAGCGAGCTGGGGCAGATCACCCTGCGCACCGCCATGCTTAACGGCCTGTCGGGCAGCGTGCAGTACGTATGGGTACCCTCCCTGCGCTGCATGCATGTGACGCTGCTGCCGTGAATTCATCCGCAGCAAAGCCAAAAAACCGCCGGAGAACGCGCGTCTCCGGCGGTTTTTTCATGGGCGCGTCCAACAGGGGATAGGATGCTGCGCCGCCGGAGGCGGGGATGGCGCATCCGTCCGTCCCGCTGGGCGGAGTCCCGTAGCCATGCCGCTGGAGGGCGGCGGCATCACGGGCCTGCGCGTGGTTCCGGTGGCTGCACTGCCGCTGGGGCCGGGATGGTGAAGTCGCCCGTCCCGCTGAGCAGAACCCCGCCGCTATGCTGCTGAAGGGCGGCGGCATCACGGGCCTGCGCGTGGCTCCGGTGGCTGCGCCGCCGGAGACGGGGATGGCGCATCCGTCCGTCCCGCTGGGCGGAGTCCCATAGCCATGCCGCTGGAGGGCGGCGGCATCACGGGCCTGCGGCAGTACCGGAGCTGCGAGGCGGCAGCCGCTGCGCCGTATTTTGCCGCCATGAAAAAGCGCCGCACCTGCCTTGTCTGCAGATGCGGCGCCGTGCTTTTTGAAGGATCATTCCAGCGTGAAGGCGAAGGACGAGGCCAGCTGCCCGTCCAGGTAGTAGCTGAGGGTGTATTCCCCGGGCAGATCGCCGGAGTAGGTCATGCAGTCACGCACCAGGCCGGTGACGTCCGCACGCCAGGTGTCGTTGCCGTTCAGCTCCGGCATGAAGATGAACCCGGCCAGCTCGGCATACACGTTGCCGTCGGGGGCCTGCATGGCGATCACCATGGTGGCCAGCTGCTCCTCCGCCACCTCGTAGACGCTCACCGCCTGCAGGTAGCAGCATAAGCCCTCCGCCGCCAGCCCCGCCGCGGTGAAGTCGCCCAGCGGGGGAATCTGCTCGGTTTCGCCATAGCCGTGGTCTTCCGGCAGGCTCGTCAGGTACATGATCTCGTCATGGAAGCCGTAATCCGTAAAGGGCCCGGTCTGCGCGGCCTCCGCCAGATGGGCGTTGCGCGCCGCCAGCGAGGCCAGCTCCACCTCCCCGGTCAGGGACTGCTGCAGCCACACCAGATAGCTGTGCCCCGGCACGCAGGGGAAGGTGGCATATCCATCCGCCCACGCCACCTCCGCGTAGGACACGAAGTCGTTGCCCGTATCCTGCCAGATCAGGTACAGCATGCTGCCCTCCGCCTGCTCCGGCTCGTCCAGATGATCCCAGCGCGCCATCATTTCGCCCTGATCCGCCGTGACCTCCAGGCCGGTCAGCCAAAGGGCCTGCTGCTGCGCATCCGCCTGCTCCGCCGGGCCCTCCCCGCTGAGCCGGGCCTGCAGCACGTCCGCCGGATAGGCCACGTAGCGGTTCAGCCCCTCGCCATAGCCCGCCATGGTCAGCCCCGCCAGCTGCCCCTGGCTGTTGAACAGCGCAGCGCCGGGCAGCATGGTTTCCAGCCCCGTATAGAGCATACAGGCGGTCTGCTCATACACCGTCAGGGTCACCGCCTCCACGCCGCAGCTTTCCGTCCGGGTCTCCCCCCGGCGCAGACCCACGCAGGTCATGCTGTCGTCCGTTTCGCCCAGCTGCACGGGCTGGGCCGGAGAGGGCTCCCGCAGGGTCAGGGTCACCAGGTCGCTGCCGGAGGCGGGCACGCTCGCCCGGGCAATGGCCAGGGTTCCGCCGCTGCCCACGGCATACAGCCCGCTGGTGGCCATGGCCGCCCACCGGGTGGTCACCAGCGTGGAGGAATCCCCCACCAGCACCGCCGTGCCCAGCGGCGTCTGCTCCCCGGAGGGAGTGATGCTCATCAGCACATACACGGGGGACAGCTCCTCCGCCCCGGCGGGGATCGCCCCCGCCAGCAGGCAGAGCAGGCACACAATCGCCAGGATTTTCTTCATCATATGGATTTGCCTCCGTCAGCTTTTTTCGGCAGCAGTCGCACAGGAAAGGAGGAGCGTCAGCCCAGGCTTACCCGGGCAGCCGCATTTGCTCCACGTCGCTCCCCAGCGTGGTCAGCCGCAGGGAGGGGTTTTCATCAGGGCAAGCCGTCCGCCTCATTCCACCAGCTGCATCCTGTCCACGTCGAACACCCCCAGCGTGGTCAGCCGCAGGGAGGGGTTTTCATCAGGGCAAGCCGTCCGCCTCATTCCACCAGCTGCATCCTGTCCACGTCGAACACCCCCAGCGTGGTCAGCCGCAGGGAGGGGATCACCGGCAGGCTGGTGAAGCTCAGCGTCATGAAGGGGTCGATGCCCTCCTTCACGCCCCGCTTGTAAGCCTCCCGCTTGCAGTGCTCCAGGCGGTCGTTGACCTCCTCCAGGGGGCTGTCGGTGAACAGGCCCGCCACCGGCAGGGGCAGCTCGCCCACCACCTGTCCTCCGTCCACAATGACCAGCCCGCCGCGCATTTCCCGCAGCCGGTTCACCGCCAGCACAATGTCCCCGTCGCCGGCGCCGCAGGCGATGATGTTGTGGCTGTCATGGGCGATGCTGGCGGCAATGGCCCCGCTGCGCAGCCCGTAGCCCTTCACGTAGCAGGAGGCCACGTGGCCCGTGCCGTGGTGCCGCTCGCACACGGTCATCTTCAGCACGTCGTTCGCCGTGTCGATCCCCTCGGCCCAGCCCAGGTTCTCGGTGACAATCTGTCCGGGAATCATCCCGATGAGCGGCGCGCGGCCCAGGCGGAGCCGTTCCTCCGTCAGCTCCGGCAGGTGGAAGGTATCCGTCACCGCGCTAAGGATGTCCGGGGCGATGTCCGGCTGGGTCAGCGCCACCTCCCCGCCGCCGTACACCAGCCTGCCCCGCTTGAACACCATCTCCACGTTGACATCGTGCAGGTTGTCCAGCACGGCGAAGTCCGCCAGGTACCCGGGGGCGATGGCGCCCTTGTTGTTCAAAAGGAAGTAGCGGGCGGCATAGTGGCTGGCCACCTTGATGGTCAGGATGGGATCCGCCCCCAGGCGAATGGCCTTGCGCACGATGTAGTCGATGTGCCCCTTGTGCAAAAGGTCCCAGGGGTGCTTGTCATCGGTAGCGAACATGCAGCGGTGGGCGTACTGCTCGGTGAGCAGGGGCATCAGGGCCTCCAGGTTCTGGGCGGCGGTGCCCTCCCGGATCATGATGAACTGGCCCTTGCGCAGCTTCTCCAGGGCATTGTCGAAGGTGTCGCACTCATGGTCGGAGTACACGCCGGCGGAAATGTACGCGTCCAGGGCATGGCCGCTCAGGCCGGGGGCGTGGCCGTCGATCTTCTTGTGGTGGGCCTGGGAGACCACGATCTTCTCGATGGTGGTGCGGTCGCCGTGGATAATGCCGGGATAGTTCATCATCTCCGCCAGGCCCAGCACCCGGGGATGGTCGAAGTAGGCGTTGATGTCCCGCCAGCTCAGCTTCTCGCCGTTTTCCTCAAAGGCCATGGCGGGCACGCAGGAGGGCAGCATGAAATGCACGTCCAGGGGCAGCCCGTCGGTGGCGGCGATCATGTAGTCAATGCCGCCCACGCCGCAGACGTTGGCAATCTCGTGGGGATCGGTGATGACGGTGGTGGTGCCGTGGGGAATCACCGCCCGGGCGAAGGAGGCGGGGGACACCAGGGAGCTTTCCAGGTGAATGTGCGCGTCGATGAAGCCGGGGGCCACCACCCTGCCGCTCACGTCCACCTCCTCCAGGCCGCTGTAATCGCCCATGCCCACCACCAGGCCGCCCACCACGGCGATGTCGCCCCGGCACAGCTCGTTGGAGAACACGTTGACGTAGGCAGCGTTCTTCAGCACCAGGTCGGCCTTCTCCTGACCCATGGCCACCCGGACCATCCGCTGCTTTTTGCGGACCTTCTGGGCAATGCG
>JBJEUJ010000345.1:0-6306 GCA_051883775.1 Aristaeellaceae bacterium | reverse complement strand
TTGCGCGGGTGCAGGGGCGGCGTTAGCCCCTGCGCAGGTCTGGGCGGCAGCCCAGGCGCAGCACAAAAGCATAGTAAAAAAGGAAAAGAAAAAGCGCGAGTTTCCAAGCAGGCGACGAAGTTCGCCCGCGTTGGAAACGGCAGGAAAGACTACTCCCATGGAGCGCGGCAGCGCACCTGACAGGCTCCAAAGCTGCGTGGGAGGAACGACCTCATCCGACCTCGCTTCGCTCGGCCACCTTCCCCTGAGGGGAAGGCTGCTTGCTCCGTTGCAGGCCACCCATGATGGAAACGGCAGGTTCCGAGGCCCGCAAAGGAACGCCCCATCCCCGCGCTTCCCGACCATCCCCCCATACACAAAGGCCATGCAGCCTCCCCCCGCCGGGAGCCGCATGGCCCTTTTCCATGTCACCGGTACTTCAGCTGCAGCCGCGTGGCCGCCTCCACTGCCTGCTCCGCCCTGATCCATCCGTACTGCCCCCGCACATCCATCGGCCAGGCAGCCGGATCCTCCGGCAAAAGCACCTGCAGCCAGCCATTCTCCGATGTCGACAGCACCGTCAGCACCGTGCCTGCCGGAAGCACGCAGGCGGGCTCGCCTTCCATGCCCTCCAGCAGAGCCGTGTCCTCCAGCAGCCGGCATACCGGCAGCGCAAACCACCCGTAATTCTCCGGCATCCCGCCCATGTTCACGTAAATGCTGCTGACGTACCCCTCCGTGCCGCCCAGGCGCACATGCACCCACGCCGCGTAGTTGTTGTCCTTCGTGGGATCCTCAAAGCCCAGCACCTGGGCCATCACGCCCCGCTCAATCATCCCCATGCTGTCGGAATGCACCGTGGGCTTCACGCGGAAGTTCACACCGCTGCACACAGCATAACCGGAGGGCAGCGGATCGGGATGCTCCGCGGCATACGCCCGGGCGGCCTCCGCCGTGGTGGGGAAGGTGTCGCCGTCAATGTCCTCCGCCAGGAAGGACGCATAGCAGGGCAGAGCCTGCTGGGGCCTGTCGGGGGTGTAAACCCGCAGGGGCTCGTCCCGGCAGTCGATGGTCGTGCTGCCGTCGGTGTAGGCGCGCAGCCGCCACACCCCCTCCGCCCGGGCGTCAAGGATGAACTGCTCCGCCCCATAGCACAGGGCGGGCCGGGCGCTGCTGACGACGGAAAGCGTGTCCTGCACCGCCGTCAGGGCGAAGGGCTGACCCTCCCGCAGCAGCGTCTCCGATACGGGCTGACAAACCCAGCCGTCATTGGCCGCCGCATCGGTTACCAGAACCTGACGGTTGTCACCCTCCAGCGTGGGATCCGTGAAGCCAATGAGCATGGGCCGCCCCTCGTGCAGCACCGCCAGCAGCGCCACCTGCCGGTTCAGCAGGTTCGTCCGCTGATGATACTCCACCAGCATCACACCCTGCAGCACCTCATCCCCCGCAAAGGGCGTGCGGGCTGCGGCCGCCTGCAGCGCACGGGGCATCATCCCCTCGAAGGTGTTCACCGTGCAGGCCCAGAGATCGTCCGTCAGCAGGGTGTAGGCGTCCGCGCAGGCGGAGCCCATCACCAGCAGCATCGCCAGCAGGCAGGCCAGGAACCGTTTCATGGAGCATCCCCCTTTTGTGTATGAGACAAACGTCTACCCATCCAACGCAGGACAGCGGGGGAATCTTCCACGCTGAACAAAAAACCGCACCGTACAGCCGGAGGGGCCATACGGCGCGGAGGATCACCGGAATTACAGGTACTGGGTCTGGTCGTCGGAGGGCTGCCAGGTCACGCGCAGGTCGGCGGCGCAAAGGGTCTGGCCGTCGAAAGCGGGCTGCTGAGCCTTCGCGTGAGCGATGAAGTCCTCCATGGTGGCGAATTCCCGGTCGCCACAGACCACCAGGTAAGCCATGGCGTCCCCGTAGGCCCGCCACTCGCAGCCGGGGTTCATGCCCGCGTCGAAGGCCTCCAGGGTTGCGGAGCACCACAGGGCGATGTACCCCGTGCCCTTGCGCAGGAAGAGCCAGTCCCCCTCCCGGCGGATTTCGTCAAAGCGGCAGGCGGGGCAGTAGAGGTGGGTGTAGTGCAGGGGATGATTCTCCGGGATGCAGTACACCGCCCCCAGCACGCCGTGGGCCTGCTTCACCGCGGGCATCACGCCGCTGCCGTGCCAGTAGCCGGGCCGCAGGTCGCCCCGCTCGGACATGGAGCCGGGATGGTTCACGAACACCACCGCCGCGCCGTCCAGCGCCGCGTACCACATGTGCTGCTGATAGCCGTAGGTGCCCGGCTGGAAGCAGGTGGTGCCGTGGAAGCGCTCGTTGAAGGACTTGGTGTAGGCGTGGGTGTGCTGGTCCGCGTCGGGGAGCAGGGTCTCATTGACCCAGCGGACGAATCCCTCGTCCTCCCGGGGGGAGGCCACGGAGGTCAGGCAGTAGTCGTCGTTCTTCTCCAGGACAACGCGGGCGTTGCCGGTGGTGTAGGTGGTCTCCACGGGAGCATCCATCAGCTGCTTCATGCCCTCGGGCAGGCGGTAGCTGCTCCCGGCGTAGAAGCCGATCCACCCCTCGCCAAAGGCATAGGGCCGGGTGGGATCCAGCATGTTCATCAGCGCCATGGCGCCGGTGGCGAAGGGGTACAGGACATTGCGGTACACCCGGCCCATGGGAGCCACGATGCCGTCCTTGAAGGTGTGCAGCGCCAGCATGGACAAAAGCCTGTCGGTCACCTTGGCCGCCCGGCGGGCCATAGCCTCCGGCGCGAAGTCCGCCACGTTCAGGATCGCCGCGAAGGTCACGCACATGTACACCGTGCTGAGGAATTCCTCAAAGCCGTTTTCCTCCACGTCCGTCAGCCACTGATCCACCAGGCTCCGGCCGTAGCCGGCCAGCTCACGACCGGTCATGGCTGCCCGGGGGAACACCTCGTCCGGGTACATGTCGCCCGCCAGCATGGCGCTGGAATAGAACATCAATGCATGGTTCTCGCTCCAGAAGCACATGCCGTCAAAGCCGTCCATGTCCATCCAGTAACGGTAATTCAGCAGCACCTGCTTGGTGCGCTCCTCCAGGCCCTCGGGGATGCCGTAGAGCTTCAGCCACCTAAGCAGCCCGCACATCATGAAGTCCGAGCAGTCGATGCGCTTGTCGATGATCTCCAGCGTATAGGCGAACAGCTCCCGATCCTCTGCCGTCTCCATGCCCAGGCGCCTGCGGGCCAGCATGTTGGCCATGGGGAAGTGAATCCCCTCGCCCCGGGGACAGCTGCGCACCTCCGCAATCCGCCGGAAGATCACCTGCAGGTTCTCCTCCACCGTGAGGGTGGTGTCGGCATACTGGGGCTGGAGCAGCTCCGTCCGCTCGAAGCGGCGGGTGAGCTTCACGCCCGCCGCCTCCACCGCCAGGGTCGCGTAGGGCTGGCCCTCAGGCAGGGCGGCCTCCACCGCGCCCTCGGCCAGCAGGTCGGGGATGGTGGCAATCTCGCTGTCATCCTTGCTGGGGCGGACGAAGGACAGATGCGTCCGCTCCGCTACCGGGCGGGGGAAGCGCAGCGCGCTGCCCTCCAGCTGCGTGTCCAGCAGGAAGCGCTCCGCGTCATGGATGGCCCGGGCGTTCTGCTCATCGGGCAGGTCGACGGTCACCTCATCCAGGTGATCCTTCAGCTGCAGGGCCACGGTGCTGCGGGTGTCCCGCACGCCCAGGTTGCAGCAGCTCAGGTAGATCAGGTTCCGGCCATGCTTCAGGGGCAGCGTCACATCCAGGCGGGTGATGGGCTTGTACACGGGCTTGTCGATCTGGCAGAGCTTCACGCCGTTCACGTACAGATCCACCGCCGCGTAGGACCACAGCGCCGCGGATACCTCCATGTCCCGGGGCGCCACGACGCACATGGCCACGTCGAAGGTGACGCGCTTCATCAGGGAATAGAACGCCGAGCAGTCCACAAAGCCGCTGCCGATGTCATCCTGATACCGCCAGGGCAGCCCCAGGCGGCTGGCCTTACCCAGGACGGGGGCGCAGGCGGCGTCTACCGGCGCGTGGGTCGCAATCATGGAGCGCAGGCGGGTTTCGTAGCGGATCTGCTGCTCGTCCCGCAGCTCGCTGGTATAGGGCTCCACCTTCGGCCCGCTGACCATACAGCAGGTCAGGAAGCCCTCGCGGTCAACCTTCCACAGTCCTTGCATGATGGTACCTTCCTTTCACAGGAAGATCGGCAGTCTGCGAGGTGCACAGGCTGCCGATCTTGTTATCCCTTGTCAGACAGATTAGCCCTTCACCGCGCCTGCGGTCATGCCGTTCATGAAGAAGCGGCTGAAGCAGCAGTACACGATCAGGATGGGCACGATGGAGATGGTCGCGCCGGCGAACATGATGTTCCAGGCGGCGGTGCCGTCGCCGGCGTTCTTGAGCATGTTCACGCCGACGGTCAGGGGACGGAGCGCGTCGTTGGTCATGGTGAAGACCAGGGGCATGATGTACTCGTTCCAGCCCTGGCGGAAGGACAGCAGCGCCACCGTGGCCAGCACGGGCTTGAGCAGAGGCAGGATGATCCGCCAGTAGGTCTGGAAGAAGGTGCAGCCGTCGATGGTGGCCGCCTCGTCCAGCTCCCTGGGCAGGCTGTCCGTAAAGCCGCGGCAGAGGAAGATGTAGGTCGCCTGGCCGCCGCCCACGGAGATCAGGATGACGGAAATCAGGCTCTTGTTCATCTTCAGGCTGACAGCCAGCTCATACAGCGGGCGCAAGGAAACCGAGCCCACGTTGATGAACATGAAGGCAATGAAGATGCTGTACAGGATGCTCTTGAACTTGCTCTTGCGGCGGGAGAAGACATAGCCTGTCATGGTGGCGTTGATCAGGGAGAGCACCATCACGCCCAGGGAGATGTACAGGCTGTTCATGGTATAGCGGGCGAAGTTGGCCTGCTTCCAGGCATCGACGTAGTTCTGGATGATCCACACCGAGGGGAAGATGTTCGCGCCGCCCACCAGCAGTTCCTTGTTCTCCTTGAAGGAGCCGAACACGACGTAGAGCACCGGGAAAATGGTAATCACCGCAACCAGGAGCAGGAAAACCCAGATCAGCGCGCGGGCGACCTTGGTACCGGTGGAACGGACCTCATGCGTTTGTTGCATTCTGCTCGCCTCCTTACATGACGCTGTCCAGCTTACGGGACGCGATGTTGTAGATAATCGTCACAATACCCACGATGACCGCAGCCACCACGGACAGCAGCGCGCCGTAGCCGATCTGCGCCTGCGAGCCTGCGCTGGTGGCGAAGATCAGGTTGTAGATGTAGAGGAACATGACCATGGAGCGGTTGCCGGGGCCGCCCTGGGTCAGCACCATGATGGCCTCGTAGTCCTTGAAGGCGCCGGTGATGGCCAGCATCAGGATGACCTTCAAAACGGGGCTGAGCATGGGCAGGGTGATGGAGAAGAAGGTGCGCACGCCGCTGGCGCCGTCGATCTTGGCGGACTCGTACACATCCTCGGAGATGCCGTTGATGCCGTTGATGAAGTAGAGCATGTAGTTGCCGAAGCCGCCCCACACCGCCAGGATCGTCACGGCGATCATGACCACGCTGGGGTCGCCCAGCCAGTTGACGCGGGGGCCCACCTGCAATCCCAGCTGGCGCAGCACGCCGTTGAGCACGCCGTTCTTGGTGGCGAAGATGAAGGTGAAGATCATACCGCTGATGGAGGAGGCGATGACCGTGGGCATGAAGTACACCGCGCGGAACACCGACGCGCCCCGCAGCTTCTGGTTCAGCAGCACGGCCATCAGCAGCGCCATGGGGATGATGAACACCAGCTTGTACAGCGCGTACTCGAAGGTGGTGACCACGCTCCGCCAGAAGGTGGTGTCATGGAGCATGCGGGTGATGTTGGCCATGCCGGTGTAGGTGGAGGTGAAGCCGTTATAGTTGCACAGCACATAACGGAAGATCCACAGGAAGGGATACACCGAGCAGACCAGCAGGAAGAAGATGGCGGGAATGAGCATCAGGTTGGAGGAGATGTTGCCATTGCGCCAGGACATTTGGAGTCTCTCGCGGAAAGACCCCTTGGCGCGAACCGTAGTGAGATTGCTCATGATGAACCTCCCTGTTTCAGCGGTATGGACCCGGCGGGACGGTCATGCCCGCCGCCCCCGGGATAAAGCGCACGCCCAGATCGCTCCAGGCGTGCGGGGGAAGGGAATTACTTGTCCAGGTAGGTGGCGGTGCCGGCAGAGGGATGCAGGGGATCGTAGTCGGCAATCACCAGGCGCTGCACGGTGCCGGAGGCGATGTCGGCCTCATAGGCGTCGTTGTAGCGGGTGTTCAGGTCG
>JBJEUJ010000344.1:27620-30863 GCA_051883775.1 Aristaeellaceae bacterium | reverse complement strand
GGTCAGGCGGCAGCCGCCGCACATGCCCGTGCCGTCGATCATGATGGGGTTCATGCTGGCGATGGTCTTCACGCCGAACTCCTTGGTCAGCCTGCAGACGAACTTCATCATCGGCAGCGGGCCGATGGTGATGACCTCGTCATATTGTTCGCCGGACTCGATCAGCTTGCGCAGGGCGTCGGTCACCAGGCCCTTCTCGCCCCAGGTGCCGTCGTCGCTCATGCGCACCAGCTTGCTGGAGTGGGCGGCGAATTCCTCCTCCAGGATCACCAGATCCTTATTGCGGAAGCCCACGATGGCGTGCACCTCCGTGCCCTGCTGGAACAGCTTCTTGGCCACGGGATAGGCGATGGCGCAGCCCACGCCGCCGCCCACCACGGCCACCTTCTTCAGACCTTCGGTGTGGGTGGCGCGGCCCAGGGGGCCCACGAAGTCGTGAATGAAATCGCCCTCGTTCAGATGGTTCAGCTTCTCGGTGGAGGCGCCCACCACCTGGAAGATGATGGTGATGGTGCCCTTCTCCCGGTCATAGTCCGCCACGGTCAGGGGAATGCGCTCGCCCTGCTCGTCCACGCGCAGGATGATGAACTGACCCGGCTCGGCCTTGCGGGCCACCAGGGGCGCGTCCACCTCCATCAGGGTGACGGTGGGGTTGAGGGATTGCTTCCTGAGGATCTTGTTCACGGCTGTACCTCCTCGATGGATATGGGAATCGGCGCCTCGCGCCAGGGGAATCACAGGCTGCTCTGCCGCCCTTGCCGGACGACAGCCAACATATAGTTTACCGCATTGAACACAGGAAGTCAATCAGGATAAACAAATTTTTAACAAGGAGCCTGGCGTCTGTGCGGGCCTCCCGTGCGTTTTTCCGCCCGACAGGCACGGAGGGCTGCCGAAAGCATAGGCTGAAGCGAGGTGATGGTATGACGCGCAGCTTCATTCGTCCGGACGCGGTGGTCTATATGACGGGCAGCGCCGATGCGCCGGACATCCGCGGTCAGGTACGGTTCTATCAGGAGCCGGGGAGCGTGCTGGTGGTGGCTGACGTGGCAGGCCTGCCCCGGAGCAGCCCCAGCGGGTTCTTCGGCTTTCACATCCACGAGGGCAGCAGCTGCGCAGGCGCGGGCTTTCCGCAGACGGGGGGCCACTACAACCCGGGCAGCATGGAGCATCCCATGCACGCGGGCGATCTGCCGCCGCTGATGCTTCAGCAGGGCCGCGCCCACCTGGAGGTGCGGACCGACCGCTTCCGGGTGCGGGACGTCATCGGCAGGACGGTGGTGATCCACAGCGATCCGGACGATTTCCGCACGCAGCCCTCCGGCATGTCCGGCACGAAAATCGCCTGTGGGGTGATTCGCCCGGGACGGGCCTGACAGGCGCATCCGCCGCCTGATCCTAAAAGCACGGGTCGGGCGGCTTTTGTATGCGCGGCGCGCTCCCGGGGGAGAATTCTCCCCCTCCGGCAGGAAAAGCCGCCTCCTGCCGCGAATCCTAATGCAAAATCGCGCAAATCTGCCACAGGAGGATGCTGCCCATGTACAAGACAGGCGTATACTTCGGCCGGTTCTGCCCGCCCCACCGGGGCCATCTGTACCAGATCATGGTGGCCTCCACCAAGTGCGAGCGGCTGATCGTGGTCATTTCCGACAACCGCACCCAGACCGAGGCCATCTGCCGGGAGGCCGGGCTGCCCACCATCACCTACCAGCTGCGCAAGCAGTGGCTGGGCCAGCAGGTGCAGGACATGGAGCACATCAAGGTGCGCGTGCTGGACGAGACGGACATCCCCGTCTACCCCGACGGCTGGCAGATGTGGTCGGACAGGATGCGGGAGGTTGTGCCGGAGGGCATCGACGCCTTCTTCGTGGGGGACAGGGAGTACGACCTGCCGCTGAAGCGCTACTTCCCCGACAGCGCCATCGAGCTGTTCGACCCTGCCCGCAGCCGCTACCCCATCTCCGCTACGGAGATCCGCCGGGACATCCTCAACAACTGGCACTACATCCTCGGCCCTGCCCGTCCCTTCTTTGCCAAGAAGGTGCTCATCGCCGGTACCGAGTCCTGCGGCAAGACCACGCTGACCAAGTGCCTGGCCAAGCTGTACAACACCTCCTGGTCGGAGGAGGTGGGCCGTTACTATGCTGAAAAATATCTGGGCGGGGACGAGACCATCTACACCGACGAGGACTTCGGCCGTATGGCCCATCTGCAGGCCGAGCAGGACTACCAGGCCCTGCGCAACGCCAACAAGGTCTGCTTCTTCGACACGGACGCGGTGGTGACGGACTACTACTCCGAGTTGTACATGGGCCACCGCAACCGCCTGGTGGAGGCCTACATCGACCCGGACAAGTACGACGTGCTGCTCTTCCTGACCCCGGACGTGAAGTGGGTCAGCGACGGCCAGCGCCTCAACGGCGACCAGGAGCGCCGGGAGCGCCTCAACGACCGGCTGCTGAGCATGTACCGGGAGTTCGGCTTCGGGGACAAGACGGTCATCGTGGGCGGGGACTACAACCAGCGCCTGACGAAGGCCATCGAGCTGGTGGACGGCATGCTCCGGCTCATCACCAACTGACGGAAAACCCACCGGCCCCCTGCGCAGATACCATGGCAGGGGGCCTTTTCACAGCCGATGAAAGGAGATAGACAGATGCTGTACCGGGATCCTTGCGTGTACCTGGTGGAAAACGAATACCAGATTGTGTTCAACGTGGAGGAGAAGGGCATTGCCTGGGTGGAGACCGGCGGGGAAAGCTGGCGGGACAGCCAGGGCGGGCTGATGCGCTCGGAGACCCTGGTGCACCGGGTGAGCGTGCCCCGGGCCGCGCTGGATGCGGCGGGGGCGTACACCGTCTGCTTCCGGGCGCTGCCGGAGCGCAGGCCCTACTTCCCCGAGCTGGGGCCGGAGGAACGGTATCCCTACCGCTTTCAGCCCGCGCCGGAGACGGGCGAGCTGCGCATGCTCCTCATGGCGGACACCCACTCCATGGTGGACGAGCCCACCGCCGCCGCCGCTGCCGCCGGGGATTTCGACCTGCTGGCGCTGTGCGGGGATATTCCCGCGGAGAGCAAGCAGCTGTCGGACATCCGGGCCATCTTCGACGTGACCTCGAATGTGACCCACGGGGAGAAGCCGGTGATCTTCGCCCAGGGGAATCACGACTACCGGGGACGGCTGGCCACGGAGCTGGGGGACTATGTGGGCCGGCGGGATGGCTGCAGCTGGTATACCTTCCG
>JBJEUJ010000344.1:0-27520 GCA_051883775.1 Aristaeellaceae bacterium | reverse complement strand
TCACCACGCGCCTGGCCTTCTGCCATGTGCCCTTCATGACGGAGGACGTGTGCATCGACGTGTATCCCGATCCCGAGAAGAACCGGGCCACCTTTGACATTGAGCAGGACATCTACCGGGCATGGACGGAGATGCTCACCGGCATGGGCGTGGACGCCATGCTCTGCGGCCACACCCATGTGCTGAGCCTGACCCGCCCCGGTGATCCCGACGCCCGCTACGGCATGGGCTTCCCCGTGCTGGTGGGCGCAGAGCAGAACGGCCCGGGGCTGTACCGCTGCGCGCTGCTGACGGTGCGATCCGGGCACATGACCGCGCAGATTGCCTCCAGCGACGGCAGCCTGCGGGACTGGGCGGAGGTATTCTGACACGGGAGCAGCCGTCAACTCCCCCCGTTCCCGCGACGGCAGGCGTTCCCTGTGCGGGCAGTGGACGCGGCGGTCATGGCGGGAACACACGAAAGCCGCCCCGGGGACTGGCGGACAGTCGCAACCGGGGCGGCGTTGCTGTTTCTGAAAGGCGCGGGCCCGGCTTAGGGGCTGCTCTGCTGCTCCAGCGCATCCCGCAGCAGCTGCACGGCGTGCTTCTCCACCCGCGAAACATCGCGCCGCGCCTAATGTAAACGGCAGGCCTGAAAAAAGGGCCTCCGGCTGCGCGCTTCCGGTTCGGGGCCGCGGATGATTACGGATCCGACGGCGGGCGCTGCCCGGCTTCCGGCTCGCGGAAGCGGAAGCGGATGATGATGCGCTTGTCCGCTGTCAGCTCCACCCGCTCAATCAGGGTGACCAGCAGCGCCCGGCTGGTCAGGGCGCTGTCCATGAAGCGCTGCGCAAGCTCCCTGGCCCTGTCCCCGGTGGGGACGGGGCTTTGCTTTTGCTGATCCAGCGCCCGCCGCTTCTCCTCCAGGAGGCTCCGCTCCCCTTTGATTTTGCCGTAGATGCGTTCAAAATCCGCATCCGCCAGCAGACCGCTGAGCCGATCCATGTACATCCTGTCCAGATGGGCTGCCAGGCTGTCGAGCCTGCTTTGGATGGTCTGCGCCCCGGTTGCCGGTGCATGCTTCTTTTGGGCCTGCTCCACCGCCTCCCGGGCGATGGGCAGCAGCGCATGGCTGCTGACGCAGGTCTCGCAAGCCTCCCGCACCCTGGCGATCACCGCGTCCGTCACCGTCTGCTCCTTGATGGTATGGCAGGTGCATGCGCCCGCCCGGGTGAAGCGCTGGTACGTCCTGCAGACGAAGAACAGCCTTTGGGAGCCGTCCGCGGTGGGGCGGTTCATCACCGCCAGGGGATAGCCGCACTCGTGGCAGAAGATCAGGCCCTTCAGCAGAAAGTCGTAGGTGCGGCTGCGGGTGCGCCTGCGGCTGGCGAGCAGCTGCTGCACCCTCCGGAAGGCTTCCCGGTCCACCAGGGGCTCGTGGGTGTTCTCCACCACCACCCAGCTTTGCGGCGCCTGCTTCAGGCATTTCTTCGACTTGTAGCTGAGCTTCACCGTCCGGCCCTGCACCATGCTGCCGGTGTAGGTTTCGTTTTTCAGCATGTCCGCAATGCGCTCGGCGGACCACAGCCCGGCGTAGGCGCCTGTCCTTCGCTGGGGCAGGCCGCCGTAGACGGCAGGGGAGGGGACGTGCTCCTCGTTGAGCCGGATGGCGATCTGCCGGCAGCTGACGCCCTCCAGCGCCATGGCGAAGATCCGCCGCACCGTGACGGCGGCTTCCCCGTCGATGACGATGCGGTTCTTCTCCGTGGGGTGCTTTTTGTAGCCGTAGACGGGCTTCCCGCCGATGAACTGGCCCTTGCGCTGCTTGTCGTGCTTGACGGATCTGATCTTCCTGGAGATGTCCCTGGCGTACAGGTCGTTCATGATGGCGCGGAAGGGAGTGATGTCGTTGGCGGAGGATTCCACACCGGTGTCGATGCCGTCCAGGAGGGAAATGTAGCGCACGCGCTTCTCGGGAAAGTACCGCTCCATGTAGTGGCCGGTCATGATGTAGTCGCGGCCCAGACGGGACAGATCCTTGGTGATGACCATGTTGACATGCCCGGCCTCGATGTCCCCGATCATCCGCCGAAAGTCCGGGCGGTCGAAGCTGGTGCCGCTCCAGCCGTCGTCAATGTAGGTGTCGTGGACGGCCAGGTGATGCTGCCGGACGAATTCGTTCAGCAGGGATTGCTGGTTGGTGACGCTCTCGGAGGGGCCGTCGTTCTCGTCCTCCTTGGACAGGCGGATGTACAGGGCTGCATGATATGCCTCAGGGTTTGCGATGTCCAGGCGCATGGCTCGATTCACCCCCGTCAGCGCCGCTCATGCCCAGCTGCCTGCCGCGCCTGCCTCCGCCTCGTCCAGGCAGCGCTGCAGGTACAGCCGGAAGGATTCCGCCAGCAGCTCATGGAGCGTCGCGCCCGCCTGGGCATACACGCATTGAACCGCAGGCTGTGTGGCTTTGCTCATGTCTCCCACCTCCTCCGTTGAGCCTATGCCCGGGCGCGGGGGTTCTTGCCTGCGCAGCTGGGAAAGTACCCGCCCTTTGGGCAGGCAAAACCCCCGCAGGAAGCAGCCTGCGGGGGCAATGAGGCAGATGGCGGGACGGCCTCAGGCGGAGGGCGCGTCCTGGGGATGGAGGCACACGGTGCGGATCGAGGTGCACACCCAGGCGGACGCCGCCCCGTCCGCGCCGGTGAAGGTGATGGGAAGCAGGTGATAGGTATCGTCGCCCAGGCGGAAGGGCTCCGCCCTGGCCGCAAGCCCGTCGGGAATGGATACGCTGACCGGGTATTCCTCGTCAGGCCCGGTGTAGCGCAGCACCTTGTTCATCAGCAGCGTGTCCCCGCTGACGATGCGCAGGGTCTTGCCGTTGTCCCCCTGGCGGAGCATGAAGCGCAGCTCGTTCCCGCCCTCAGGCTTCACGGCCATGCGGTAGGTGAAGGAGCCGCCCCGGAGCGCCCTCCGGCGGGAGCCCTCGTCGGTGACGGACTCGGTGTCATGCTCCTGCATGGCGTGAAGCGCGTCATTCTCGTACTGGCCGTAGCCGGGCTGCACGCTGTCGAGCACCATGTCCCGGGCGCGGCGCATTTCCGCCGCACGGGCTTCGGCTTCCCCGGGGGTCATGCAGCGGACGTAGATGGCGTACCGCTCGCGGTAGCGCAGGTAGTGGGGGGTGAAGCGCAGCCCGGCGCCCCGCAGGGTGAAGCAGACGCCGTCCCCCTCCCGGGTGAGGTATTCCTCCGGGCGACGGGCAACGTCCCCGCTGCAAGCGCCCTCGGGCAGCAGCAGCACCGCGTCGTCCCCCAGGGAACGGGCGGGGATCAGCACCTCCACGCCGGTGTAGGCCGTTTTCATGCTGTCCGCACCCAGGCCGGCGCTGAGCACCGTCGGGCCGTAGCGGAAGGCCATGACGGAGGGATTGTCCGGCAGGGGCTCGGCCTGCAGGCGCATGGGCAGCGTGACGGTGATCACGTCCCCCGCCCGCACCTGACGCACCACGGCATAGCCGCCCTCCGTTCCGCGTACCCTGCCCGGAGCCTCCGCCCGGAAGCCCTCCGCCCAGGCAGGCATGCGCAGGTACAGGTCGAAGGGCGCGTCCGCCGCCTCCACGGTCAGCACGGCCTCGCCTTTGTCCGGCAGCTGCGAGTCCATCCGCAGCGCAAGGCCCTTCTCCTCCCACCGCAGCAGGGAGGACAGGTACAGGTTGACCAGCACGGCGTCCTCCGTGTGGGCAAAGACGGCGGCGTTGAGCTTGGTGAAGCTCTCCATGCCGGAGCCCGTGCAGCACCAGAAGCTCTCCCGGGGCGTGCCGAACACCTTGAAGTAGCCCGACGCCATGGGCTGGAAGTAGGTGGTCATGCCACTTTCCGGGTTCTGGGAGGAAAGGATGGTGTTGAGGAATGCCCGCTCGTAGTAGTCCATGTACCGGGGGTCGCCCGTGGCCTCGTAGAGCCACAGGGACAGCTTGAGCATGTTGTAGACATTGCAGGTCTCGTTGTTGCAGCTGGTGCGCTCCGCGTCCAGCACGCCGTCCATGCCGAAATGCTCCCACTCGCTGTTGCCGCCGGTGATATAGGTGTGCCGCTCCACCACCGTCTGCCAGAAGGCCTGGGCATAGGCAAGGTAGCGGGACACGTCCGCCTGCCCCTTCAGGGTGCGGTAGCGGTTCATGGCGCCCAGAAACTTGGGGATGGTGGTGTTGGCATGGCGGTTGTTCAGCGCGTTGGGCCTGCCGGACAGCACCAGCTCAAAGAGCGGCGTCTCGTCGAAGCGGTGGGCTGCCTCGGCGTAGCGGGGATTGCCCGTCAGCGCGCAGAGCGTGTACAGGCAGTCGTTCATGCCGCCGTACTCCGTGGCCAGAACGGTGGCGTTGGTTTCCGCAGACCAGCCCGAGGTCCGCGCCCAGACCCACTCGCCCAGGGCCTCCGCCACCGTCAGCGCCGCAGGATACCCGGTGCAGGTGTAGACGCTGATGAGGCCGCTGAGCAGCTTGTGCAGGTTGTACCAGGGCACCCAGGCCTCGGTATAGATGTTGGTTTTCCGCTTTTCCACATTGTCGAACTGGATTTCCACGTTCTCCGGGTCCAGCAGCCTGCCCCCGAAGAGAAAGCCCGGCTTGCTCAGGGAGTGATGCTGGCACAGCCGGAGGCCGTCTACGCAGGCGGTCAGGCGCTGATACAGGGCCTGGCGATCCGCCTCGTCCACGCCCGCGTTGGCATAGCCCTGGGCCGCTGCGGTCAGGTAATGGCCCAGGGTGTGCCCTGCCAGCAGGTGCCGCTCCCAACCGGCGTAGCGGGGGGCGGCGGGCAGCCCGGCATTCTCCCGGTAGCCCGCCAGCAGACGCTCCGTGTCCAGGGAGAGAAGATAGTCCACATCCTTTTGCAGCGCGTTGCGGCAGTAATCGTCCGTCACCTCGACCTGATGCAGGCCGAAGGCGCGGGGGTTGCTGATGGCGCTCATGCTGTCATCCTCCCGTCAGTCAAGACGCTCCAGCACCGGCATTACATCCAGCGGCGCAGGCACGGTGACGTATTCCCCGCGGCTCTCCAGGGTTTCCCCGGTGTCCACGTTGCGCCACAATCCCGCAGGCACGTACACCCGCCGATCCCGCGCGCCGGGGGCCATCACCGGCGCCACCAGATACCGGCTGCCGTACAGGTACTGATCCTTGAGGGCGTAGCAGGCCTCATCCTCCGGGAACTCGTAGAACATGGGGCGCATCACCGGCTTGCCCGCCTCGTGGGCCTCCGCCATCACCTGATGGGTGTAGGGCCGCAGGCTCTCGCGGACGAACAGGTACTTCTTCAGGACCTCATAGGCATCCTCGCCAAAGCTCCACAGCTCGTTGTCCGCGCCGGTATGCTCCCGGGGCGTGCCGTCTTTGGCGATGATTTTGGTGAAGGGCTGGCGGTCGCCGTGCAGGCGCATCACCGGGCAGTACGCTCCCCACTGGAACCAGCGGATCAGCAGCTCGCGGAAGTCCTCATTGGCCGTTACGCCCCCGTGGAAGCCGCCGATGTCCGTCGTCCACCAGGGGATGCCCGCAATGCCCATGTTCAGCCCGGCGCACACCTGCATGCGCAGGAATTCCCAGGTGCTGCTGATGTCGCCGCTCCACACCAGCGCGCCGTAGCGCTGGCTGCCGGCCCAGGCGCAGCGCACCAGGTTGACGGGATTTTCCATGCCCTCGGCCTTCATGCCCTCATAGAAGCCCCGGGAGAAGGCCTGGGGGTACACGTTGCCCGCCTGCACCACCGGGCCCACGCTGTAGCGGTAGTTGCTGTAATCGTAGGTGCCGTACTCCGGCTCCGCCTCGTCCAGCCAGAACATGCGCACGCCCTTATCCCAGTAGTTCTGCCTGCACTTCTCCCACACATACTGACGGGCCCGGGGGTTGGTCGCGTCAAAGAACATGCTGTCCCCGCCGAAGCGCATGCCCACCTGCTCGCCGTACTCGCTGCGCACCAGCAGGTTCTGATGGCGCATCTCGTGGTAGTTCTCGCTCTCCAGGGACACCTGGGGCCATACGCTGACCATGCAGGTCACGCCCATGGCCCGCAGCTCGTCGCACATGGCCTTGGGGTCGGGGAAGAATTCCGGGTCGAAGCGGTAGTCGCCCATCTTGGGCCAGTGGAAGAAGTCCACCACCATCACGTCCATGGGCAGGCCCCGGCGCTTGTATTCCCTCGCCACCTCCAGCACCTGCTCCTGGTTCCAGTAGCGCAGCTTGCACTGCCACAGGCCGGTCAGGTTGTCGGGCATCATGGGGACGAAGCCGGTGGCCTTGGCATACCCCAGGCTGATCTCCGCAGGGGTGTCCCCGGCGATCATCAGGTAGTCCATTTGTTTGGCGGACTCCGCCTGCCACACGGTGTAGTTCTTCCCGAAGCTCACCCGGCCCACGGCGGGGTTGTGCCACAAAAAGCCGTAGCCCCGGCTGCTCATGTAGAAGGGCACGCTGGCCTGGCTATTGCGGTGGGCCAGCTCAAGGGTGGTGTACTTCAGGTCCAGCTCCTCCTGCTGATACTGGCCCATGCCGTAGATATGCTCCCCCTCCTGGCCGTTGAAGGACACGGTCAGCCGGTGATCGCCCCCCAGGCTGGGCTGGAAGTGCCGGGCCTTGGCGTCCACCGCGCCCTCGCTGTCCAGCTCGCTCAGCAGCACCTTGCCGTCCTGGTTGGTGAAGATGATGCGGCCCCGCTCATGCCAGGGCTCCACGGTGATGGTGGCGGTGAGCTTGCCGCAGGTGATGGACGCGGTGGTATCCTCGATGATGATGGCCGCCTCGCCCTCCCAGGTGGGGTCCAGCAGCGCCCAGCGGGTGTCCTCCACATCGGCCATCATGGCGGCGCGGACGCGCAGGGCGTTATCGTTCCAGGGGGTCAGAACCAGGGTTTCACCATTGTTGCGGAAAATGAGGGCATTGCCCTCGCGGCTGAAATACCTGGAGTTCATCAGCGATAGCCTCCTTGTATTGATCTACGGGACTTCATTCGACAAAAATGCGCCCTGTACCTTGGCGGCACAGGGCGCGGGATGCAGCTTTATCCCTTCACAGCGCCGATCATGACGCCCTTCTCGAAGTATTTCTGCACAAAGGGGTATACGCACAGAATCGGGACCGTGGACACGATGATGACCGCGTACTTCACCTGGTCGGCGGAGGACTGGGCATAGCCGCCCTGCACGCCGCCGTTGCCGCTGGCGAAGGCTTCGTTCTGCAGCAGGATCCTGCGCAGCACCATCTGCAGGGGCTGCACCTCCGGGCTGGAGGTGTAGATCAGGGCGTTGAAGTAGTCATTCCAGTGGAACACGGCGTAGTACAGGATTTCCACGGAAATGATGGCCTTGGACAGGGGCAGCACGATACTCCAGAAGGTGCGGAAGTGGTTCGCGCCGTCCAGCGTGGCCGACTCGAACAGATCGTTGGGGATCGTGTTCTGGATGAAGGTGCGGGCGATGATCAGGTTGTAGGTGTTGATCAGCACCATGACCAGCAGGATCCAGGGGGTGTTGATCAGCTTCAGGCTGTTGACCATCATGTAGGTGGGAACAAGGCCGCCGGAGAAATACATGGTGAACACGAAGTAGAGCATCACCGCGTTGCGGGCCTTGAAGTCCTGCCGGGACAGGGCGTAGGCGGCGGGCATGGTGACGATGATGTTCAGCAGCGTGCCGACCACCACGTAGAAGATGGTGTTGCGGTAGCCGATCCAGATGCGGGCATCCTGGAAGATCTGCTCAAAGCCGTAGAAGCGGACGTCCACCGGCCAGAAGGTGACCTTGCCCTGGTTGACCAGGTCGGAATTGGAGATGGACGCGATGACCACGAACCACAGCGGATAGAGGATGATGATGGCCACAAGGACGGAGATGATCATCACCAGCGCGTGGAAAATGCGGTCAGACAGGCTCTTGTCGCGGATACGGTTGCACTCGGGTACGTAGCTGACGGGAGCGTGCATCTTTGCCATACTGCTCGTCCTCCTTTCCTTACATCAGGCCGGAGCCGGTGATCTTCTTGCTCAGCCAGTTGGTCGCCATCAGGAAGGCGAAGTTGACCACATTGGTGAACAGGCCCACGGCTGTTGCCAGGGAGAACTGCGGTGCGCCGGTGGTGGGCGCCATCAGGTGATACACGTAGGTGGAGATAACCTCCGAGGCCTGCTTGTTCAGGGTGTTCTGCATCAGGAACACCTTGTCGAAGCCAACGTTCAGGATGCTGCCCATGTTCATGATCAGCAGGATCATGATGGTGGGCAGCAGCGCCGGGAATTCAATGTGAAGGACGCGCTGCCACACATTGGCGCCGTCGATCTTCGCCGCGTCGTAGAGCTGGATGTCCACCGAGGACAGCGCGGCGATGTAGATGATGCTGTTCCAGCCCATGCTCTGCCAGATGCCCGAGCCCACGTACATCCATACGAAGTACTGCTTCTGGCCCAGGAGGTTGGCATTGGCGGGCACCAGGCCGATGGCCTTGAGGAAGTCGCTGAGCACGCCGCCCTGCTTGGCAAAGAGCACGTTCAGCATGGATACCAGCACCACGGTGGAGATGAAGTAGGGGATATAAACGATGGTCTGCAGTGCGCGCTTGACGCCGGCGTGACGGATCTGGTTGAAAACGATGGCCAGAATGATGGGCGCCGGGAAGCCGAACACGATGGAGCACAGCGAGATGACGAAGGTGTTCTTCAGCGTCGTGCCGAACATGGCCGAGTTGAAGTACTGCTGGAAATACTTGAAGCCGGCCCACGCGCCGCCGTAAATGCCCTTGGAGAAGTCATAGTCCCTGAAGGCCAGCTGCGCGCCGTACATGGGCATGTAGCAGAAAATGAAGATGTACACCACCGCCGGGATGAGCATGACCCACAGCTGCCAGTCATGGCTGAGATACCATCCCAAGCTCCTCTTTTTTCCGGTGCTAACGGCCTTTGCGTTCGTCATGCCGATTCCTCCCGTGTTGAAGCGTTAGAAAGTTGAAATAGGGGTGCGGATTGCTCCGCACCCCGGGGCCGTCAGGAATTACTGGGCCATGTAGGCGTCGTAGGCAGCCTGACGGATGGCAAGCACCTGCTCCAGACCAGCGGCGTTCACTTCGGCCACATAGTCGTCCCAGGTATCCTCAATGTCAGCCTCGCCGGTCAGCCAGATGCCCCACCAGCTGTCGGTGATGCTGGTGATGCCAGCCTGCAGCTGAGCCAGGGTGTTCTGATCCTCGTTGGTGTAGCGCATGAACATCTGCGGATAGTATTCCTTGCTCATGTCGATGCGGGCGATGGCTTCCTTGTACTGCTCGCGCTCTTCCAGGGCGTAGGTCATATCCTGCGCCATCTCGATCTCGGTGGAGCGGCGGATGTACATGGGCGCGTTGTCGGCGAAGGTGGAGGTCCACTTCCAGGTGCCGGCGTCAGTGCCCTCGGGAGGAGGCAGCACCTTGAAGGAGTTCTCGCCGGTCTGCTCCACGTTGCCGTCGGCGATGCCGCCGAACAGGCCCTGCACGGAGTAGTCATAGCGATAGAGGGTGTCCAGGAAGCGCATGGCCGCCTCGGGATTCTCGCACTTGGCGGAGATGCAGGCGCGGTTGGCGGACAGGTTCAGGCCGGAGAAGTCATAGGTCCAGCGGGGCTCGATGCCCTCGTAGTCGGGGTCGATGTCGTTGGTGAAGGGGCCGCAGGGCACATACTGCTCATGCAGCACGGGGCCGAACTTGTCGGTCTGCTCCCAGCCCATGACCATGCCCACCAGGGCGTTGCCGTCGCCGTCGCCGCGGGACAGGGACTGGAACATGGAGTAGTCATTGGTGATGGCGTTGGGGTTGATCAGGCCTTCCGCCTCCAGGCTGGCCAGCCACTTCATCATGGCCTTGTAGCGCACGTCCACGGCGTAGTTCTTGATCTGGCCATCCTCGGCGAAGTAGGCGTCGCTGCCCCAGTTCACCAGCTGGATGCCCCAGGAGCCGATCAGGTTGGTCAGGGAGTAGGCGCCGCCGAACCAGCCGTTGAAGTCCAGGGGAACTTCGTCGTTGGGATCGCCGTTGCCGTTGCAGTCGTTGTCGCGGAAGGCCACCAGCACGTCGTGCATCTCGGACAGGGTGGTGGGAACCTCCAGGCCCAGATTATCCAGCCAGACCTTGTTGACGAACATGACGCCGTTGCAGTCAGGCCACTTGCCCTGGAACTTGGGCAGGCCGTAGATCTCGCCCTCCAGCGTCTTGGCCAGGGACAGGGTGTCGGGCTCTTCCTCGAACATGGCCTTCACGTTGGGCGCGCTGCTCTCGATCAGGTCGGTCAGCTCCAGGAACAGGCCGGAGTAGGTGGTGTAGTCGGAGTCGCTGGTGGCGTTGATCAGGATGTCCGGGATGTCGCCAGCGGCAAAGCGGGTGGACTTGAGCTGGTTCCAGTCGGTCCAGATGACCTCCCAGGTGATGTCCACGCCAGCCACCTGCTCAACCTCGTCGATCCACTTCATCTCATCCACATGCTTGGTCAGCGGATGGGCGATGAACATGGCCGTCAGCTTCACGGGCTCCTCGTCAGCCACGGCGAAGCTCATGCAGGACAGCAGCATCATGGCAGCCAGTACCAGGGCAACAATGCGCTTCATAGATGTTCCTCCTTGAACGATTTTTTGATGCCGGGTGGCATCATCTGTCTATTATTTTACCATTTTTCACAGGCGTTGCAATGTCGGTCTCCGCAAAAGCATGAAGCATTCGCATTGTATTCAATTTCGATCAAAGCCGCCGCTTTTCGCAATCTGTCCGTGCGGGATGCGGAAAAGGAAATCCGGATGAAACGTCCGGAAATGCCTGATTCCGCTGGGCTTCCGCAGAAAACGCCAGGGCCGTGGGCCCGTCCGGGCTTTCACCCGGCTGACGCACATGTGGTATTGTATTCTTTCCTTGACGGAGAAGAAGATGTATATTATAATGATTTTAGCGCCTATCCATGTGTAAACCGGCAAAACAATGTAATTTTGTTAAGAGGTCTATGATGGAATACAGTATTCTTCCTTATTCTCCCAACCGGATGGTCACGCTGTGCGGTGAAAACGTCTATCCCCAGCCTGAATTACACCCGGATCGGGTGATGGACGAGCATGACCTGATGTACGTTTACTGCGGCGAGTGGACCATGGTGCAGGATGACGCGGTGTACCAGGTGCAGGCGGGGGATCTGATTTTCCTGAGGGCGGGCAGCCACCACTGGAGCCCGGTGAAATGCACCCTGAACGCCCGCAACATGTTCATCCACATGACCTGCCTGCCCACGGACCGCTGCCGCGTCACGCTGAAAAGCTCCGAGGCCGCCGCCTATTACGAGAGCGACAGCTTCTGCCTGCCCACCATCATCCACTGCGGGCAGGATACGCCGGTCACGCACCTGTTCCGGGAGATCATCGACACCTACTGGTCCCAGCGCAAGGACGCGGGGCGGCGGCTGCGCTTTCTGCTCAACCTCCTGCTCAACGACCTGACCAGCCTCGCCCTGACCAGCCAGCAGGCAGGCAACGAGTGGAGCGTGGCCATCATCCGCCTGTTCAAGGAGCATGCCCGCCGCATGTATTCCATCCAGGAGGTGGCAGCCATCACCGGCATGAACGAGCGGACGCTGTCCTCCCGGTTCCGGGCCATCACGGGGGAGAGCATCCGCCAGTATCAGCTGAACCTGAAGCTGGACGACGCCTACCGCATGCTGCGCGACGGCGGCGTCAGCGTGAAGGAGGTGGCCGAGTATTTCGGCTTCTGCGATGCGTACTACTTCAGCCGCATGTTCAAGAAGAAATTCGGCGTGGCGCCCAAGGAGATCAAATCCCACGACCCGCGCAGCAACATCAACCGCACCCCTGCCGACAGGTGACGCGGGGCTGCTTCGGACATCAGGCATGGCTGCTTTCCGGCCATGCCTTTCCTGCGCCGGAAAAAGTTGAAAAAAACGCCTGGCGGATACCATCATCACCGCCCCCTTCGGCGAAGGGCATGACGGCAGCCTCTCCGCAGTCAACATCATGGAAGCCGACAAGGGGCCCTTCGATACCTGGTCCCTGGAGGACAAGGCATGGATGAGCGAAACAGCCCGGGATGCCGGTTCCGCCGAGACCGAATAGGAAATGCATCAGCGTCCTGAGAGCGGAGACGTCACCCGGGAAGAAGCCATATGCCTGGCACGGCTTGCATTGACGGAGACGTACGGCGTGGCTGCTGCCGAGGCGGAACAGTGGCCCTGTACGGTCAGCTTCCTGACAGAGCAGGTCGACGACGGCGATGCGCACGCCTACCACCGCACCGTGTATGATATTGCACTGCATTCCCCGTACAGCGACGTTCATCCCTACTTCGTCAAGCTGAGCCGCACCGGAGAGCTGCTCAGCATCCACAAGCCCTTTGGCATGGAGCGCACCATCAACCAGGAAATCATGGCGCGGATGGGCTCCTTCATCACGGTGGCGGATAAAGCTCGCTTTGCCGCGGAAGTTGCTCCCTTCGTCCGGGATGCCGTACGGGAGGGCGAGAAGGTTGCAGACGATTATCAGTACCTGGCCTCTATTCTTTACCTGGATGAATCCGCGCAGTATCTTAATGAATCCACGGCACGGTTGAAGGCGGAACAGGCTCTGCGGGCTCATGGCTGGGATGATCAAATGCTCTCCCTGTACACCCCATGGGTTTCACTCCGGGCCACGACGGCTGACACCGCCAGGGCAGATGAACAGCCGGAACAGACAGGCACGGTATGGTACCTGAAGTACAAATTCATTCAGGAGGAAGAAATCCACGCCATGTCCAGACGCGGCGATATTCCCTGGGCGTGATCGTCACCATGGACGCTGCCACAGGCGACAACATCACCATCGTGCCATACAACGAGGCAGATTCCTTCAGCGCCATGCCGGAATAAAGCAAAGCGGCCCCCGTCAGCGTAATGCATGACGGGGGCCATATGGGATTGTCGTGGTCTTCCTCACTCCGCCATTACCGGCAGGAAGAAGTCAAACGCCTCGTCCCGCAGGGAGACCAGACGGCCGTCCGCCACCTTCAGCTCCGATACCTGCACGCTGGAGCGGCGGGGATTGGCATGGCCCAGGCCGTCCAGGTTGTCCGTCTCCTGCTCGCCCGGATGCACAAAGTAGAACATGTACGCGTGGCCGTCCACCACCAGCACATCGGCGTGGTGAGCGCGGTTGCGGTCCTCCCGGCGCTTTCCCGCGCCGGACATGATCGCACCCTCCTGGCGCACCCAGTTCGTCAGGTCGTCGCTGGCATACACCGCCTGGCCGTCCCAGATGTCCGCGATCATCCAGTATTTTCTAGCCAGGGCGAACACATTCGGCCCCTCCTGGGACTGGTCCTGGGTCGCTGTGCCCTGATGCGACCAGGTGAACAGATCGGGGCTGTCGGCGTAATGGGTGTGGGAGTGGTCGCTCTCGTCCTTGTACCACAGCCGCCAGCCGCCGCCGGGGAGGGGATGCACGCAGGCGTCGATCACCCGCCGGCTGGACAGGGGCACGGCATGCTCGTACTTCCAGTCCCATAGGTTGTCGCTGGTGTAGTGGAGGATGGTGCGGTCGCCCACCCAGGCGGTGGGCACGCCGGTGATGTAGCTGACGAACATGTGGTACTTGCCGTCAGCCCAGAGCACCTCCGGCGCCCAGTAGGTGTTGCGGCCATGCTCGACAGGCTCCAGGTTCAGCGTGCCGCGGTAGAGCCAGGTCCGGCCGTTGTCCGCGGAGGAGGCCACGCCCAGGTCGGTGCCATGCACCCAGGACACGTCGTGGCAGGGGACGTTGGCCCGGCGGGAGGTGTAGATGATCCACCAGGTCTTTTCCTCACGGTTCCAGATGACGGTGGGGTCGGTGGGGCCGTCGAAGATGGGGTCGCGGTAGAGGGGCGCGGGAGCGGTACGCATGGAAAAACCTCCTTTGATAGCAGGAATCCCCGGAGCCGCGGGGCGGATCCGGGGAGGATGACCCGATGTGTCAGCCCTTGACCGAGCCGATCATCATGCCCTTCTCGAAGAACTTCTGCAGGAAGGGGTAGATGATAATCAGCGGCAGGGCGGCCAGCACCATGCAGGCCAGCTCGATGGTGCGGTAGTTGGAGCTCTGGCTGACCACGTTGGCCAGGTTGGCCGCCACGCCCACGCTCATGGCCTTCTGCAGCTCCTCGGCGGCCTTGCTGGACTTGGTGATGGCCAGCAGGTAGTACGACAGGGTCTGCAGCTGGGGGGAGCGGGTGTAGTAGAGGGTGGCGGAGTAGTCGTTCCAGATGCCCACGGCGGTGAAGATGGCCAGCGCGGACAAAACCGGCTTGGACAGGGGCAGGACGATCTGGAAGAAGATGCGGTATTCGCTGGCGCCGTCGATCTTCGCGGACTCAAAGAGCGTATCGGGGATGGCCTTGTAGTTGGCGTTGAAGATGATGACGTTGTAGAAGCCGCCGAAGAGGCAGGGGATAATGTACACCCAGTAGGTGTTGTAGAGCTTGAGGGCGTTGAAGAGGATGAAGTAGGCGATCACGCCGCCGGAGAGGTACATGCTCAGGAAGCCGATGGTGGAATACAGCCTGCGCCCCCTAAGATAGCTGCGGGAGAAGCCGTAGGCGAACATGGCGGTGATGAGCGTCTGGAAGAAGGTGACGATCACCGTGCGGGAGAAGGTAATCGTGAACGCGCGGATGATCTCCGGATCCCGCACCACGCTGGCCCAGCTGTCCAGGGTGAACTCCCTGGGCCAGAGGTAGGCGTAGCCGTTCTTGGCCAGGTCGGAGGCAGTGTTCAGGGAGTTGATCACCGAGTACCACATGGGATAGACGGTGACGAACATGATTACCGTCATGCAGATGTACAGGATGGAGGTGAACAGCCGGTCGCTGGGCTTGACCACCCGATCCTTGCGGAAGCCTGCGGTCTTATCCATGTCGAATGCCTCCTTTCTCAGAACAGTCCGCTGTCGGTGAGACGGCGGGAGACGAAGTTGGCGATGAACAGAAGCGCCAGGGCGATGGCGGACTTGAAGATGTTGATGGCCGACGCCACGCCGAACTGCAGCTGCTGCAGGCCCACCTTGTAGATGTAGGTGTCGATGACCTCGCTGCGCTCCAGGTTGAAGCTGTTCTGCAGGACGTAGATCTGGTCGAAGTTGTTGTTCATGATGCCCGCCACGGCGAAGATGAGCATGATGACGATGGTGCCCTTGATGGTGGGCAGGGTGATGTACCACATCTTGCGGTAGCGGCCCGCGCCGTCAATCTCCGCGGCCTCGTAGAGGGTGGTGTCCACGCCGGAGATGGCGGCGGTGTAGAGGATGGTGCCCCAGCCGATCTCCTTGATCAGGCTGGATACGATGCTGATGGTCCAGAAATAATTGGGCTTGGCCATAAACACCACCGGGTTGTCCAGCACCCCCATGGCGATGAGCAGCTTGTTGATGACGCCGTCGGAGGTAAGCAGGTTGATGACGATGGTGCCGAACACGACCCACGAAACAAAGTGCGGCATGTAGGTGACCGTTTTCACCGTGTTTTTCATGGATTCGTGGGGAATTTCATTGATGAAGAGCGCCAGGATGATGGTCAGGGGGATCGAAACAAGCTGGCCGATGAGGTTGATGCCCAGCGTGTTGACGATCATGTTGCCGAAGTCGTGGTTGGAGAAGATAATCTTGAAGTTCTGGAAGCCGTACCAGGGACTGGTGAAGATGCCGGCGATGCCGGAGGTCACCTTGTAGTTCTTGAATGCCAGAAGCAGGCCGAAGAGCGGTACGATGTTGAACAGGAGCATCAGCAGCAGGCCCGGCAGCATCATGGAATGCAGCTGGAATTGCACGCCGAACTCATAGCCCAGTTTCCCGCGCGTGTCTTTTCTTGCCATAGTAGCCTCCTTGTGCTGCCAGATGGAGCAGATCGTCATGCTGCCGTGGCAGGCCATTCCCGCAGGGGGACGGGCCGTGCCGCGGCAGGGGAAAAGCCGCACGGCGAAGGGGACTCCGCCGTGCGGGGGAAAACAGGGATTACTCGTAGATGGCAGCGTTGGGGTTCTCGATCTTCTGCTCGTTGGCGGCGCAGGCAGCCTGGAGATACTCGTTCAGGGCGGCGTCCACAGCGGTGATGTCGTAGCTGTTCAGGGTGTCGATCATCGCCTGGTACTCCTTCTCGAAGTCCTCCTCGGTGGCAGCGGCCACGATCTTGGCCTTCTGGCTCTCCAGGTAGTGCTCAATCTGGGTGTACTTGATGCCCAGGTCGCTGGTGGGATCCAGGGGCTTGGAGTCCACGTTGGTCAGCAGGCCGGAGTTGTAGATGTAGGTGGTTTCCCAGCGGCCCATGGCGGAGCAGGCGATGGAGTAGGCCATGTCGGAGCCGTTGGCGCCGTCAGACTGCTTGTCGGGGCCGGGGGTGGTGCACCAGAAGAAGTCGGTATCGTTGAAGGGCCACAGCCAGATGTTCTGGATGTAGTTGTCGTTGTAGCGCTGCAGGCCTTCGGCGGTGCGGACCATGGTGCCGTCCTCCTGCTTGGTGTAGTCAACACCCTCCACGCCGTAGTAGTTCAGCCACAGGCCTTCCTCGCTGGACATGAAGGAGAACGCCTTGGCCAGGGCCTCGGGGTTCTTGCAGTTCTTGGACACGAAGGTCTTGATCCAGCCGGTGCCGGCCTGGGAGTTGATGCCCATGACAGGCACAGCGCCCGTGCGGGACAGGATGGGGCCGAAGGAGGTCATGTTGGCGTTGGCCAGGTTGGTCTGGGCGGGGTTGCCGAACCAGCAGAACACCTGACCGGCGTCGATCATGGTGACCAGGGCGTTCTCGTCCAGGGTCAGCAGGTCCAGATCCATGTAGCCGCCGCGCACCATGTCATTGGCGAACTTCAGCACTTCCTTGTAGCCGGGGTTCATTTCCTTGTGGCGGTAGTTGCCCTCGGCGTCCACGGGCGCGATGCCGAAGGACATGCTCATGTTGCCGTCCAGGGAGCCGCCGATCCACAGATTGGCGTTCATGGTGGCGGGAATCACGGGCTTGCCGTCCACGGTGTAGCCGGAGGTCTTGACCTTCTCCAGCGTGGCCATGAAGGCGTCCTGGGTCTGCACATCCTCCTGGGTGATGCCCAGATCCTCCATGATCTTGGTGTTGAACATGATGGCGGAGTTGGAGCCATACACCACGTTGTTCACATAGGCCTCGGAGCACAGGGGATAGGTTTCACGGTGATCCACAGAGTCCATGTGGGAGGGGAAGAACCACCAGTCGCCATAGGCGTCGGTGATGGCCTTCTTCACGTCCTCGGGGAAGTCCGTGAGCAGGTGGGAGTCGGGATCATACTGCTCCAGGAACTCGGGGATGGTGTACACGTAGCCGGATTCGATCAGCTGCGCGATGGTCTCGGAGTCGGTGATGGAGATCAGGTCGGGCAGGTCGTTGGTGGCGATCATCAGCGCCAGCTTGGTGGCGGCGTCGGTGGCGGGCTGCTCAATGGACATGGTCACGCCGAAGTTCTCCTTCAGCGCGTCCAGCAGCGGCGAGGAAGAGACGCCGTTCCAGTTGGCGGGGCCCCAGCCGGACACGTCGGAGTACCAGTTGATGACCACGTCCTCCGCCAGCGCGCTCTGGCCGAACAGGGGGGTGATCAGGAGCGCCAGAACCATGGCGATTGCGGCAAACCTTTTCATGTGCATGTACCTCCGTTCTTTTTTTGAGAATGTCAACAGATACCGGACATTCTCCTTGTTTTTCATCATAATACGACCGGAGGCGGATGTACATGGACTATTCCATTTCGGATTTGGTAATTTTATTGCCAGAACGGGCCTGCTTGCGCCATGCGTTGGGGGACATGCCCCACAGGCGCTTGAACAGCTTGGAGAAGTAGAACTGGTCGGAGTACCCCACCTCCAGGGCGATGTCCATCACCGCCCTTTCCGAGTAGGCCAGCAGCTCCTTGGCCCTGTTCATGCGCTTTTCCTGCACCAGCTCGGAGTAGGTCTTGCCCGTGCGGCGGCGGATCAGCTGGCTCAGGTGCGCCTGGCTGACCCCCAGCTCCTGCGCCAGATCGGCCACGGTACGGTTGCAGGCATAGCGCTCCTCGATTTCCTCCATCACCGGCAGGAGCAGCGCCTCCTCCGGATCATCGGCAAAGACGGCGCTCAGATGGGCAAACAGGGCGTCACAGTCGGGATAGTCCCGCGTCAGGTCGGCCGGCCGCTTCCATTCCGTCGGGAAGAGGGACGCTCCCCCATGCCCGTGCCGCCAGAAGCTGTCCATGTTGAGCAGCAGGGCGAAGAGCTTGTCCAGCATCAGCCGCCCGGCCTCCACCTCATGGCGCAGCGCCTCCAGGTGGCTCAGCACCATGCTGCGGCGGTTGTACTGCAGGGCCAGGAACAGGTCCACCTCCCGGGCGTAGCCGGGGCTGTCCAGCGTGGCCACAAACCCCGGCGCACCCGCGAAGCGGGCGGACAGCCAGGCGTTGCGCGCCAGGTAGATCAGCGTGTCCAGGCGGGCGTCGCCCCGGGCCAGGCCGTAGACCCCCGTCCCGCCCCGCGCCCTGCACAGGGCGGACAGCCGCTCTGGCAGATCCTCCTGCCAGGGAAGCAGCGCGGTGATTTCCCCGTCGTCCAGGGCCACCCGGGGCCATGCGGAGAGCGCGGCGTCCTCCGCCAGCAGCGCCTCCAGCGGCGCGCCGCCGTGCAGCAGGGCAATCCCGCCCTCCGCCCTCCCGCCCAGGGCACGGAAGGCCTCCGGGGCCGTGGCGGAGCGGGTGAGAATTTCCCTGCGGCGCTGAACCTCCTCCTGGCCCTGCTGTGCGCGGCGCCGGTCCAGCTTCTCCCGCAGCTGATGGATGCAATCGGTCAGCTTGTCGCTGCGCACGGGCTTGAGCAGGTAATCGAAGGCCCCCTTGCTGATGGCCTCCTGGGCATAGGCGAAGTCCGCGAAGGCGCTGACCAGCACCACTTCCACGGGCAGGGCCGATTCGTGGATTCGGCTGAGCAGCTCCAGCCCGCTCAGGCCCGGCATGCGGATGTCGGTGACAATCACGTCCGGCTTCTGCTGCAGCACCTGCTCCCAGGCGGCGCGGGCGTTGTCCACCTTTCCGGCAATCTCAAACCCCAGGCTCTGCCAGTCGATGAGCAGCTCCAGGGTCACCATGGCCCATGGCTCGTCGTCAATCAAAAAAACCCGGTACATGCTGCGCCTCCATATCGCCAATGCCGCAGGGTACGCTGATGCGCACCGTGGTGCCCTTCCCCAGGGCGCTGTCGATGGAAAATTCCAGCGCGTCGCCGTAGAACAGCCGCAGACGGCGGTAGATGTTGATGATGCCCACCCCGTGCTTGCGGGCGGGGAAGTCGTTGGTGCGGTCGTAGGCCATGCGGTCGGCCTCCAGGGTCTTCAGCTCCTCGGGGGTCATGCCGTGGCCGTTGTCCGCCACGGTGAGCAGCAGGCGGAGGGCGTCCGGGGACTGGCTGATGGTCACCGATACGCTGCCGCCCTGCTCCACGGTTTCCAGGCCGTGGAAGATGGCGTTTTCCACCAGGGGCTGCACCACCATCTTGGGAAAGAGCACGTCGAGGGTTTCCGGGGCGATGTCGGTCACGATGGTGTGGCGGTTGTTGAAGCGGTAGCGGATGATGGCGGTGTAGTTCTCGATGTGGGCCTGAATTTCGCGGATGGGGGCGTAGCCCTTGCCCAGCAGGTTATAGGAGAACAGCTCCGACAGGGACTCGGTGATGGCGGCGATGTCCTCCACATGGTGGTACAGGGCCATGCCGCGGATGGTCTCGAAGGTGTTGCGCAGGAAGTGGGGGTTGACCTGATTGCGGTAGGCGAACAGCTCGGACTGCTTCTCCTGGTACTGGGCCTCCAGGATGCGCTGCTGGGCTTTGACATTCTCGGCGGTGAGCTGGTCAATATCGTCCAGCATCTGGTTGAGGTGGCTGGCCAGCTGGCCCATCTCGTTGCGGGAGGCGACGGGCATGCGGCTGGTGCGGTTGGCGGCGTAGTAGGTCATGAACTGGATCTGGGTGCGGATGGGCCGCAGCACCCCGGCGTAAATAGCCACAAAGAGCAGGAGCAGCAGGCAGCCGATGATCAGGTAGGTAATCAGATAGTTGCGCTGCAGGAGGTTGATGGAGGCGTAGAGCTGCTTCTGGGGGACGCCGAAGTGAATGATCCAGGGCGTGCGGTCCAGCCGGGCCTGATAGAGCACCTGGCCCTCCGGGCCGGAGGACAGCTCCTCCATGGACAGAAGCTCCTGCATCAGCTCCGGGGGAATGTCCCCCTCCTTCAGCAGCATTTTCCCCTGCCCGTCGGTGAGCAGGCAGAAGTAGTCCGGGTTGGGCAGGATTTCCTCCAGGCTCTTGCGCAGAAAGTCCATGCTGACGATGATCTGGCAGTAGCCCAGCTTCTGGGAGCGGCGGGAGGAGTCCAGGTTGTACACGGGCAGATGGATGCTGAAGAAGTCCCGGTTGTTCAGCACCGTGCGGCCGGAAAAGGTGATGCTGTCCGCCATGACGAGGGCGGGGGTGGGGACGCTGCCCGTGCTGGCGGAGGCGATGGTCTTGCCGCTCAGGTCGTAGAGCAGGATGCTCTTGATGTCGGACTGGATGGTGATCAGGCGGTCGAATTCCGCCTTGAGGGAATCCATCATGCTTGTGCGGGTATCGAAGGTTCCTGCGCGCAGGTACTCGCCCACGGTGTCGTTGGACATGAAGGTATAGCTAAGCTGGGACAGGTCGAACACGGAGCGGTTGATGGCCGCCTCGGCCTGGCGGAAGATGGTCTCGTTGTACTCCTCGTATTCGGAGTGAATCAGCCCCTGGGCAATGCGGTTGGACAGGAGCAGGGACAGGGTGAACAGGATCACGGCAATGACCACCGTCGCCGTCAGGATGGTCATCAGCCGCAGGCGGCCCAGCATATCCAGCAGACGCCCGCCGCAGCGGCGAAGCCATGCCACGATGCGTTTCATCTTCATCAGCCTCATTTCAATCGCACGGGAAACACTTGGCAACAGTATACCGGGTTTCCCGGCGGATTGCAAGGATATGCTGCCGCCGGAAGCAATGCCCGGCGACCATGGCTGATGCCTCTTTCCCCCCGGCAAGGCTCCGCCGCAGACCTGTACTCAGGCTCGACGGCTTGTCCGCCTGCGCCCTGGTCAGGGCTGCCCATGCCGGCCGGCAGGGGCGGAACAGCGCGGCGCTTGCATTAGCGGCGGTGCGATACATAGCTGCGCGATATGCCCAGCAGCCGGGCGATTTCGTGCTGGGGATGCTGCACGCCGTCGGTCAGGCCGTAGCGCATCTCCAGCACCAGCCGCTCCCGGGCGGGCAGCAGGCGCAGCACCCGCCGCACCCGCTCCAGGGTGACCTTGCGGATCACCTCCTCCTCCAGGGCGTCCTGGTCGGTACCCAGGATGTCCATGAAGGTGATGTCGTTGCCCTCCCCGTCGGAGCTGATGGGATCCTGCAGCGACACGTCCCCCTGCCGCTTGCGGGAGGCCCGCAGCGTCATGAGAATCTCATTTTCAATGCACCGGGCGGCATAGGTGCCCAGCGCTGTCCCCGAGTCCGGCTTGAAGCTGTTCACCGCCTTGATCAGCCCAATGACCCCGATGGAGATCAGGTCGTCCGGGCCGTAGCCGGGCACCTGGTACTTGCGGGCGATGTGGCTGACCAGGCGCAGGTTGTGGGTGATGAGGGCCTTGCGGGCCTCATCGTCCCCGGCCTGCATGCGGGCGATGGCCTCCGCCTCCTCCTGGCGGGTCAGCGGCTTGGGGAACTGCGACTTCCCCGTGATGTACCCCAGAAAGAACAGACACTCCTGCATCATCAGCGCCAGAAGCTCAAACATGTGCATCCCTCCCGCCGGAGTTTATGCCCTCCGGCAGCCGGACAGCACGGCACCATATCCTTCCTGTGCGCACAGGGAAGAAATTTGTCGGAATCAGGCGGATATTTCGCCGGAACCCTTGACATTGGCAGGTATGGGATGTATACTGGACAAAATGGAAATTTATCCGCATTCGGGAGGAATGGTAATGGAGTCCTATCTGTTCGCGGGGCTGGAGGCGGGCGCCGATACGCTGGTGGTGGAAGGCTGGCACAAGCCCGGCAGCCTGACCCGTTCCAGCGGCGCGTGGATCCACGCAGCCGGCAGCGTCGTGCTGGAAGAGGGAACCTATGCGATCAAGCCCCATGAGCAATGGGTTTGGTTCGCCGTGGAGGACGGCGAGGCCACGCTGTGCTGGCAGGGGACCGAGCTGCTCCTGAAGGCGGAGCAGACCTGCTTTCTGCCGGCGGGTGACAAGGAAACCGGCCTGAGGGTGGAGGGCGCGGCCCGCTGCCTGTGGGTGGCCCTGGAGGGCCCGCTGGCGCCCATGGTGGTGCGCAAGATGGGCGCGCTATTGCACATGCCCCTCAAGCAGGGCGCGCTGCCCAGCCAGATGTATCTGGCCAAGCAGATCGTCCAGGTGATGGTGCGCCACTCCGGCACGGGGGACGCCACCTATCAGCTGCAGCACCTGATGTACGGCATGCTGGCCAGCCACTGGGGACAGCCCGTGGCCATGGACGCCATGCTCTCCCATGAGATCGCCAAGGTGGTGGACACCCTGCGCGCCAACCAGTACAGGGACAACTTTTCCCTGGCGGAGATGGCGGCCATTTCCCGCATGCCCATGGAAACCTTCCGCAAGCGCTTTGTCAGCGAGGTGGGCATGCCGCCGCTGAGCTATGTGCTGCACTGCAAGATGGAGCGCGCCAAGGAGCTGCTGCGGGAGCAGAACTACACCGTCCGCCAGGCGGGCATCGAGGTGGGCATGCAGGATCCCTACCATTTCAGCAAGCAGTTCAAGAACATCGTGGGCATCTCCCCCTCGGCGTTCATGAAGCAGGCGGCCAAGCCGGACGCCACCATCCGCAAGACCGGCAAGAAATAATCGGCATCTCCGGCAGGGGCGAAGCGCGCTCCTGCCTTTTTGCATGGCGAAGAAAATAGAAAGGAAGGATTTCCATGGCACAGGACCGCCCCGTCATCCGGCTTCAGGCCACCACCATCGACTGCAGGGATCCCTACGCCCTGGCGAAGTTCTATGCGGAGCTGATCGGCTGGACGATCTACTGGCACGACGAGGAGTACGCCTGCCTGGGCGCGCCGGGAACCAGCCACGGCGAGTACCCCGCCCTGACCTTCCAGCGCAACGACGCCTATGTGCCGCCGGTGTGGCCGGAGGAGCCCGGCGCGCAGCAGACCATGGAGCACCTGGACTTCGCCGTGGCGGAGCTGCCCGCGGCGGTGGAGCATGCCCTGCGCTGCGGCGCGACCCCGGCCCGGACGCAGTTCTCCCAGGACTGGACGGTTATGCTGGATCCCGAGGGCCATCCCTTCTGCCTGTGCAGGCTGGGGGAGGTGCTGGCCAGCCCCGGCTGCGCCCTGCGCTGAGCGGGAGAAAGCGGCCGAATCCAGCAGAAAATCTGCAGCCGTCCGGTGGGGCGGCTGTTTTTGTGCGCATCAGGCCGGAGCATCGGAGAAAATTCACATATCCTTCATGGGCAGGTCAAGAAGGTATAGGATAATGGCAGCGTCCAAAGGCTTCCAACGCGCTTTTATGTTATAAGGAGGACAGCCATGAAGAAGGTTGTGGATACCATCCTGGTGCTGGCGATGCTGGCCAGCTGTATTCCGGGCCTGGCGGAGGATATTGCTCAGGAGAATCTGTCGGAGCCCGGCCAAAGCAAGCAGGCCGCTTCTGGCGGGGAGGAAGCCGATCCGCCTGCTGCGCCGGAGAAGCCCCTCTCCTCCGCGACCCAGCCCGACAGCTATGACGCGGTGATGAACGTGACCATGGACACCGGGCTTGAGGGGGAAATGGTGGCCTCCACGGGCAAAAATGAAAACACCATCCACGTCTCCGCCGGGACGCTGACGGCCAGCGGCGCGGCCATCACCCGCACCTCGGCGGACAGCGACGGGGGCGACATGGCGTACAGCTACGGCGTGGGCGCGGCAGTGCTGGTCTCCGGCGGTATGGCGGCATTATCGGACTGCACCGTCACCACGGACAGCAAGGGCGCGACGGGCCTGTTTGCCTACGGCGACGGGACCATCCACGCTGCGGACACGGTGGTGGATACCATCCAGGCGGGCTCCGGGGGCGTGCATGCCGCTGCCGGGAGCCTTCTGCGGGCGAACAGCCTGACCGTGCATACCCGGGGCGAAAATGCCGGAGCGCTGCTGGTCTCCGGCGGGGGTCAGCTTGTGGCGGACGGCGGCAGCTACCTGACGGAGGGGGCCTTCTCCCCGGCGGCGGAGGTCACGGGCGAGGTGATTGCCCGGGGCGCGCAGCTGACCGCCGCAGCCTCCGAGGCGCTGCGCATGGCCGGGGCCAGCACGGTGCGCCTGTATGACTGTGAGCTGTCCGCCGCCATGGCGGAGGGGCTGTGGGCTGTGGCGCTGGATCAGGGCGTGGATGGGGAGAGCACGCTGGCGGCGCAGCTGGAGCTCAACGGCGGGGTGCTGCGGGGCAGCGGCAGCGGTGCGTTTGCCGTAAGCGGCGTTCCCTGCCGGATCGTGCTGACCCGTGTGGACATCCAGGCCGGGGAGGACGGCGGCATGCTGCTGGGCGTGAAGGACAGCGCTTGTACGCTGACGGCCATTACCCAGGTGCTGCGGGGCGACGTGTCGCTGGAGGGCGAGACCAGCCTGGCCCTGTACCTGACGGACAGCAGCGCATGGACGGGCTGCGTGAAGACGGCGGAGGACGCCGGCGCCGGGACAATCCAGGTCTGGGTAGATGAAAACTCCAGCTGGGTGGTGACGGAGGACTGCCGGCTCGGCAGCCTGCAATGCACGGGCGCGGTGACGGACAGCCAGGGCTTGAGCGTGAGCATCCTGGGCAGCGACGGCACGGTGTATCTCCAGGGGGAGAGCAACGTGACCGTCACTGTGGATACCTATGGAGACGGATGCGATCTGTCCGGCGCGGACGAAGGCACCGAATGGGCGGCCTACAACCTGGACTGATGATGAGGGGGATGGCACCGGCCGACGGGCTGTTGACATAAGGAGGGGGCCGCAATGCCATGCGGTCCCCTCTGCTTGCTGTTGCCGGAAAGCGTCACTGGATGCGGGCGGTCAGGGCGATCATGGTGACGGTGGGGCTGTTGAACAGCCGCCCCGGCTGCCAGCGGTAGTAATCCGACGCGCCCAGGCCCGGGCTGATGTACTGGGGGATGCCGGAGAGATAGTCCAGCCCCTGCAGCAGGCTGTCGTCGGGGAACCAGCCGTAGTCCGGCACATGGATCGCACCCATGCCGGGGATGCGCCACTGTCCGCCGCAGTAATGCCCCGCCAGAATCAGCGCGGCCTGGCGCAGGGAGAACATGTCGCTCCTGTCGCTCCACTGGAGCATGGTGGAAACATAGTCCCGGGTCAGGGGCGTGTGGGTCAGGACGATCTGCACGTCCTTTTCGGTGATGGCCTTTTTCACCTCGCGGATGCGCTCCACCCGGCCCAGCTGGTATTCGCACAGGCGCTTGTAGGCGGCCTCGTCCGGGGTGAGATCCAGGTACTGGTTCAGCTGATCCAGCTGGCTCCGGTAGGCGGCCTCCATGCCGTCCAGGTCCAGGGTGTAGAGGTACTCGGGGATGAAGTAGATGTTGCTCTTGCCCCGGGTGAAGCAGATCGGCTCATCCACAATGGTCACGCCCGCCTCCTGCAGGCGCACCGCCCAGTCCGCGTAGACGCTCAGGCTGCCGTGGGCCTCGCCGCAGAGGTAATCCGGGTCGCTGTCGCCGGGGATATAGAGCTTGGGGGTGTTTTCCGGCAGCAGCGCCACCAGATCCAGGAAGGGCTGGAGATCCCCGTCCACGCCGATCATGTCCCCCGTGAACACCACGGAGGAATAGGCCAGCCCTTTGATAGCGGACTGGATGGCTGCCTGCTTGTCGCCCAGCTCCCGGCCGTGCAGGTCGCTGAAATGGAGGATCGTCCAGTTTTCCAGGTCGTCGGACAGGTTCTGTACGGTGACGCTCTGCTTCACATACATCACCTGGTGATCCATCACAAAGTTGGCCGTGAACACCGTTGCCACGGCCAGCAGCAGAAACACACCGACCCACACCGTCATGCCGCGGCGGCGCTTGCCCGGCTTCTCCGGGGCAAAGATGTACTGGTTCTTCCTCCGTCTGACCCTCATGCTCGGCCTCCTGTTATGCAATCTCTCCCCTGTATTATAGACGCTCGGACACGGGAAAGCAATGCGCCCGGCGGGAGAAAAATCCGCCGGGAAGGCTGCGGGTTTCCTTTCGGAAAAAGAAGGAACTCCCATTTCCTGTGGAGAATATCACAAAGAAGAATACGGATATTCCTGCCCATGATGGATGAAAATACCCCGGGCGATCCGTTATCTTGATACCCAATGACCTTGCGGAAGGCAGGTGCTTCCACGACTATGAAGAAGCAGAAACGGCGCGATCCCATCAAGGTGATGCTCATCCTGACCATATGCCTGGCGGTGCTGGCGGCTGGCTGCATGCTGCTGGGCAACGCCATTACGACCTACCGGGCGAATGCGCTGTCCCAGCTGCAGGCGGAGGTTGAGGCCATCAACGAGCAGCGGAACCAGGAATACGCCCGCGCGCTGGCGGAGTTCGAGGCGGAGTCCCAGTCCGGGGCGAACCTGGCCTGGCCGCCGCAGAAGACCCAGGGCTGGGACGTGGTGGATCTGACCAACTATCCCCTGGAGAATCCCGGGCAGGTCACCGTCAACCGCGCCGATGTGATGAATAACGGCATGCTGCTGGTCAACGAATGGCACTCCCGCCCGGAGGACTTCTCCGAGGAGGCGCTGGTGAGCATCGGCAGCTACACCGGCGGCAAGGTGCAGGTGGCCAACTACAACCTGCTGCTGTTCCCCGAAGCCATCAACGCCCTGCAGGAGGCGGTGACCGCCGCTGCGGCCGAGGGCTACGAAAACTACATGGTGGACGAGGCCTACCGCTCCTATGAGGAGCAGAACGCCCTGTTCAACAAGTACATGGAGCAGTATGCCAGCCGGTATTCCGGCGACGCGCTGATCGCCCGGACGAAGAAGGACGTGAACTATCCCGGCACCAGCGAGTTCAACTCCGGCCTGACCTTCACCCTGCGCCTGTACAAGCGGGGCGACGCCACGGTGAACAACACCACCTACGTGGAGACGCCCGAGGGCCAGTGGCTGTCCGAAAACTGCTGGAAATACGGCCTGGTTTTCCGCTTCCCCAAGACGGACTATCCCATCAAGGGCACGGCGGACAAGAGCTACAAGACGGGCGTGAGCGTATCCCTGCGGGCCTACCGCTACGTGGGCAAGGGCAACGCCGCCGTGATGCATACGCTGGATCTGTGCCTGGAGGAGTACATCGAGTACCTGCAGGAGCATCCGCACATTGCGGTGTTTGAGGACGGCATTCTCCGCTATGAGATTGTGCGGCAGTACGTGGGCGACGCAGCGTCCTTCCCGATCAGCATCACCAACAATGCCAGCAGCTACGTGACCTCCCTGGACAA
>JBJEUJ010000343.1:0-6334 GCA_051883775.1 Aristaeellaceae bacterium | reverse complement strand
GGGCCAGCAGCTCCTCCACGGAGAAGGGCTTGGTCAGGTAATCGTCCGCGCCGGCATCGAGGGCCTCGATCTTGTCCGTATCCTCGCTGCGGGCGCTGATGACGATGATGGGCATGTTGGACCAGGAGCGGATGGTGCGGATCACCTGCACGCCGTCCATGTCCGGCAAGCCCAGGTCCAGCAGGACAATATCCGGGTTGTGGGAGGCAGCCTCCAGGATGGCCGCCCCGCCGCAGGCCGCCGTCAGGAAGCGGTAATCGTTGGCCTTGAGGGTGGTGGTCATCAGGTTGCGCACGGGCGGATCATCCTCCACCACGAGGATCAGGGGTTTATTCATGCAGCTCTACCTCCCCGGCAGGAATCGTAAAGGTAAACACAGCGCCATGGGGCTGATTGTCCCTGACGGCGATGGCGCCGCCATGGGCCGCCACGATGGACCTGCACAGCGACAGCCCCAGGCCCAGGCTCCTTCGGCTGTCGGCAATCCTGTTCGCACCGCTGTAAAACATGTCGAAGATGCGGGGCTTCTGCTCGTCAGGAATGCCCGGGCCGTTGTCCGCCACGGACACCTCCACCCAGCCGTCCTTCTCCTCCGTGCGGATGTCGATGACCGATCCCGGGGGCGTGTACTTGACGGCGTTGTCCACCAGGTTGATGAGCACCTGCACGATCAGCTTCACATCCATGCGCCCCAGGATCAGCTCCCGCGCGGTGGAGGTGCGGATGACATGCTCCCGTGCCTTGCGGCTCACATGCCGCAGCGCCTCGGCGATCACCTCGTCCACCAGCTCCACGGACTGGTTCAGGCTCACCTGCCCGTCCCCGATCCGGGTGACGGCCAGCAGGTTCTCCACCAGGCTGATCAGCCACATGGCGTCGTCGTAAATGTCGGTGAAGGTCTGCAGGCGGGTGGCGTCGTCCATCTTCTGATAATTGGAGAGCAGGTTGTCCGCGCTGCCGGAGATGGAGGTCAGGGGCGTGCGCAAATCGTGGGAGATGGTGCGCAGAAGGTTCGCCCGCAGCTGCTCGTTGCGGGCCAGGAGCGCGGCCTCCTCCTTTTCCCGGGCGTTGCGGATGTTCTCCAGCGCCAGGGCGCATTCCCCCAGGATGGACAGCAGCACGCTGTTCTCGAAGGAATCCAGGTGCGCCTCCCGCATGGCGATGCCCACCACGCCGTACACCTGCTGGCTGACCCTGATGGCCAGGTACAGGCAGCGCGCGCCGGAGAAGGTGTCGGTGGTGGCTCCGGCGTGCTTGTTGTTGCGCAGGACCCAGGCGGCCACCGCCCGCTCGTCCTCATCTGTCAGGTCGGCCTGATCGCTGCCGGAGCTGCGGTAGACCTCCGGGGCGAGCAGCGTCTGTCCCTCCGCCTGGTAGACGACCAGATCCCGGTTGAGCAGCTTCATCAGCTGCCCCGCCGTGGCGTTGAACACGGAGGCCTCGTCCCGGGCCTTTTGAAGGAGCTGGTTGGTTTCAAACAGGATCCTTGTGCGGAAGGCCGCATGGGCGGACTGACGGGCGTTGTCCTTCAGCCGCGCGGCCAGGGAGCCCGTCAGCATGCTCACCATGAACATGATGGCGAAGGTCACCAGATAGGCCGGGTCGCTGAACTGAAAGGTGAAGCGCGGAATGGTGAAGAAAAAGTTGAACACCAGCACGCTGACAGCGGAGGCCAGCAGCCCGCACAGGGGTGAGGTGGCGATGACCGAGATCACCAGTACGCCGAAGATATACACCGCCACAATGTTTGCCTCGGTGAAGCCCAGGGCATAGAAAATATAGCCGATCACCGTGGCCATGAGCAGCGTCAGCGCGCTGACGCCCAGATCCCTGAGGGGCATCACCCGGGCCAGCCGCCGCCGCTGCTCCCGGTAGCTGCCGCCCGCGCTGGCGTCAGGGATCACGTGAATATCCAGGCTGGGCGCGGCGGCAATGAGCCGCTCGGTCAGGGTTGGCTTGCCAAAGAAGCTCCTGCGGGTGGCGGTGCTTCGGCCAATGACAATCTTCGACACCCCCGACAGCCGGGCGAATTCCGCAATCTGGAAGGGCACGTCCTCCCCGTAGGTGGTCTCGATCACCGCCCCCAGCTGCCGCGCCAGGCGCATGTTCTCCCGCAGGCGCTGCTTGTCCTCCTCCTGCATGGCGGCGGTGGCGGGCGTTTCCACAAACAGGGCGGTGAAGGCCCCGCGGAAGGCCTGCGCCATGCGGGCCGCCGTGCGGATGATCTTCGCGTTGGAGGGCGAGGAGGACAGGCACACCAGGATATGCTCGTCCGTATGATAATCGCTGCTGCTCCGGGCGCTGTCCGTCAGCAGGTTGACCCGGTCGGCGCAGCGGCGCAGGGCGATTTCCCGCAGGGCGGTGAGCTTCTCCACCGTGTATCCCTGCGCCGAAGCGTCCTGGCCCCCCGCCGCCAGCCGCTCCAGCAGCTCCGCCGGCTCAATATCCACCAGCTCCACCTGATCCGCCTGGTCGAACATGGAATCCGGGATACGCTCCGGCTCCATGGCCCCGGTGATGGCGGCTACGGTGTCGTTCAGGCTTTCGATGTGCTGCACGTTCACGGTGGTGTACACATCCACGCCTGCGCCAAGCAGCTCCCGCACATCCTGATAGCGCTTGGCATGGCGGCTGCCCGGGGCGTTGGCGTGCGCCAGCTCGTCCACCAGGATCAGCCGCGGCTTGCGCCTGAGCGCCGCGTCCAGGTCGAACTCCCGCAGCGTTTCGCCGCCCCGGCCCGCAAGCCGTGCAGGCAGCTGCTCCATTCCCGACAGCAGCGTCCTGGTCTGCGCGCCCGCCTCCGGGCCGATGCAGCCCACCACCACATCCGCGCCCCGGCTCCGGGCCTGCCGCGCCGCCTGCAGCATGGCGTAGGTTTTCCCCACCCCTGCGGCATAGCCAAAGAAAATCTTCAGCTGCCCCCGGCGCACAGCGCCCTCATATCCCTGCGCGGGCTGACCCGGTCCTGCTTGCCTCCCCGGTATCTCCATGGGTTCCCTGCCCCCTCCACCTGCAAGTGCGCTCCAGGGCATTATACCACATTGCCGCCCTCGCCGCTACGCCTTCCGTTCGCGCTCTGCCAGGCCCGCAGCAGGCATTCCGCCTCGGCTGCTCCTGCCGCCGTCCATACCAGCACGCGCCGCACCGGCCCGGCCATCAAGGGCTCCTCCCGCACGCCGCCCCGCAGCATAAGGCTGCGCCTCAGCTGCACCGGGCAGGCATGAATGCCCTCGCCCATGTCCCGGACGCTCTCCGGCAGCAGCGCCAGATCCAGCCTCCGCTCCCGCATGGCCCGGAGCAGCTCCATCTCCGTCCCGCACAAAAGGCGCACCGGCACGCCCTGCTCCGCCTGTTCCTCCCCGGCCAGCGTCTCCGACAGGCTTCCCGCTGCCATCGGATCGCACACGCCGATGCGCAGGCTGCGTTCCTCCCGGGCGACATGCCCGTCCCGCACCTGCTGCGCCGCCCGCAGCCACCGGTCCACCCGATTCATCAGCATCAGCCCGGCCGCGAAGATCGCCGCTGCCAGCCCCACCGCCGCCAGAATCTCCATCAGCCCGCCTCCTCCCGGTTGCCACCCCGCCTGGTTTAGATATGGAAGCACTTCTGCACAGCCTTGTTGCGGCCCAGCACCAGCATGGCCGCGCCCTCGGGCAGCACCGTGTCCGGGGACAGGGACAGCGCCAGCTTCCCGTTCTCCTTCAGGCCCAGGATGGTGATGCTGTAGCGCTTGCGGATGTCAATCTGCCCGATGCTTCGCCCGGCCCACTCCCGGGGCACCATGATCTCGAAGATCGCATGATCCTCGTCCAGCTCAATGTAATCCAGGATGTGGTCGGCGCTGTAACGGATGGCCGTCCATTTGGCCAGCTGCTTCTCGGGATAGACCACCTCGTCCGCGCCGTTGCGCATGAGAAACTTGGCATGCACATCCCTGGCCGCCCGGGACACCACCAGCCTGGCCCCCAGCTCCTTGAGAAGGGAGGTAGTCTCCAGGGATGACTGGAAATCGTTCCCGATGGCCACGATGCACACGTCGTAATTCGGCACGCCCAGGGAGCGAAGGAAGTCCGCGTTGGTGCTGTCGCCAATCTGCGCGTTGGTCACAAAGGGCAGCACCGCCTCCACCCGATCCTCCACATTGTCCACCGCCATCACCTGATGCCCCAGCTGATTGAGGTGGATGGCAATATGCTTTCCAAAACGGCCCAGACCAATCAGAAGAATGGATTTCATACCCGCGCGTTCTCCTTCCTTTATCCAACGGTGATTTTCTCCCGGGGGCAGCGGGACGCATGCGGCTTCGCGCCGGAGCCGGCGGCGAAGATCAGCGTCAGGCCGCCCACCCGCCCGAAGAACATCAGCAGCATCAGGATGACCCGGGAAACCGTGCCCAGCTCCGGTGTAATGCCCAGGGTCAGCCCCACCGTGCCCACGGCGGAGGCGGTCTCAAACAGGCAGGGAAGCAGCGGCAGGCCCTCCGCCGCGCTGATCACCAGCCCGCCACAGAAGAACAGCGTCAGATACATCAGCAGGATGGTGGCGGCGTTCCTGACCACGCCGTCGTCAATCCGCCTGCCGAAGAGCTGGGGGCTCTCCTTGCGCCGGAAGGTGGACACCGCCGTGGACAGCAGCACCGCCACGGTGGTGGTTTTCATGCCCCCGGCGGTGGAGCCCGGCGAGCCGCCGGTGAGCATCAGCGCCATGACGACGGCCTGGCCGGTCTGGCTCATGGCGGACAGCTCCACCGTGTTGAAGCCTGCCGTCCTGGGGGTCACAGCCTGGAACAGGGACGCCAGCAGCCGCTCCCGTCCGGGCAGGGCCGCAAACTCGCAAAAGTAGAAATACGCCGCAGGCAGCGCCAGCAGCAGCGCCATGGCGGACAGGATCACCTTGGTCTGCATCCGGTAGCGCCGCCAATGCAGGCGGTTGGTGCGCACATCGTCCCAGGTCATGAAGCCCGCGCCGCCCACGATGATCAGCAGCATCACCGCAGCGTTGATCACCGGCTGCGCCTGGTAGCTGGTCAGGGAGGAATAGGCGCCCCGCCCGCCCATCAGGTCAAAGCCCGCGTTGCAGAAGGCCGATACCGAATGGAACAGCGCCATCCACAGCCCCCTGGGCCCGAAATCCCGCAGGAACACCGGCGCCATGACGGCCGCGCCCGCCAGCTCCATCACCAGCGTGGTGCGGACGATGAACCCCGTCAGCCGGACGATGCCGCCCACCTTGGGCGCGGCGATGGCCTCCTGCATGGTGCTGCGCTGCATCAGGGAAATCCGCCGGCCGGAGATCATGGCGAAGGCCGCCGCCACCGTGATGACCCCCATGCCGCCGATCTGGATCAGCATCAGGATCACCGCCTGCCCGAAGGCCGACCAGTAGCTCGCCGTGTCATGCACCACCAGCCCTGTCACGCACACGGCGGAGGTGGCGGTGAACAGCGCGTCCAGCGGCGGCGCGGCCAGGCGGCTCCTGGTGGCCACGGGCAGGGACAGCAGCAGCGTCCCCAGCAGAATCACGCCCGAAAAGCCCAGGCTGATGGTCTGAAAGGAGGTCAGCCTGCGCCGGGGGTATGCGGGAAGATACGGCACGCTCATGAATGAAAACGACTCCTTTTGCCTCCTGTATACTGAGTATCATAGCCCGGCGGAGTTAAAGAGGGTAAAAGCGTATGGCCGATGGCATTAAGACCGTCTAAAGATGACGGATGCTGCCATGCGCCGTATCCTGCCGGGGGAAGCAGGAGGTCAGCCTGCCGGACGCGAATGAAAGGAGCAGGACTTGCCCACACAAAAAAGCAGCGCGGCCATGCACCGTGCTGCTCCGGGAATCGAAAAGGTATCTGCTGCCCGAATAATGTGTCTTATTCCACCCGCAGCGTCTGCCCGGGGGCCAGGGTGTACAGCTTGCCCTCGCACTCGAACCACAATGCCGTGGCGGTGGGGTTGTGCAGCGTCCGGCCGTCCGCGCTGGTGCGCAGCTGCCGCCAGGCCTCCAGGTAGCCGAAGATTTCCCCGTTGGTGGCGTACCAGATTTCCGGACGGTTCGCCATCTTGTCGCAGAAGCGGACGATCACATCCCAGTTGTGCTTGTCCTCAAACTCATAGCTGTGCCCCCACAGGTAGAACAGCTTGCTGCCATAGGTGGTTCTTTCCGCCAGGAAGCGGTCCGCCAGGGACATGAGCAGCGGGTCGGCATGGTGGCAGGTGGCGGGCAGGCGCAGCCAGTCCTGGGGAATGTCAAAGCGATGGGTGGAGATGACCGTGCGGGCATACAGCACGCCGCAGCACCGCAGGGCCTCCACCGCCGCGTCGTTGTAGGTGCCGAAGGG
>JBJEUJ010000342.1:0-6360 GCA_051883775.1 Aristaeellaceae bacterium | reverse complement strand
TTCTTGCGCAGATCGTCGATCGTGCGCGCGCCGCAGTAGCCCATGCCGGAGCGCAGGCCGCCCACCATCTGGAAGATGGTATCCGCCAGCAGGCCCTTGTAGGGCACGCGGCCCTCCACGCCTTCGGGCACCAGCTTCTTGGCGTCCTCCTGGAAGTAGCGGTCCTTGGAGCCATGCTCCATGGCGCCCAGGGAGCCCATGCCGCGGTACACCTTGAAGGAGCGGCCCTGGTAGATCTCCGTCGCGCCGGGGGCCTCCTCGGTACCGGCCAGCATGGAGCCCAGCATCACGCAGGAGCCGCCGGCCGCCAGGGCCTTCACGATGTCGCCGGAATACTTGATGCCGCCGTCGGCAATGACGCGGATGCCGTACTTGTCGGCCTCCTCCGCGCAGTCGGACACGGCGGTCACCTGAGGCACGCCGATGCCGGCCACCACGCGGGTGGTGCAGATGGAGCCGGGGCCGATGCCCACCTTCACGCAGTCAACGCCCGCAGCGATCAGGTCGTGGGTGGCAGCGGCGGTGGCCACGTTGCCCGCGAAGAGCTGAATGTCGGGGAAGCGCTTGCGGATCTCCTCCACCTGGCGCAGCACGCCCACGGAATGGCCATGGGCCGTGTCGATGGAGATCACGTCCACCTTGGCGTCCACCAGGGCGGCAATGCGGTCGAACACGTCGTGGGTCACACCCACCGCCGCGCCGCACAGCAGACGGCCCTTGGCGTCCTTGGCGGAGTTGGGATACTTGTGGCTCTTCTCAATATCCTTGATGGTGATCAGGCCCCGCAGGTTGCCCTCCTTATCCACGATGGGCAGCTTCTCAATGCGGTGACGGGCCAGAATCTGCTTGGCCTCCTCCAGGGTGGTGCCCTCGGGGGCGGTGATCAGGTTCTCGCTGGTCATCACCTCGCTGATGGGGCGGGAATAATCGGTTTCAAAGCGCAGGTCGCGGTTGGTGAGGATGCCCACCAGCTTGCCGTCCCGGGTGATGGGCACGCCGCTGATGCGGTAGCGGGCCATGAGGTTTTCCGCATCCTGAATCAGATGCTCGGGGGAGAGGAAGAAGGGATCGGTGATGACGCCATGCTCGGAGCGCTTGACCTTATCCACCTGCGCGGCCTGCTCCTGGATGCTCATGTTCTTATGAATGATGCCCAGACCGCCTTCGCGGGCCATGGCGATGGCCATGCGGGCGTCGGTCACGGTATCCATGGCGGCGGACATGACGGGGATATTCAGGCGGATCCTGGGGGTGAGCTGAATGGACAGATCAACATCCTTGGGCAGAACCTCGCTCCTGGCGGGAACCAGCAGCACATCGTCGAACGTCAGACCTTCTCGCACGACCTTTTGCAGCATGGGTGCATCCTCCTCCGAAATCTGCATCACGCATGGGTATGGGGTGATTAACGGTAATTGTAACAAAGCGAACAGGCAATGTCAATGGCTGCTCCGACAAAATTCCGCCCTTATCGGAAAACTTCAGCGCGCTAAATTTCACGAAAAAATCATCGTCATCCGGCATAAAATGTGGTATAATTACGTTACATGATAGAGGCGTATGAAGTGGATGCCCGTTTTCGTCCAGCGCCCAATCAGGAAAGAAAGAGAGGGATCAGGATGACTACCAATTCCGTCATCACCATCGGCAGACAGTTCGGCTCCGGAGGCCGCCAGGTCGGCGAGCTCCTGGCAAAGCGGCTGAACATTCCCTATTATGACAAGCAGCTGCTGGCGGAGGCTTCCAAGGACAGCGGCATCTGCGAGGAAATGTTCGAGGATCACGATGAGAAGCCCACCCGCTCGCTGCTTTTCTCCCTGGTGACGGGGATGCAGGTGCGGGGCGACGCGGGCACCATGTACATGGATATGCCCCTGAACCACAAGATCTTCCTGGCGCAGTTCGACGCCATCCGCCGCATTGCCAGCGAGGGTCCCTGCGTCATCGTGGGCCGGTGCGCCGATTATGTCCTCAAGGACAAGAAGAACGCCATCTCCGTGTTCATCAAGGCCGATATGGCCAGCCGCATGGAGCGGGCTGTGCAGCTTTACGGCGTGAACCCCGACAAGGCCGAGGAGGCCGTCCGCCGGGCCGACAAGCAGCGCGCCAGCTACTACAACTACTACGCCACGGCCACCTGGGGCGATGTGAACAACTACGACCTGTGCGTGGATACGGGCAAGCTGGGTATTGAGGGGACGGTGGAGCTGCTGGAGCGCTACATCGCCCTGCGGGAGGCCCGGCGTTGAATCCTAAAAAGTATTGCGAGGTGAACCGCTGAATGTTTAGGCGCCTGGCAGCCCTGCTGCTGGTCATGCTGCTGCTCCCCTTCTCCGCCCTGGCCGACATGGCCTGGCCTGACCAGACCGCCGGCCAGCAGCAGCTGCAGGAATACATCACCCGTGTCAACGACAACCTGGCGCAGCTGGGCCAGCTGCCCGTCAACAGGCTCTTTGAGTGCTACGATACCTTTGCTGTCCTGGGCGTGACCGCCTCGGAGGACGCCTGGGGGCCTGAGGATGTGGAGCTGACCTTCACCCTGAGTGCCGACTGTCTGACCGTGCTGCAGCTGCGGGTGTGCAGCCTGGAAAAGTTCGCGACCCTGGCCGCCAGCTGCATCCAGGCCTCCTGCCCCGACGCCATGACCTTGCAGGATGCGCTGACCACCCCCACCCTGTACATGAAACAGGCCATCGGCAATCCCGCCAATTCCTTCGAGGATCCGGTGGAGACGCTGAACGGCCCCTCCCCCCGCATGTACTACGCCTATTATCCCAACGAGTACAGCGACGGGGTCAACTGGCTGCAGCTGACGCTGGTGTTCCCCCTGGGGGGCATCAGCAGCGCCGCGCCCTCCGCCACCCTCACGCCCCCGCCCTCGGACACCAGCTATTACGACGACAACGCTGAAACCGGCTACGAGGGCTACGACTATGACGGCGGCACGCACCTGGAAATTTTCACCACCGCCACGCCGGAGCCTGACTCCGCCGCCATGGAATAATCACAAAACAACGCGCCCCTGCCTCCTTTGCCGGAAGCCGGGGCGCGTTCGTTATTCCCTGATGATCCCCTTGCCGTAGCGGCTGACGAGCCTGTCGCGGTCGGTCTGGGAGAGGATGATGGTCAGCTCCGTACCCTCGTCGGTGTAGCTTTCGTTGACCACCCTGCCCAGGGGGCGGATCTGCGACAGCACCCCGTACTGGCTGAAGGGCAGGAAGAAGGTCACCGGGGCGTAGGTCTTTTGCAGCTCCCGGGCGATGCGGGCCCGCAGCTCCTCCAGGCCCTCGCCGGTGGCGGCGGAAACCATCACCGCCCCGGGGATCGACGGGCTGGAAAGCCCCAGATCCACCTTGTTGATGACCTCGATGCGGGGCTGCTCCGTGGCCCCCAGGGAGGCCAGCACCTCCTCCACCGTCTCGTGCTGCTGGAGCATTTCCCGGCTGGCCCCGTCGGAGACGATCACCAGCACATCCGCCAGGGCCGCCTCCTCCAGCGTGGAGCGGAAGGCGCTGACCAGGGCGTGGGGCAGCTTGCGGATAAAGCCCACGGTGTCCGTCAGCAGGAAGGGCGTGTGCTCCGCCGTTTCCATCCGGCGGCTGACCGCGTCCAGGGTGGCAAAGAGCTGATCCTGGGCGTAGACCTGCGCGCCGGTCATGGCGTTGAGCAGGGTGGACTTGCCCGCGTTGGTGTAGCCCACCAGCGCCACCACGGGAATCTCGTTCTTCTCCCGGTTGCGCCTTCGCAGCTCACGCTGCTTTTCCACCGCCTCCAGCCGGCGGCGCAGCTCCGTCATGCGCTCGCGGATGCGGCGGCGGTTCATCTCCAGCTTGGATTCGCCCGGGCCGCGGGTGCCGATGCCGCCCGCCAGCCGCGACAGCACCAGGCCCTGGCCGATCAGCCGCGTGGACTGGTACTGCAGCTGCGCCAGCTCCACCTGCAGCTTGCCCTCCGCGCTGGAGGCCCGTTGGGCGAAGATGTCCAGGATCAGCGTGGTGCGGTCCACCACCTTCACATGGAGGACGTCCTCCAGGTTGCGCACCTGGATGCCCGTCAGCTCCTCGTCCAGGATGCACACGTCCGCCTCCAGGGCCTGGCACTGGCGGCAGAGCTCGTCCGCCCGGCCCCGGCCGATGAACAGCGCGTTGTCCGGCTTGTCCCGCTTCTGCAGGTAGGAGGCCACCACCTCCGCCCCGGCGGTATCCGCGAGCCTTGCCAGCTCCTCGAGGGATTCCTCGCTCTCGATGCCCATGAGCACCGCCCGCTCCCGGCGATTCGCCTCCTGCTGCTCCGCCTCCCGGCCCACCAGGCGGTCGCTTTCCTCCACCTGCTGCACCCAGGCCGCGTCCGGCGTGCGGTACCAGCGAACGGGCTCGTCCATGAGGATATTCTGCTTCTCCCCCAGGAAGGACGCCTGCACGAAGGTAGGCTCGCCCTTCAGGCAGCCGATGGCCACCATGGCGTCGTAGCGGAAGGAGCGCAGGGCGGACAGATCCACGTCGCTGAGCCGCCCGTCGCCGTTGGGATGGGTGTGGACGCACCGCACGCAGCTGAGCCGCTGGGCGTTGCGCCGCAGGCGGTAGTCCCGCAGCTCCACATCCCGGTCCGTGCCCACGCAGACCTCCACAATCTCCCCGTCCCTTGTGATGTAGACGGCGATCTCCCGGTTCATGGCCGCGGTGAAGCGGGCCAGCGCCTGCATCAGCTCCCGCGGGAGAAACACGTCCTCGTCCACCTCATACAGATACAGCTGCCCCAGCGCGGCGATCAGGGAATCCTTCACACCGGTGAGGTTACCGTGCACTTCCTGTTTCATCGTCATACCTCGCACGCTTATTCCCGCCCATTGTACCACAGGGTGGCGGGGGAAGTAAAGGAAAATCCCCGGTTGCTTTCCCGGGTTCGGCCTGCTATAATAAAATGGATTGCTGTTGATAAAGGAGCGCATTATGCAAGGCAAGGGAAAATCCATTTACGGCGACCGCCAGGAGAGCGGGCGGCGGCGCAGAAAGCAGATACGCAACTGGATCATCCTGATCCTGATCATTATCGCGGTGCTGACGGTGATGCGGCTGCTGAAAAGCGTGGGGCAGACCAGGGAGATTTCCGCCACGGTGATGCCCTGCTACGCCAGCCAGGACGTGACGCCCTTCGGCGATAACGTCCTGTATTACGACGGCGCGTCCATCCACTGCCTGACCAGCACGGGCGCCATCCGCTGGAGCTTCCCGGTGGGGAGCGGCGCGCACTTCTCCGTGTCCAGCACGCACCTGGTAGCCTGGGTGGGCAGCCAGCTGTTCATCGTCGATCAGAACGGCCGCCCCACCTACAATGAAAACATGGGCGGCGAGGTTCAGTTTGCCCGGGTGGGCCAAAGCTATGCCGCCGTGGTGGTGGGCGAGGATACCGCCCCCGACCTGATCATCAAGGATCTGCAGGGCGTGCAGGTGGACGAGGAGACGGAGGCATTCTCCAACATGCTGCTGCTGGACGTGGGCTTCTACGGCGAGGCCGGACAGTACATGTGGACGCTGGCCATCGACGTATACGGCACGGCGGCCAACACGGTCATGAACACCTTCCAGGTGGGCAAGATGAACACGGGCGTTGTGTCCCTGGGGGAATCCCTGACCTACAAGGTGCTCTTTGAGGATAACAAGCTGCGCGTCTTCACCACCCAGCAGATGTACACCTACGACTACAAGGCCGTGCAGGACGTGAACAGCACCATGCTCGTGTACGGCTGGAAGCTGATCGACGCCTACATCCCCGCCCGGGGCTCCGCCGTGATGCTCCTGGCCCCCACCTCCCAGACGGATTCCTCCCAGTCCATCACCGAGCTGCGGATTCTCTCCGGCTCGCTGGACCGGCGCTACACTCTGCCCAGCGCCTGCGTGGGCGCGGCAGTCCAGGGGAACAACCTCTACGCCTTCTCCTCCAGCTACCTGTACCGGGCGGATGTGGACTCCCAGCGCTTCTACGGCTACGCGCTGCCCCTGCCTGAGGGCGCGCAGGCCACATCCTTCCTGGGCCTGACCAGCGGCGGACGCGCGCTGATCGCCAACGGCGAGACGGTCTACTCCGTGTCCCTGCCCCAGTAACACACGCTGACATGGCATTTGCCAGGCGGCCTTCGGGCCGCTTTTTTTGTGGCGCACGGGCATGCAGGGGATGTTCGAAACTCTTTGCGGGCGCGCCGGGCGTGCTTCGGCGGCGGCGTCAAAATGTTTCGTAGTTTTTTCGTTATTTAGGGGGTAGTTTTTTTCAGCGCATGGGTTTATTATGAATGGTATGGTAAGGAACGTAAGGAGGTATCACCCATGCGCTACGGATACTTCGACGACGCCAGGAGGGAATACG
>JBJEUJ010000341.1:0-30948 GCA_051883775.1 Aristaeellaceae bacterium | reverse complement strand
CAAAGCTGGTGCCCTCGCTGGGGATGATCAGGGCGATGTTGTCATAGCCGGAGAGGATTTGAGTGATGCCGTCATGCAGGAAGCCGATGCCGATGACGCACTCGCCGATGCCCACCTTCTTGGAGGGGCCGGAGCCGGACTTGGTGTACTGGGCGATGTTCTTGTCCAGCGCCACGAAGTAGTCCATGGCCGCGTCATGGCCCTTGAGCTGCACCAGGGTGTTGATGACCAGCTTGGCGGTGCCGGCGGTGTTGGGGTTGGACAGCCAGATCAGGCCCTGATACTCGGGCTTGAGCAGATCGTCCCAGCCCTGGGGCGCTTCCAGGCCCAGGCGCTGCAGCTCCTCGGTGTTGACCATGAAGCCCAGGATGCCCTTGTAGATGCCGTACCAGTAGCCGTCGGCGTCACGGTACATGGGGGAGGCCAGATCGGCGGCGTTGGCTGCCTCATAGGCGGTCAGCAGACCGGCCTTGGCGCTCTCGTTGTAGGGATCGGTGGTGCCGCCGAACCACACGTCGCCGGAGGGATTGCCGGCTTCCTCGGTGATCTTGGCCTGCACCTCACCCGTGGACAGGCGCTGGTAGTAGGTCTTGATGCCATACAGCTCCTCAAAGTGCTTGGCGGCGGCGGCCAGGTAGGGCTCCTCGCAGGAGCCGTAGACCACCAGCTCGCCCTCCTCCTGGGCAGCCTTGATCAGCTCGGGGTCGATCTCGGCGCAGGCCATCCCCATGCAGCCGAGGATCATGATGCAGGCCAGCAGCATTGCAAGCAGTTTCTTCATGGATCATCTCTCCTTTTCAGTTGTCATGTTCCGCAGGTTGCTTACAGGAATGTAAGCTTCTTGTTAATTCCAATTATAGCGTTTGTAAACTGGCCTGTCAACCGAAAAATGCGGCGAATCCGGCGGAAGGGGGGCAGTAGCCTGGGCTACACTGTTAGCCTGGTTAATACCCGCTCAGGCAAAAGGCTGCTACAATCAGGGTATTCTGCGGGCCCTGGGCCCATTGCATCAAAAGAAGGGATGGATGACGGAATGACGGAGGCCATTGAACGGGTGTGCATCACCGTGAACGGCAAGCTGCGCAAATTCCTGATCAGCGAGGACGACGGATGCGTGTCGCCCTCGGAGACGCTGCTGGATACGCTCAGGGACAAGCTGGGGCTGACGGCGGCCAAGCGCAGCTGCGAGCATGGGGCCTGCGGCTGCTGCACGGTGATCCTGGATGGGGAGGCGGTGGCCTCCTGCATGGTGCTGACGGCGGACTGCGACGGCAAGTCGGTGACGACGCTGGAGGGCCTGTGCGACCCGGTGACCGGCGAGCTGAGCCCGCTGCAGCGCGCCTTTGCGGACAATTCCGCCTTCCAGTGCGGGTACTGCACGCCGGGCATCATCATGAGCACCCAGGCGCTGCTCATGCGCAACCCCCATCCCACCGAGGCGGAGCTGACCGAGGCCCTCTCCGGCAACTACTGCCGGTGCATCAGCCACTATCAGGTGATCCGCACGGTGATGGCCTTCATCCGCAGCATGAACGGGGAGGCGGAAAGCAATGTTTGAGGAAATGAAGAAGGACGTGAAGGTCAGCGAGCACAAGTACCGCTACATCGGCAAGCACGGCAACCGTGCCGATGCCGACGACCTGGTGTCCGGCCGGCGCAAGTTCATTGACGATCTGGTTATGCCGGGGATGCTGATCCTGCGGGTGCTGCGCAGCCCCTACCCCAACTGCCTCATCAAGAGCATCAACGTGGACAAGGCCCGGGCGCTGCCGGGGGTGGTGGGGGTATGCACCTACAAGGAGGCCCCGGACTGGAAGTGCGGCTTGCCCAACCATCGCCGGGTGCTGGATCAGCACCTGCGCTTCGTGGGGGACAGCGTGGCCCTGGTGGCGGCGGAGACCATTGAGATTGCCGACGAGGCCCTCGACCTGATCGAGGTGGAATACGAGCAGCTGCCCTTCGTGCTGGACTGCGAGGAGGCCCTCAAGCCCGGCGCGCCCCAGCTGTACCCGGAGTATCCCGGCAACGAGATCCCCAAAGTCACACCCTTCTCCGAGGAGCCCTTCAACCAGATCTTCGTGGGCGACCCGAAGGAGGGCTTCAAGGAATCCAAGTACGTGGCCTCCAACTACATGAAGTATGAGAACATGGCCCACCCCCTGCCCCCGGAGAGCCCCGGCTGCATCGCCCAGTGGACGGGCCCCCATGCCGTGACCGTGTGGTACAACGGCGGCGCGCCCCACCTGCAGAAGTTCAATACCGAGGCCTCCATCCCCGGGGTGGCGGTGCGTGTCATTGCCTGCCAGGCCGGCGGCTCCTATGGCTCCAAGCAGCTGATTCCCCACATGATTCTCCAGGCTGTCCTCATGAGCAAAATGACCGGCCGCGCGGTGAAGTTCATCATGGACCGCACCGAGCATCTGCTCTCCTACGAGCTGCGCCAGGGCAGCCGCATCCGCGGCACCGTGGGCATGACCGAGGACGGCATCATCAACGCCGTGGAGGGCATGTGGTACACGGACTCCGGCATGTCCTCCACCTATGCCCAGGCCATGACCGCCGTGGGCCTGGGCGAGTGCCAGGCCTTCCTGGGCAAGTGCAAGCACTGGGCTCTGGACACCAAGCTGGTGGCTACCAACCATTCCTCCCAGGCGCCCATCCGCGGCTTCGGCGGGCAGGAGTGCAAGAGCGTGCTGGTGCCCATGGTCTGCTCCGCCATCCGCGCGGCGAACATGGATCCCCTGGAGGTGTTCAAGAAGAACTTCGTCCGGGACGGCGACCGCTACATCTGGCGCGACAACCTCTGGTGGGACGTGCATTCCGTGGACTACACCCGCGCCTTTGAGGAAAGCGCCAAGGCCTTCGGCTGGAAGGACAAGTGGAAGGGCTGGGAAACCCCCACCTGGGTCAGCCCCGACGGGCGGCACGCCATCGGCGTGGGCGTGGGCGTTCACGGCAACGCGGACATCGGCGAGGATCCCACCGAGGGTATGGTCAAGCTGCACCCCTTCGGCTCGGTGACGCTGGAACTGTGCGTGGGCGAAACCGGCGGCGCCCAGCGCTTTGCGGTGCAGAAGATGGTGGCCGAGGTCATGAAGGTGCCCCTGGACGGCGTGCAGGTGGTGGACCCCGACACCCACGGCACCGGCTACGACGCGGGCATGATCGGCTCCCGCGGCACCATCACCATGGGCACCACCGCCGTGCGCGCCGCCAAGGACGCCCGCCGGAAGCTCCTGGAGATGGCCTCGGTGAAGCTGAACATCAACGTGGACGAGCTGGACACGGAGGACTTCATGGTCTTCTCCGTCCGCCGCCCGGAGCGGCGGCTTCCCTGGATCGCCATCACCGGCACGCCGGAGATGACCATCACCGGCTCGGCCAAGTATCAGCAGAACTTCGACAAGCCCAACTTCGCTCTGTACCTGGCGGAGGTGTGCGTGAATCTGGAGACTGGCGAGGCGAAGCTCATCCGCGCCCTGGAGGGCTCCGACGTGGGCCAGATCATCGACCCGATCAACATCCGCATGCAGGCGGAGGGCTCCTTCGGCTCGGCAGGCGGCGACACCGGCCTGTTCGAGGAGATGGTCATGGACAAAAAGCTGGGCCGCTTCATGACCGGCAACATGATCGACTACAAGTGGCGCACGTTCAACAACTTCCCCCGCTTCGACGCGGTGCTGCTGGAGAGCGAGTGGGACACCGAGGCCTTCCACGCGGTGGGCTTCGGCGAGATCACGCCGTCCCCCGCGCCTGCGGCCATTCTGATGGCCGTGTCCAACGCCATCGGCCATGAGATTACCGAATACCCCTGCTCGCCCACGGTCGTGCTGCGGGCCATGGGCAAGATCAAGTAAGGCGGTGCAAGCATGAAGAAGTTCAACCATATTTCCGCGGGCAGCTATGAGGAAGCCAGCCGGATTGTCCGGGAGGGCGCGGGGAAGATCGACCCCATCGCCGGGGGCACCGACCTGCTGGGCACCTACAAGGATCGCCTGCTGCTGACCTATCCCGAGGCCGTGGTGAGCATGAAGAACATCCCCCATTCGGACTACGTGCGGGACGAGGGCGACTGCATCGCCATCGGCGCGGGCACCACGCTCAGGCACGTGGCGGATGATCCGCTGGTGAAACGGTTCGCCCCCGCGGTGGGGGAGGCGGCCTATTCCGTGGCCTCGCCCATCATCCGCACCACGGCCACCATCGGCGGCAATGTCTGCCAGGATGTGCGCTGCTGGTACTACCGCTACCCCGACTCCATCGGCGGACGGCTGAACTGCCGCCGCAAGGGCGGGGACACCTGCTACGCCATCGCCGGGGAAAACCGCTATCATTCCATCTTCGGCGGCATGAGCACCGGGGGCTGCTCCTCCTGCCAGCAGGCCTGCCCCGCCGGCACCGACATTGCCAGCTACATGGCCCGCATCCGCGAGGGCGACTGGGAGGGTGCAGCCCGTCTGTTCATGCGCTACAACCCCATGCCCATGATGACCAGCCGCATCTGCCCCCACCTGTGCCAGGACAAGTGCAACCAGCGGGTCTACGGCGAGGCGGTGAACATCCCGGCGGTGGAGCGCTCCCTGGGCGACTACATCCTGGCCCACCGGGAGGTGTTCTACGCCGCGCCGGAAGTCCTCACCGGGAAGAAGACCGCCGTGATCGGCGCGGGCCCCGGCGGCCTGACCGCCGCCTACTACCTGCGCAAGGCCGGGCATGAGGTCACCGTCTACGACGCCCATGAGAAGCCCGGCGGCGTGCTGCGCTACGGCATTCCCCACTACCGCCTGCCCAAGGCCATCGTGGACGCCTACTGCGATGCGCTGGAGGGCATGGGCGTCCGGTTTGTGATGAACACCCGGGTGGGCCGGGACGTGACGGTGGAGGACATCCGCGCCGGGGTGGACGCGGTTTACGTCGGCACAGGCGCGTGGAGCCAGCCCGTCCTGGGCCTGGACGGCGAGAAGCTGACCAGCTTCGGCCTGAACTTCCTGGAGGAGGTCAACACCTACCTGCACAAGGCCATTGGCGAGGAGGTGCTGGTGTGCGGCGGCGGCAACGTGGCTATGGACGTGGCGCTGACGGCATGCCGCCTGGGCGCGAAGAAGGTGCGCCTGGTGTGCCTGGAGCAGCGAAAGGAAATGCCCGCCTCGGAGGAGGAGATCCTCATGGCGGAGGAAGAGGGCGTGGAGCTGTTCAACGGCTGGGGCCTGGGCAGGGTGGTCACGGACGAGAACGGCCGTGTGACCGGCCTGGAGGCCAAGCGCTGCCTGGCCGTGCGGGATGAAAGCGGCCGCTTCAGCCCCAGCTACGACGAGGCGGACACCATGGTGGTGCCCTCGGACTTCATCGTCCTGGCCACGGGCCAGCGGGTGGACGTGAGCTTCCTGGGTGAAAAGCTGGGCGCGCAGCTGAAAACCGCCCGGGGTCTGATCGACGCGGACGCGGAATCCGGCCGCACCCGGGAGGAAGGCTACTACGCCGGCGGCGACGCGGTCACCGGTCCCAACCTGGCCATCCGCGCCATCCGTGCGGGCCGTGCGGCAGCCGCCAGCATGAACCGTGACCTGGGCGCTGCCCCTGCCGGGCCGGAGGCGAAGGCCCAATTCACCCACTTCGACGTGGCTGGCGTGGAGGAAACCCGTCAGCACCGTCTGCCCGAGAAGCCCGCGGCGGAGCGCACCCTCACCGGCGAGGACAGGGCCTCCCTGGATATGGAGACGACCCTGGCGGAAGCCCGGCGCTGCCTGAACTGCGCCTGCTACGCCGTGAACGCCTCCGACCTGACCCCGGTGCTGGTGATGCTGGACGCGCAGATCCGGACCACCGAGCGGGTCCTCTCCGCCCGGGAGCTGTTCACCACCCGGCTGACGGTGCAGCAGGTGCTGCACTTCGGCGAGCTGGTGACGGAGATCCGCGTGCCCAAGGCTGCGGGCGAGATGCACTATGACAAGCGCCGCGTCCGCGACGCCATTGACTTCGCGCTGGTGTCCCTGGCCAGCAGGATTGTGACGGACGAAAACGGCATGGTGACCGAGGCGCGCCTGGTGTTCGGCGGCGTGGCTCCGGTGCCGCGGGCGCTGCCGGAGGTGGAAAAGTACCTCCTGGGGAAGAAGCTGACGCCTGAGGTGGCCCGGGAGGCCGGGGAGATCGCCCTGAAGGACGCGACCCCCATGAGCTGCAACGAGTACAAGGTGTTCATGGCCAAGGATGTGATCTACAACGCCGTCTGCCGGGCGGGCGGCGTGAAGCAGCCGGAGATTCCGGTGCTGTAACCCCCAAAGAAACGGACGCTCCCCCGGGCGGCATGCTCTGCCCGGGGGAGCGTATTATGATGGAAGAAAGATTTTTGGCTCCCCCCTCCTTCGCCCTTGCAAAACCGTGCCGGTTCCTGTATACTTTCCATCAGGCGAAATCCATCGGAAGCAGAGGTGCAGTGCGTGATGGAGGAAGAATTGAATGACCTGACGGCGCCGGCATATCAGTCGCGCCTGTTTCGTCATGTGGGCAGCTGGGAGCGTCTGGAAGCCCTGGGGGAGCATATTTACCTGCCGGAAAACCGCTATGTGGCGTCGCCGGGGGACGTGTGCCGCTTCTGCTACCTGGTGATGGAGGGGCAGGTCATTTCCCAGGAGATGACCGAGGACGGCAACGAGCATATTTTCAACCTCTTCGAGCAGGGGAGCATCTTCCTGGAGTCCAACGCCCTGGCCGGGTTCCAGGTGGACATTCATTTCATCACCACCCGCCCCACGGAGCTGGTGCGTATCCGCCCGGACGTGCTGAAAAAGGCCATGCGGGAGGACAGCCTCATCGCCGACACGGTGTTCCTGTCCAATGCCAGCAAGTATTATTCCGCCATGGATCAGCTGCGGGAGTGCTACAACCACAGCGCCATCTGGAAGATCTACAACATGTTCGTCCTCCTGGCGGAGAGCGCGGGGAAGTCCTACGCCGGGGGCTGGATCATGATCGACATGAAAATCACCCAGCAGTTCATCAGCAACATGCTGGGCATCAACCGCATCACCGTCAACCGCGCCCTGAAGGAGCTGCGGGAGTCCGGGCGGATTCTGTTCATCAACAACGCCTACTACTGCGTTCCCGCGCCGGACGAGGGGTGAAGCCCGCGCCTTTCCCATGATCGCTGCATTAAAATACGCCGCGCTCCGCCCAGCTGCTGCATGGGTGAGGGCGCGGCGTGTTTGCGTGTCCGGGCGGCACAGCCTACCGGCGCTGCCCGGCCTGCTTTTCCCGCCAGGCCAGCAGCCGGTCGAAATCCGCCCGGGTGTCGTTGTCCAGGACGGTGCCGCGGTCATCGCAGTCCACGCTGCGCAGGTTGCAGGCGGGATGGCGCTCCATGGCGCCCCGCAAGCCGCCGGGGCCGTCGTATGCCATCAGGTAGGGGATGAAGGCGCTGCTGAGGAACACCGGGTGCCCCACCTCCCCCTGCCATACGGGCCGGACGAAATCCCCCGGCGTTGATGCCAGGCGGGCGATGGTGGCGGGACTCACCAGCGGCACGTCCGCCGGGGAGATCATGATGCGCTCCGCCCGGCCAGCGACGGCCGCCAGCCCTACCCGCAGGGATTCCAGCTGCTGGGTGACGGCGTAGTCCGGGTTGAAGGCGAATTCCACCCCTTCCCCGGAAAGAGCGGCTTCCAGCTCCACGCGGCGGTGGCCCGTCACCACCACCACCGGCGAGGCGCCCGCGCCCTTCATCCCGTCGATGACCCGCAGGATCATCGCGCGCCCGTCCACCTCCATCAGGGGCTTGAACGCGCCCATGCGGCTGGACAGCCCCGCCGCCAGCACAATGCCTGCCAGGCTGCTCATGCTGTCACCTGCCTTCCATGGCCGGGTACAGGGGCAGCACGTTCACCGGCGCAATGCCCAGGGCCTTCGGCATAACGCCCGGCCGCTTTTCCTTGGGCAGCCGCCACCAGATGTTCTCACTGTCCGGGGTCTGCCCCGCGTAGCGGAAGCGGATCACCCACTCAAAGGGCTCCTCCATGTCCTCCTCAAAGCACACGGGAAAGGCGTTGCGGGCCTCCCTGGGGTTGAAGTAGTGGGCGCGGATGGCCACGCCGGTCACATCCTCCCGCAGGGGAAGGGCGGTGGTCAGGGTCACGCCCCAGTCCGGCACAAACAGCTCATGCTCGCCCGCCTTCCGGGCGGAGGCCATGTTCTTGCAGCCGGTGAGCGTGGCGGCCACGGCGGTTTGCGGGTCGGCAAAAAGCGCCTTGGTGTCCCGGGGCGGATCCAGCTGCCCACGGTCCATGATGGCGATGCGGTCGCACATGTGATAGGCCTCGTCCCGGCTGTGGGTGACCATCAGCACGTCGCCGGAGAAGTCCTTCAGCGTCCTGAGCAGCTCCAGCTGCAGCCGCATGCGCAGATGGCTGTCCAGGGCGGAGAAGGGCTCGTCCAGCATGAGCAGGCTGGGACGGCTGACCATGATCCTCGCCAGGGCCACCCGCTGGGCCTGCCCGCCGGACAGCTGGTGGGGCTTGTGGTTGACCAGCTCCTCCAGCTGGAACAGGCGCAGCACCTCCTCGCAGATTTCCCGGCGGCGCTCGGCGCTTTTCTCCCCGTGCAAGCCGCAGAGGATGTTCTGCCGCACCGTCATGTTGGGGAACAGGGCGTAGTTCTGGAACAGGTACCCCACATGCCGCTGCTGGGGCTTGAGGTTGATGCGCCTTTCCGAGTCGAAGATGGTCACGCCGTCCAGGACGATGTGGCCCCGGTCGGGCTTCTCAATGCCCGCGATGCACTTGAGGGTGAAGCTCTTGCCGCAGCCGCTGGCCCCCAGCAGCCCCGTGACGCCGCCCTCGGTCTCAAAGCGGGAGCGGAGGGTGAAGTGGCCCAGATCCCGCTCGATGTCCACCTGAAGGCTCATGCTTTCACCAACCTTTTCTGCCGGTTCTCCAGCAGGTTCACCGCCAGCAGCACCACCGCGCTGATGGCCAGATTGATCAGCACCCAGAACATGGCCCCCGCCTCGTCATTGGTGCGCCAGAGCTGGTACACCGTGGTGGAGATGGTGGCGGTCTTGCCGGGGGTGTAGCCGATGAGCATGCTGGTGGCGCCGTACTCGCCCAGCGCCCGGGCGAAGGCCAGCACGAAGCCCGCCAGGATACCCTGCCGGCAGGCGGGCATGCGGATCCGCCAGAAGATGTAGGTGTTGCTCAGCCCCAGGGTCTGGCCGGAATAGGCCAGGGTCTTGTCAAAGCTCTCGAAGGCGCCCCGGGCCGTGCGGTACATCAGCGGGAAGGCCACCACCAGCGCCGCCAGGATGCCCCCGTACCAGGTCATGACAAACTTGACGCCGAACCGGGCCAGGAACATGCCCAGGGGCCGCTTGGCACCGAAGAGCAGCAGCAGGAAGTAGCCGCAGACCGTGGGCGGCAGCACCATGGGCAGTGTCAGCACCACGTCCAGCAGGCCCTTGATGACCCGGGGCAGCCGCGCCACATAGTACGCGCACAGGATGCCCAGGAAGAACACCAGCACGCTGGAGATGGCGGCGATGCGCAGCGAGTTCCACAGCGGATACCAGCTCATGGGCCTCAACCTCCTTGACAACAGCATAGAATGGAACCGACCGGCAGGGAGCTGCCGGCCGTAGACTGTCAGAATCGTCATTCGTTCGTTTTACCGCATGCCGTCGGCAGACTGAAAATCGAAAATCGGCGACATGTGCGGCGATTTTCGCGCGATTTTGTTTGCAAAATCGCTTCCTTGCACGAACGAACGGCCGGGAGGGCTGTATACAGCCCGACCAGTGAGAGCGTGCATATCTCAAAGAAGTGGCCTTGGCCACTTCTTTGAGATGCAGCGACCGGCAGGGAGCTGCCGGCCGGTCGGGAAACAGGGGAGGGGATTACTCCGCCTTCACGGGGGTGAAGCCCACGGACTCGAACACCGCGGAGGCTTCCTCGCCCTTGAGGTAGTCCAGGAAGGCCTGGGCGGCCTCGGGATGGGCGGAGGTCTTGAGCACGGAGGCGGGATAGATGATCTGGCCGCACATCTCGGCAGTGGCGGCGTCCACGATGGTCAGGCCCGCGGAGAAGGCGTCGGTGGCGTAGATCACGCCGCAGTCAACAGAGACCTCGGACACCTGGGTGGTGACTTCCTTGACGTTGGTGCCGTAGGTGATCTTGCCGGCGTTGGCCAGCTCCTCCTCCACCAGGCCATAGTAGGCCAGGATCAGCTGGGTGTACTGGCCCACGGGCACGTCGCTGTTGCCCATGCACAGGAACACATCGCCATTGGCCAGCAGGTCAGCCAGCGCGTCAAAGGACTCGATACCCTTGGGGTTGCCCTCGGGCACCACCAGGGTCACCTTGTTCTCCAGCAGGTTGCAGCGGCTGCCCTCCAGCACAAAGTCCAGACCGGCGGTGTTGGCGCCGGTGGTGTCGGCGGCGTCCAGCTGGTTCATCTGCTTCTGACCGGCGGAGACGAACACGTCGCACTCCGCGCCTTCCTCAATCTGGGTCTTGAGGGTGCCGGAGGAATCGAAGTTGTAGGTGATGGTCACGCCGGGATTGGCGGCCTCGTACAGGCCCTTGATCTCGGTGAGGGTCTCCGTCATGGAGGCGGCGGCAAAGACGATGATCTCCACCGACTCCTCCGCCAGGGCGACGGAGCACAGGGGCAGGGCGGCCATCAGGACGGCCACAGCCAGCGCAAGCAGTTTCTTCATGGGGTTACGCTCCTTCCTTGCAGCATTTACTGCAGGTACATATTATTGAAAGACCTCCGGCGGCGCGTGCCCGGCGGCTTTACGCACGGGCGGCGTTCGCCTCGCCTGTTCAACCGATGCTTAGTCCTTGCGGGCGCACTCGGCCGCGTCGCCCGCCAGGATGGCGATGCCGTGCTCCAGGGTGGGCAGGATATACTCGAGGTTCTCCCGGACGGCCTTGGGGCTGCCGGGCAGATTGACGATCAGTGTACCCTTGCGGATGCCGCTGACCGCCCGGGACAGCATGCCCCGGGGGGTGAAGCGCAGGCTGTTCATGCGCATAGCCTCCGCAATGCCGGGAACGGGCCGCTCGATGGCGTCCATGGTGGCTTCAGGGGCGTTGTCCCGCAGGGAAAAGCCTGTGCCGCCAGTGGTCAGGATCAGCTCTGCCTCGCGTCCGTCGCAGATGTGCTTGAGCGCGTCGGTGAGTCCCTGCCGGTCATCGCTGAGCAGCAGGCGCTCCACCACCTGATACCCGGCTTGGGCCAGCATGTCCGCGATCACCTGACCGCTCACGTCCTCCCGCTCGCCCCGGGCGCCCTTGTCCGAAAGGGTGATAATCGCTGCCCTGTACATGCCTTACGCCTCCACGGTGATGATTTCGTCGCCCTCGCGGATGTCTCCGCCCCGGAGCACCCGGGCGAAGATCCCCTCGTGGGGCATGATGCAGTAGCCCACCCGCCGGGCGATGGCGCAGCCCGCATGGCATTCCTTGCCGATCTGCGTGACCTCCAGCAGCACGTCACCGCAGCGCAGGCGCGTGCCGATGGGCAGCCGGGCGCAGTCGATGCCGTCTACCAGCAGGTTCTCCCCGAAGGCCCCGTCGGTTACGCAGGCCCCCTGCAGGTTGAATTCCTCCACCTTCTGCCAGGACAGCAGGCTCACCTGCCGGTGCCAGCACCCCGCGTGGGCGTCGCCCTCAATGCCCCAGTCCTCCAGGACATGGGCCTTGTGCACGTTGACCTTTTCCGTTCCCTTTTCCGGGCTGGTGCATACCGCCCGGATCACGCCCTTCTCTGCCAAGGTCCGTCATCCTCCGATTTCATTCATGCGGCGGCTCTCCCTGTCCGCCACGTCCTCCAGAAAGCCGTGGCGCGCCGGCTTGCGGGCAATGGCCTCCCGCATGGCCGCTGTGATGTCCGCGTCCCCGGCCCCGCCGCGCAGCATGGCGCGCAGATCCAGGCCGCTTTGATGGTTCAGGCACAGCTTCAGCCGGCCGTCCGCCGTCAGCCGCACCCGGTTGCACGTCTCGCAGAAGCCGTGGGTCACCGCGCCGATCACCCCGATGCTCCCCGTGAAGCCCGCGGGCTTCATGTACCGCGCCGGGCCGAAGCCGTGGCGGGTCTCGTCCGGGGACAGGGGGCCGAAGGCGGCCTCCATCCGGCGAAGCACCTCGTCCGTGGGCACCGGCTGCATGGCCGCGCCGCAGCCCACCGGCATCAGCTCGATAAAGCGCACGTCCACCGGGCGCGTCCGGGCCAGCTCCGCTACCGCGACCAGGCTGTCCTCGTTGAGCCCCCGCACCGGCACGGCATTCACCTTCACCTGCAACCCGCAGGCAAGGGCCTCGTCCAGGGCGGAAAGCACGTCGCACACATCCCCCAGGCGGGTCATCCGGCGGAAAACCTCCGGGTCAAGGGCGTCCAGGCTGATGTTCACCCCGCTGAGCCCCATGGCCTTCGCCTCCGCCATGCGGCCCAGGAGCAGCGCGCCGTTGGTGGTCATGGTCACCCGCTCGATGCCCGGCACGTCGTGAATGGCCCGCACCAGCGCAAGACACCCCCGCCGGGCCATGGGCTCCCCGCCGGTCACCCGCACCACCCGCACGCCCAGCCCGGCGGCCAGGCGCACGATGCGCACAATTTCCTCAAAGGTCAGCACGTCCCCGTGGGCCATGCTCTGCACGCCGCCCTCGGGCATGCAGTACACGCAGCGGTAGTTGCACCGGTCCGTCACCGATACCCGCAGGTAGTCGATGGTTCTGCCCTGACGGTCAAGCATCGTCCGCATCCTCCGCCCAGGCAGGGTCGCCGATGAACATGCCGCTCTTGCCGCCGGTCTTTTTGCACAGGTGCACGCCGGTGATCTCCATGCGCTTGTCAATGGCCTTGCACATGTCGTAGATGGTCAGCAGCGCCACGGTCACGCCGGTGAGCGCCTCCATCTCCACGCCCGTCTGGCCCGTTACCTTCACCGTGCATACAGCCTCCACCTCGCCCGCATCCTCCCGGGGGTGGAAGTCCACCGTCACCTTGCCGATGGGCAGGGGATGGCACAGGGGGATCAGCGAGGAGGTCTGCTTCACGGCCATGATGCCCGCGATGCGCGCCACCCCCAGCACGTCGCCCTTGGCGGCGGTGCCCTTGAGGATAGCCTCCATGGCCCTGTCGCCCACGCGGATGATTCCGCTGGCAATGGCCGTGCGGCTGGTCTCAGCCTTGTGGGTCACGTCCACCATGACGGCCCGGCCCTGGCCGTCAAAGTGCGTCAGTCCTTCGGACATTGTATCACCTGCATTCATCGGATGATCTCCACCAGCACGTCGATCACGCCGCCGCAGACCATGCCCTCGTCCTCGGCAGCGTCGCCGGTCATGTCCACGTGGAAGACCTGCGCCGTGGCGGCAGGGTCGTCCAGCATCATGCGGGCGGAGCGGGTCACGTCCGCCTCCACGCAGCCGCCGCCGATGGTGCCCACACACCGCCCGTCCTGGAGGATGAGCATCTTCGTGCCCACGTCCCGGGGCGCGGAACCCTTGCGGGCGATGATGGTGGCCAGGGCCTTGGGGCCCTCCGCGGCGTTCTCCGAGCAGATGGCGCGGATGATTTCCCGGGGCCAGGTGCTGTTGCGGCCGCTCTCGCTCTTGACCTGGATGATCTCCGCCATGATGGCGATGGCGATTTCCTCCGGGGTTTCCGCGCCGATCTTCAGGCCGATGGGGGTGTGCACGCCCGCGATGACCGCCGGGTCGCAGCCCTCCTCCTCCACCAGGCTCTGCTTGACCAGCGACACCCGCCGCCGGGAGCCGATCATGCCGATGTAGGCGTGGCGCTTGCGGCTGATGGCGTTCAGGCACACCTTGTCGTGCCGGTGGCCACGGGTGACGATGATGAAGAAGGTGTCCTCGTCCCCCTCGACCTGGGCAAGGCCCCGCTCAAAGCTGTCGCAGATCACCTGGGTGGCTCCGGCGGCCCGGGCGTTGTCCGCAAAGGTGGGGCGATCCTCCAGCACCGTGGCCGGGCAGCCCAGCATCCGGCACATCTGGATCAGCGGCATGGAGATGTGCCCGCCGCCGCAGATGACGAACTTCTTCTCGTGCCCCAGCACCTCGCAGAAGGCCTTTTCTCCGTCGATCAGCACGGAGCCGCTTTTCGTCACAGCCCGGGCCTCCTCCAGGTGCGCGGGGAAGAATTCGCCGCACGAAGCCGCCGCATTCCCGCCGGAGAGCAGGCACTTGTCGCCAAAGTGCGGGCCCTCCACCACGGTCATGACCACGTTGCGGGCGTTGGGGTCAAGAGAGGCCAGCGCCTCGTAGAATTCCGCCATGAGGATGCCTCCTTACTTGCCGAAGCCGCAGTGGGGGAAGATGCACTCCTTGCAGTTCAGGCATAGCCCGCCCTCGCCCAGCCGATCCAGGTCGGCCTTTTCCAGCACGTCGTCGGCAAAGACGTGGGGCAGCACCAGATCCAGCACGGTGCGCTTGCTGTACATGGCGCAGCCGGGCACGCCCAGGATGGGGAGGTTCCTTTCGCCCCAGTAGCTGACCAGGAACATGGCGCCGGGCAGCACGGGGGAGCCGTAGCTGACGATGCGCGCGCCGCTGTTGCGGATGGCCAGGGGCGTGCGGTCGTCGGGATCCACGCTCATGCCGCCGGTGCACAGGATCAGCTCCGCGCCCGCGTCCAGGAGACGGCGGATGCAGCCGGTGATGCGCTCATGATCGTCGTTGCTGATCTCATGGCCGATGACCTCCGCGCCGAAGGCCTGCACCTTCTCCACGATCACCGGGGTGAAGGCGTCCTGGATGCGGCCGTAGAACACCTCGTTGCCCGTGGTGACAATGCCCACCTTCTTTTGGCGGAAGGGGAGAATGCGGAAGATGGGGCCGCCCGCGGCCACGTCCTGGGCCCGGGCCATCTTTTCCTTCTCGATCACCAGGGGGATGACCCGCATGCCGGCGATCTTGTCGCCCTTGCGCACGGGGAAGTCACCGTGGCGGGAGGCGATCATCATCTCCCCCAGGGAGTTCACGGCCAGAAGCTTTTGCCGGTCGATCTTCAAAAGACCGTCGATGTCGGCGATCAGCTCGATCTTCCCCTCCTTGATGGCGGAGGGATGCACATGTTCGTCGGCGCACATGTCGTAGAGCAGCTGCGCCGCGTCGTTTTCATGGAGCATGTTCTCGTTGTTTTCCCAGATGTAGACGTTGTCCTTGCCCACGCTCAGCAGCACCGGCACGTCCTCCGGCGCAATCACGTGGCCCTTGCGGAACACCGCGTCCTTGGTTACCCCGGGGATAATCTGCGTAATATCGTGACAGAGAATCTGACCGACGGCTTCCTCGGTTTTCATCAGCTTCATGGCTGTGCATCTCCCTTGATGTGATGGGTATAGCGGCGCTCCAGCGCCAGCGCCTGATCGTACCGGGCCTGCCAGGCGGCAAGGGCCTCGGAGGTGCGGCATTTCTCCCGGGCGCGGCGGAAGCGCGCCTCCAGCGTGACGGGCTCCGTGCCCTCGGTCAGCTTGTCCGCCAGGTACATGAGCTCCGCCTCGGCGCAGGGGGTCTCCACCAGGTCATGGTGCTGCGCGACAATCTCTGCCAGCGCCGGGTAACCCTCCGCCCGCAGCGCCCTTGCTGCCTCGGCGGGATGGCTGCGCCCGACGGTGCGGCACAGGTCGTGCAGCAGGCAGGCGGCCCGCAGCAGCGGCTGATTCACCCGGACCCCCGATTGCTCTGCCAGGCACAAAGCCCTGCGGGCCACAGCCTCCTCGTGGGCGATCACCGCCTCCGGGGTGCCCTGGCGGCGGTGCCACCGGCGGATGTCCGCATCCTCCGGAACCAGGGAAGGCATCACCCCCACAGAGATGACCGTCAGCCTGCCGCCCTCCTCCCGCAGCTCGGTAACGCCACCGCAGGGCTGGGGCAGGGTCATCAGCCTGTCGGGATCCATGGGGAGCATCCGGCACACAAGCCCCCGGATGACCCCGCTGTGGCTGACCAGGGCCACGTCGCCCTCCGTCCTGCGGAGGATGGCCTGCACCGCGTCCGTCAGCCGCCTTCCGCCCTGCAGGAAGCTCTCGCCCTCCGGCGGCGCGCTGCCTGCCAGATGACAGCCCCGCTGGGCGTAGCGTTCAGGCCAGCGCAGGCGGATTTCATCGAAGGTCAGCCCCTCCCACAGGCCCACGTCCACCTCCTGGAGCGCGTCCAGCACCGTCACGCTTCGGCCGTCCGCCATGCGCTGCGCGGTGTCCCTGGCCCGGGCCAGGGGACTGGCATACACGGCGGCGGGATGCGTTTCCAGCCAGATTTTCAGCGCCTCCGCCTGCCCTTCGCCCTCGGGGGAGAGGGGCAGGTCCGTGCGGCCGATGCAGCGCCGCCCGCCCTCCGGCTGCAGGGCGCGGCCGTGGCGGATCAGGTAGATCCTGCGCAAAGGGATCATCCTCCGCTTGTGGAAAATTCGACAATTTATTATGTCAGCTTTGCTGTCAAAAATGAAGTAGCCTAAGTTACAGCAGTTTCAAATTGCTACACTTTTCCCGCGAAATGCAGGAAGGACATCAAAAAATGGGAGGAAGCTTCTTGACAAGCGGGAAAAAACGTGTTACATGATGGGCAAGGCATGCACCGTTCGTTATCGTTCCGGATGCCTGCGGCCCGGGCCGCTATGCAGAGCAAGGAGAGGTGCAACATGGAGAACACGGCGGAAAACAATCTGATCATCGAGGACGGCGTGGTGAAAAACGGAAAAATGTGCGCCGGGGAAATCACCGTGCCGGAGGGCGTCACGGAGATCGCCCACAAGGCTTTCTACAACAACAAGAAGCTCACGGGGCTTGTCCTGCCCGAGGGCGTGAGGAAGCTGGGCAAATACATGGTGTCCGGCTGCACGAACCTCAGGTATGTGCAGGTGCCCGACAGCGTGTGCGAGATGGACGACTGCGCCCTGATGCGCAAGTTTGAGAGCGACGTGGGCTTCACCCATGTGATGGAAAACAAGGAATACTACCCCGATATCCGCTGTCACGAGGGCAGCTGGATTGCGGAGAGCATGCAAAAGGTCAAGGACAGCGACAGCTGGGAAAACGCCCATGGCACCCGGCACTTTGTGGAGATTGTGCTGGTGCCCCGGGAATAAGCAGGGTATCGCCGGACAAGCATCAGGCCCGCCGGAAGAAGCGGCGGGTCTGTTTTTGTGCCTCAGCGGCGGAAAATGCTGCGGAAACAGCAGGAATCCGCCCGGCGGGCAAGAAATAATCCATCAGAAAAAGGCCCCCACGGGCCCAATGAGCGTGAAAAAGGAGATACATCCATGACCTTCGACAACCGGCCGGCGTGGCTGGACAGCGCGCTGTTCTACGAGATCTACCCCCAGTCCTTCAAGGATACCAACGGCGACGGCATTGGCGACTTCCAGGGCATCATCGACAAGCTGGACTACATCTGCGACCTGGGCTGCAACGCCCTGTGGCTGAACCCCTGCTTCGCCTCGCCCTTTGGCGACGCGGGCTACGATGTGGCGGATTATTATACCGCCGCGCCCCGCTACGGCACCAATGAGGATCTGAAGCGCCTGTTTGCCGAGGCGCACCGGCGGGGCATGCATGTGTTCCTGGACCTGGTGCCGGGGCACACGTCCATTGAGCATCCCTGGTTCAGGAAATCCATGAAGGCGGAGAGGAACGCCTACACCGACCGCTACATCTGGACGGACAACATCTGGGTTGCCCCGGACGACCTGGGCATCCGCTGGCTCCGCGGCATCTCCGACCGCAACGGCTCGGCGGCGGTGAACTTCTTCTCCAACCAGCCCGCGCTGAACTACGGCTTCTACCGCCCCACCGAGCCCTGGCAGCAGCCCATCGACGCCCCCGGCCCCCAGGCGACCATCCGCGCCATGGAGGATGTGATGGCCTTCTGGCTGAACATGGGCTGCGACGGCTTCCGCGTGGACATGGCGGGCTGGCTGGTCAAGGGCGACGAGGACAGCAAGGGCACCATCAGCATCTGGCAGGGCATCCGCAAGCACCTGGACGAGCGCTTCCCCGACGCGGCGCTGGTGTCCGAGTGGGGTGAGCCGGATAAGTCCCTGCGGGCGGGCTTCCACATGGACTTCATGCTCCAGGGCTCCATCACCCACTATGACGATCTGTTCCGCTGCGAGGAGCCCTACTTCTCCGCACGGGGCAAGGGCAACGCCGCGCTCTTCACCCGGAAGTTTGACGAGTACCGGGCCAGGGCCGGCAGCGGTCTGCTGGCCATCATCTCCGGCAACCATGACATCGACCGCCTGGCCCGCCGCCTGACCCCGGAGGAAATGAAGCTGGCCTTCGCCTTCCTGCTGTCCATGCCTGGCGTGCCCTTCATCTACTACGGGGACGAGATCGGCATGCGCTATGTGGAGAACCTGACGTCGAAGGAGGGTGGCTACAACCGCACCGGCTCCCGCACGCCCATGCAGTGGGATCACACGCCCAACGCGGGCTTCAGCGCGGCCTCCCCGGAGAAGCTGTACATCCCCCAGGATCCCGATGAGAACCGTCCCACCGTGGAGAAGCAGATGGCTGACGAGCGCTCCCTCTGGCGGGAGGTGCAAGCCCTCATTGCCCTGCGCAAGGCCCATCCCGCGCTGAACAACTGCGGCGGGTATGAGCTGATCTCGGCGGGGTATCCGCTGGTATATCGCCGCAGCGCGCCGGGGGAGCGTATCACCGTCATCGTGAACCCTGCCGACAGGCCCGCGCAGGTCAAGGCTGCGGGCTGCGTGCTGCACACGGTGGGCCGCGGTGTCCATGTGGAGGACGGCGCATGCCTGGTGGAGGGCTGCACGGCGGTCTATCTGCTGGAGGAATAATGCATACCGCGCACAGGAAAGGGCGGCGTGACGAAAGTCACGCCGCCCTTTGTGATGCATCGGGGATCAGGGCATCAGCCCTTGCGGGGGATGTTCGCGTCCTGCATGAAGGACTGCATCTTCTCCCTGTCGCGGATGCAGTAGAAGCCGTTCACCTGCTCGATCATGCCCAGCTCCCGCAGCTCCTTGATGGCGCGCACCATGGTGATGCGGTTCACCCCCAGGAGGTTGGCCATGATCTGCTGGCTGATCTTCTCCTTGATGAGGATTTTCCCGTCGTAGGGCACGCCGTAGCGCTCGGCGAAGGTCAGCAGCAGGTTGCAGGCCTTCCAGGCCACGCTGCACTGGGTGGCCTCCCGCACCTGATCCATCGCCGCCAGGAACTTGAAGGACAGGTTGGACATGACGTGCAGCGCCAGGTCGGGATCCTCCCGGAGGGCCTTGAGCAGCCGTTCCCGGCCGATCCGCACAGCCTCCACCGCCGTCAGCGTCACGAAGGACACCGGCGGCGCCTTCTGCAGGATCACGTTGGCGTCCATGACCAGGGAGCCTTCCTCGTTGAAGTTGTAGTAGCGCTCGCCGGAGGCGGCCATGTATTCAAAGGCCATCACCCTGCCGCTGAGGATGTAGTAGCACCAGTCGGCGGGCTTGCCGGCCTCCGCCATCAGCGCGCCCTTGTCGTAGCGCACGACGTCGCCCAGGGCCATGTATTTCTCGCGGCAGCCGCTGCCGCCCCACAGCCGGGAGTGGGATTCCCCCTCCAGCGCGCCAAGGTTTCCGTAATACCGGGTGGACATGGCGTTCATTGCTTTTGCACCTCCCGCAGCCTCAGGGCCTGATGATCACAGCGGTGCCGTGCAGGTCGCTCAGGGGCACCATGGGCAGCGGGCCGTTGAGGGCCTCGTAATCCTCCAGCGCCCTGCGCACACCGTCGAACTGCAGGCTGTTGTAATCATGCATCAGGATCGCCCCGCCCGGGGCCAGCCGGGGCCAGAAGAAGGTCAGCCCCGCCATGGTGGGGGCGTAGAGATCCACGTCCAGGCTCACCAGGGCGAAGGTTTCATCCTCCAGCCCCCGGGCCGTGTCCGGGAAGTACCCCTTGCGGATGACCACCTGGCTTTCGTAGGGCATGCGGGCCAGCACGTCCTGCTCGCTGGTGGCGGAAAAATCCCGGGGCTTGGCCTGGGCATGGCTCTTGGCATGCTCGGTGCGGATGTCCCGCTCGTCAAAGCCCTCGAAGGTGTCGAACAGGTACAGCCTCCTGTCCGGGAAGCGGTCGTTCAGCTGCCAGGCGAAATCCCCCCGGTAGGTGCCCAGCTCCGCCAGCGCGCCGGGTACGCCCCGCTGGCACAGCCTGTCCGCCATGCGCCGGAAGGTCGCGCCCCGCACGTCGAAGGCGGTGTACACATCGCTCAGGGCCATGATGCGCCCGGTGTAGCCCAGCTCCCGAGCCTGGGTGATCAGCTGGCCGGAGCGCTCGTCGTCAATCACGCCGATGAGCACGTAGTCCGGGTCGGCCTGCAGGGCCTCGGCCACCGGCAGAATCTGCACCTCCGCCTGGGTATCCCAGACCCTGGGGTTGTTGTCGCCGATGGCCACCAGCTCCATTTGGTTCAGGTTCAGCAGGTTGCGGGCGGCACGGCCCATCATGCCGGCCCCCAGAATCACCACGGTCTCCATGCTGTGCGCTCCCTTCCTGCGCCCACGTATGCGCTCCGATGGGCCGATTGTAGCACAACTCTCCGCAAAAGAAAAGCGATGTGTAGCCTTTGCTACATGCCTTTCAGGCGCGGCCCTGACACTTTTTTGACGCAAGTAGCCTGTGTTACTGTTCATTTTCCCTCCTCCGCGCTATGATGAAGCAGATGGAGAGGAGCGATTTCCATGCCGAAAGGACAGACAAGGCGCAAGACCTTCCGCAATGACGACGGCTTCCTGATCCGGGAGAACGTGTGCAGCGACTACACCTGCCGCTTCTGCGGGTCGAAGGCCTCCTACTGCAACTATGTGGGTGATTTGTGCCTGCAGGCCTTCGTGCCCCATCAGGGAGCCTGCGGCGCGTATGTGAACAACGAGAAGTATATCGGCTACGTCAGCGATTGCTCCACCTGCCGCTTCAACCGCCCGGACGGCAGCTGCGAGCTGATGGCGGCGGAAGCTCCTGCCGGGCAGGAGAAGCATGAATAAGCGCAAAGGACAAGGGAACGCATGAAGAAAGTGGTTGTGGTGGGCTGCTCCAGCCTGATCGTCAGCGCCGCGGAGCTGCTCAATCCCCTTGAAATGAAGGTGGTGGGCCTGGGCGATACCCGCCCGGAGGCCTGGAACGTGTTCAAGGACAACGGCGACCTGAAGGACGAGTTCGACGAGATGCCGGTGATGCCGGTGGACCTGTCCGTGGGGTTCGACCCGGATGTGATCGTCATTGCCGCGGCGGATGACGAGACGGCCAACAGCCTGCGCTACACGGTCATCAAGGCCGGGTATCTGGGGGACGTGGTTTTCCTCAACGAGCTGACGCGGCAGTTTTCCGTGGCGGGGGTGGCGGTGCGGCATACGGCCCAGCGGCTGGAGGCCCTGGGCGTGCCCGGCGCGGCGGCGGACGTGGGCTGCTACCAGGGGGATGTATCCTGGCAGCTGAGCGCGCTGATGCCGGAGCGGACGCTGTACCTGTTCGACACCTTCACGGGTCTGGACGCAAGGGACGTGGCGGCGGAGAAGGAGAAGCTGCCCGACGCCACCGTGCGCCCCGGCCGCTACGCCGACGCCAAGGCTGAGGGCGTCCTGGCCCGCCTGCCCAACCCGGACAAGGCGGTGGTGAAGCAGGGCTGGTTCCCGGAGACGGCGGTGGACCTGGAGGATGAGAAGTTCGCCCTGGTGTACATGGATGCGGGGCTGTACGCGCCCACCATGGCGGGGCTGCAGTTCTTCTTCCCCCGCATGAGCCAGGGCGGCGTGATCTTCCTCATGGGCGCGGCGGATCCGGGCTGCCCCGGCGTGGAGCTGGCCGTGGCGGACTTTGAAAAACGCTATGGCGCGCTGCTGATGCTCCCGGTGGGGGACGTGCGGGGCTCGGTGATGGTGGTTCATCCATAAGGGAAGCTCAGCGGCCCGCGCCGCGGTGTGAGGGGCGCGGTCTGTGCTGTGCGGAGATTGAGGAACAGGAGGGTTGAGTACCTGGAAGCCGGCGGATGCCTGTAAAGTTGAAAAGAAACTGTACCAAGGGGGCGGCATGCTCCTGTAGTCTCTGTATTTTTGATTTGAAAGGATGGTTTTCATGCTCAAATTCTTCCGCAATCATTTCGGCATGGTGGTCAGCATCATCATCGCGCTGATTCTGTCCCTGTGCATGTCCGCCACCGCCACGGTCAAGACCGCGCTCATGGCCGGTGCGGCGGTGCAGGTGGAAACGCTGGTGCGCAACTGGGGCACCGCGTTCCTGGTGATCATGCTGATCTCCGTTTTCCTGCCGGTGAAGATGTGGGGCGACCAGTTCGCCGCCGCCGTGAAGCTCAGGCAGAATACCCTGCCCTTCGGCCTGGTGTCCAACCTGATCCCCACCCTGTTCTACAACACCGGCGCGACCCTGGTGCTGGTGGGGGTGAACGTGGGCTTCTCCGCGCCCTACTACTGGGCGGCGGTGGCGGGGGACTACCTGCTGATGTTCGCCATCAGCTACGTGCTGTCCCTGGTGGCGGAGCGGCTGGGCATGGTGATCGCCCAGAAGGCCTGCCTGCCCACGGGCGGCGTGCACCTCTGAGCCGGAACGCCCTCAGGCGTCAGCGGCGCTCCGGCAGGCGGAAGCATGCTCCCTCTGCCGGGACGCCGCTTTTCTGATTCCCAAACGCATGCCGGGAAGGAGGCTCGCCCATGGCGGAATTTGAACTGGCCCTGCGGGATGGTCTGGTGACGCTGACAGGCTGGCGGGGCCTGGGCAGCCATCCTGTCGTGCCGGAGGGCGTCCAGGCCCTGGGGGACGACGTGTTTGCCGGGCGGGGCATCCGGGCCGTGACGCTGCCCGAGGGCCTGAAGCACATCGGACGGCGTGCCTTTGAGAAGTGCGCGCGGCTGGAAGTCATCGCCCTGCCCGGCAGCGTGGAGCGCATCGGGCTGGAGGCCTTCAGCGGGTGCAGCGCGCTGAAGCATGCGTCCCTGGGCAGGGGGCTGCGGGTGGTGGAGGCCCGGGCGTTCTGGTACTGCCCGGCCCTGCGGGAGATCACCCTGCCCGCGTCGCTGCGGCTGCTGGCCTCCCGGGCCTTCGAGGGCTGCTCGTCCTTGCGGGAGGTCACCATCCTCAACCCCGGCGCGGAGATGGACGAGTACGTCTTTTACCAGACCCCCTACTGGGATCGGCTGATGGCCCGGGCGGAAAGCTGCACCGTGGGGCAGCTGGGCGCGACGGATGCATGTCCCGCCACCCTGGCGCTGCCCGAGGGGGCCACCCATATCGACACCTGGGCCTTCAGCAAGAGCCGTATCCGCCGGGCGCTCCTGCCCGGGAGCCTGCGCACCGTAGGCATGAACGCCTTCCGGGACTGCCGGGCGCTGACGGAGGTGTCCATGTCGCCCAACACCAGCTATACCTACACCAACCGCCTGGAGCCGGGGGATGGCATTTTCGCCGGGTGCAGCGCGCTTGAGCGGGTAATCTTCCGCGGCCCGCTGAAGGATTTCGTCTGGCATGACGCCCGGGAGCCTGTACTGCTGCGGGGCTTCGACCGGGAGAAAACCTTCCTGGGCTGCACCCGGCTGCGGAGCATGGTGGCCTGGGAGGTGCCGGTCAGGGCCTTTCCGCCCCAGTGGCGGCGGTATGCGCTGAACGGCTTCCTGGAGGATGTGCAGCGGGAGGAACACTACGCCCCGGCGGTCAGGGAGGGATACCATCTGGCCCTGGAGGCGGAGCGTCCCCGGCTTCTGGCCCGGGCCATGGTCGATCCGGCCTATCCGCTGTGCCAGTACCTGTGCGCACAGGGGTGGCTGGATCAAGCGGACTTCGGGCAGGTGTTCCGCCGGGCGGCGGAGGCAGGGGAGCCCCGGACGCTGAGCCTGCTGCTGGACTATCAGCGGCAATGGCTGGGCACGGGCGGATCGGCGCTGGACGGCGCACTGGAGGAGCTGGCGGATGAGTAGGCAGACGCGGGAGGAACGGGAGGCGCGGGTGCAGGCCCTTGCGCAGGAGGCGCTGACCCTGAGCCGGGACACGCTGCTGGTGGATCTGCGCTATCTGGCCCCGGCCATGCTGCGCCTGACGCTCCTGGCGGACGGGCAGACCGTGACCCTGGCCACCGACGGGGACGCCCTGCGCTACAACCCCGTGTACGTCCTGCGGCGCTGGCAGGCCGAGCCTGCTGCCGTGACCCGCGCCTGCCTGCACATGGCGCTGCACTGCGTGTACCATCATCCCTTCGTGGAGGGGGAGCGGGTGCTGACAGCCTGCTGGGATCTGGCCTGCGACATGGCGGTGGAGGCCTGCATTGACGCGCTGTCGCTGCCGTGCGTCACGGTGCAGCGGGCGGACAGGGCGGAGCAGACCCTTGCCGGAGTACGCAGGGCCCTGCAGGCGCCTCTGACCGCCGAGCGCATCTACCGCTACTATGCGGATCAGGCCCTGTCGGAGGCGCAGCTGGAGGACATCCGCGCGCCCTTCCGCCTGGACGAGCATGATCTGTGGTACGCCCGCAGCCATAGCCGGGAGGATCGCCCCGAGGAGGAGCAGGACGGCGGCGGTCAGGACGGGGACAGCGGAAAACCTCGGGGCGGGGATGAGGATCAGCCCCAGCCCGAGGGCCGGGAGCAGCCCGCGTCCCGCCAGGACGGCCGGGATCAGGGCCGGCCCGGGCAGGACAAAAGCGACCTTCAAGCCCAGTGGCGCAGGATTGCCGCCCGGGTGCAGACCGACCTGGAGACCCACAGCCGCCAGTGGGCGGAGCGGGCGGCGGGGCTGCTGATCAACCTGAAGGCCGGGCAGCGCAGCCGCCTGTCCTACCGGGACTTCCTGATGCGCTTCGCCGCGCTGACGGAGGCGCCGGAAGCGGACCCGGACAGCTTCGACCCGATCTTCTACGCCTACGGCACGCGCCTGTACGGCAACATGCCGCTGCTGGAGCCCCTCGAAACATCGGAGCAGATGCGGGTGCGGGAGCTGGCCATTGTGCTGGACACCTCGGCGTCGGTGCAGGGGGAGCGGGTACAGGCGTTCCTCCGGCGCACGTGCGAGATGCTGCTGGAGCAGGGCGTGTTCGACAGCCGGATGCGCCTGCACATCCTGGAATGCGACGCGGCGGTACAAAGGGACACGGTGATCGCCTCGCCCGAGGAGCTGGCGGCCTTCACGGCGGAAACCATGCTCCATGGCCGGGGCGGCACGGACTTCCGCCCGGCCTTCCGCTACCTGGACGAGCTACTGGCCCGGGGCGACATGACGGAGCTGCGGGGCGCGCTCTACCTGACCGACGGCGACGGCCTCTACCCGGAGGAGCCGCCCCGGTATGAGACGGCCTTCCTCTTTGTCAACCGGGAGGACGCGGAGACGAGGGTTCCCTCCTGGGCCATCCCGGTGCTGCTGGACGAAAGCACCCTGTCCCAGCCGGAAATCCTTTACTATGCCTGAGGGAGGGCGCTTATGAACATCAAGGAAGCCAAGCAGCAGATCCATAACGCTGTGACCGCCTACCTGGCCCGGAACGAGTACGGCGAGTACGAGATTCCCACGGAGCAGCAGCGGCCCATCCTGCTCATCGGTGCGCCGGGCATCGGCAAGACGGCCATCATGCGGCAGATTGCCCAGGAGATGGGTATCGGCCTGGTCAGCTATTCCATGACCCACCACACCCGCCAGAGCGCTCTGGGCCTGCCCCGCATTGAGGAGCGGCCCTATGGCGTGGTGTCGGAGTACACCATGAGCGAGATCATCGCGGCGGTACACGACATGATGCGCCTCACCGGCCTCAGGGAGGGCATCCTCTTCCTGGACGAGATCAACTGCGTGTCCGAGACGCTGGCGCCCTCCATGCTGCAGTTTCTGCAGTACAAGACCTTCGGGCAGCACCGGGTGCCGGAGGGCTGGGTCATCGTGACCGCGGGGAATCCGCCGGAGTACAACCGGGCCGTGCGCTCCTTCGACATTGTGACGCTGGACCGGCTCAAGCGCATCCAGGTGGAGCCGGACTACGCCGTGTGGAAGGAGTACGCCGCCGGGCGGCAGGTGCATCCGGCGGTGATGACCTACCTGGAGATTCGCCGGGATCATTTCTGCCTGGTGGAAAGCACGCCCTCCGGCAGGCAGTTCGTCACGCCCAGGGGCTGGGAGGATCTCTCCGCCATGCTCCGCCTGTACGAGAAAAAGGGCCTCACGGCGGATGCTCAGCTGATCGGGCAATACCTGCAGCACAGCCGCATCTGCGCGGATTTTGCAAGCTACTACGAGCTGTTCAGCCGTTACAGCGGGGACTATGCGGTGGAGGATATTCTGTCGGGGAATCCCGGCGCGGCACTGGAGCGGGCAGGGAACGCCCGCTTTGACGAGCGGTACGCGCTGCTGGGGCAGCTGCTGGACCGCATGACGGGGGAATTGCGGGAGGTCATGGTCATGCAGGACGCGCTGACCGCCCTGCTGCCCATCCTCAAGGACATCCGCGCCCGGAAGGATCAGCCCTCCGGCAGCCTGGCCGCCCGGGAGGCTGCGGCGCGCCGGGAGAAGCTCGCGCGGGCCATGGCGGGGCACACCCTGCCGACGGATGACCAGCGGGCAGAAATACGCCTGTGCGCCATGCTGGAGGACATGCAGGGCGCGGCGGATTTCCCGGCGCTGCGGCAGGACTTTTCCGCTCGGCTGGAGCGCCACAAGGCTGCGGCGGCCCGGGCAGGGGAGCGGCTTAACAACCTGTTTGCCTTCTGCGAGGCGGCCTTCCCGGAGGGGCAGGAAATGCTGCTGCTGGTGACGGAGCTGACGGTGACGCCCTGGGCGGCGCGATTTATCGGGCTGTTCGGGTGCGAAAGGTACTTTGCCCACAGCCGGGAGCTGCTCTTCCACGAGCGGCACAAGGAGATTTCCGAGGCGCTGAACCGCCTTGACATGGAGGACATCTGACACAAGGGCATGACAAAGGCCGCGGAGCAGCATCGCTCCGCGGCCTGAATGATATAGGGAACCAAAGGCCCGCCAACTCGCCGTCGGCAGACTGCAATCGGAAGCTGACGACATGCGCATCAGCTTCCGCGCGATTTCGCAGGCGAAATCGCTTCCTTACGTCCGTGAGCGGCCGGGAGGGACCCGCAGGCCCCGACCAGCGAACGGGCGCAGCCTCGTTCAGGCGGCGCAGGCTGCCTGAACGAACGACATCAGTCGTCCGGGTGCATGTAGCGCTCGCGAACCTCGTCGTCCTCGGGCATGTGGTTGGGGTTGCGGTCATCCTTCATGCCGCGCATGGCCCGCCACAGATGCTCGGGATCCAGGGGCAGCTCTGTCAGGTAAATGCCACAGGCCATGTTCACTGCGTTGGCAATGGCGGGAGCCACGGGCGCAGCGGAACCCTCGCCGGCCTCCTTGGCGCCCAGCGGGCCCTCGTCGTCGGGGGTGAAGTCGTAGAAGGTGCGCATCTTGGGCATGTCCAGAGCAGTGGGCAGACGGTAATCGCGGAAGTTGGGGTTCAGAATCTTGCCTTCCTTGGTCACGTTGTGCTCGTATACCGCATAGCCCAGGCCCATGGCGATGGAGCCTTCCAGCTGGCCCTCCACGGCGCGGCGGTTCAGTGCGCGGCCGCAGTCGTGGGCGAAGACGAACTCGTCAATGTCCAGCACGCCGGTTTCCTTGTCCAGGTTCAGGTGCACCGCGCCGGTGGAGAAGGAGTAGGCGGGGGCGTAGTTGGTGGTGTTCACGCCGTTGTACTGGCTGTTGTCGGTGCGGTGGTAGAAGGAGCCCACGCCCACCAGCTCGTCGCCGCCCTTGACGGTCATGTACTTGAACATGGCGTCCTCAATGGGCATCTGCAGCTCGGCGTTCTCCTTGGAGATGACCTTGCGGTCCAGGCATTCCAGGGTGGTGGGCATCACGCCCCACATGGGCGCGATCACCTCAAACAGCTGCCGCTTGGCGTCCACGGCGGCGCGGCGGGCGGCGTTGCCCGCCAGGAAGGTCACGCGGCTGCCGTAGGAGCCGGAGTCCCAGGGGCAGAGGAAGGTATCGGACATGAAGGTCTTGACGTCAGCCATTTCCAGGCCCAGCTCCTCGGCGACGATGGCGGTCATGACCGTATCGGAGCCCTGGCCGATGTCGTGGGAGCCGATGTACAGGCTGACCATGCCGCGCTTGTTCAGGCGCACCTGCACGCAGGCGGAGGACTGGTTGGGCGCCTCCAGCACCGCGAAGCCCGTGCCGGACACGAAGCCCGTGCCCGCAAAGCCGATGCCCTCGCCGTCCTTCATGTGGCCCTTGCGCTCGTACCAGCCGATTTCCTTGGCGGCGGTGTCAAGGGTCTCCTTGTAGGCGCAGGAGGTGATGGATAGTCCGGCGGGCGCGACGTAGCCGGGGTCGGCGGCGCTCAGCTTGCGGAACTCCACCGGGTCGATGCCCAGGTGATCCGCGGCGTACTGCATGTTCAGGTCATGGGCGTAGTGCACCTGGCAGGCGGTGTAGCCGCGCATGGCGCCGGAGGAGGGGTTGTTGGTGTAGACGCGGTGGGCCAGGAAGTCCACGGAGTTCAGCTTGTAGGGGAAGTTGGCCCACAGGGTGGACTGGGCGCAGGCCGCCACGCCGGAGCCGCCGTAGGGGCCGCCGTCCAGCACATGGTAGCACTTCTTGGCCAGGAGCTTGCCGTCGGCGGCAAAGGCGGTGTCGATGTGCATGTAGATGGGGTGACGGTTGCGGGTGGTCTGGAAGCACTCCTCGCGGGTGAGGATCATCCGCACGGGACGGCCGGTCAGCTCCGCCATCTTCGCGGCACACAGGCCGAAGGAGTAGCTGTCCAGCTTGCCGCCGAAGCCGCCGCCCACCAGGGGCTTGATGACCCGCACGTGCTTCTCCGACACGCCCAGGCACCTTGCGTACCAGAACTGATCCACGTAGGCCATCTGCGTGGACATCCAGATGGTGTAGTCGCCGTTGCGGTAGGTGGCCACCGCGCCGTGGGGCTCCATGGCGGCATGCACCATGCGGTGGGTCTTGTAGTTGCGGTGCTGCACGTAGGCGGCGTTGGCGAATTCCTCGTCAATGTCGGTGCCGGCCTGCATGATGGACTTCATGCCGATGTTGTGGATGCCCCGGCCCTCCCACTGGATTTCGGGGGCGTCGTCCTCCATGGCCTTGAAGGGGTCGAACACGCCCTCCAGCACCTCATATTCCACCTTGATCAGGTCCACGGCCCGCTGGGCGGTCTCCTCGTCCACGGCGGCTACGGCGGCCACGTCGTCGCCCACCTGCTTGACCAGCTCGGAGCAGAGCACCTCCTTGTCGGCGAACTCCGCGGCGAACTCGCCGTTGCCCACCTTGGACTTCCACTCGAAGTCCTTGGCGGTGAGGATGCACTTGACGCCGGGGAGCTTGGCGGCCTCGGACACGTCGATGGACTTGATCCGCGCATAGGCGTAGGGGGAGCGCACCATGCGGCCGGTGAGCATGTCGGGGAACATGATGTCGCCCACGTACTTGCCGTGGCCGGTCACCTTGTCCTCCGCGTCAATGCGAACGTAGTTGTTGCCGCCGGTGAGGCGGTAGAATTCCGGCTTTTTGAAATAGTGCTTGTCGCAGTCCTTATTCATGCTCGCTGCCTCCTTCCCAGTCCATTTCAGCGGCGGCAGCCTGGATGGCCTCCACAATCTTGGCGTAGCCGGTGCAGCGGCACAGGTTGCCCTCGATGGCCTCGCGGATTTCCAGCTCCGTGGGGTGGGGGTTGTGATCCAGCAGCGCCTTGGCGGACATGATCATGCCCGGGGTGCAGTAGCCGCACTGCAGCGCCCACTTCTCGATGAACTGCTTCTGGATGGGGTGCAGCTTGCCGCCCTTGGCAATGCCCTCCACCGTCACCACGCTGCGGCCCTCGCACTCCACGGCCAGGGTGCAGCAGGAGTTGACGGGCAGGCCGTCCAGCATCACGGTGCAGGCGCCGCACTCGCCCTGCTCGCAGCCCTTCTTGGTGCCGGTGAGGCCCAGCTTGTCCCGCAGGAGATCCAGCAGGGTCATGTTGTCCTTGACGACAACCTCCACCGGGTCGTCGTTCAGCGTAAAGCTCAATACTCTCTTCATGGCTCGTATCCTCCGTCAGCCTTCCAGCGCCTGCATGATGGCGCGCTTGGTGAATACACGGATCATGTCCTTGCGGTACTCCGCAGAGGCGCGGATATCGGAGATGGGCTTCGAATCCTCCATGGCGGCCACGGAGGCCTCGGCAATGACCTCGGGGGTCAGCCTCCGGCCAATGAGGGCCTTCTCCGCGCTGGGGGCGTGCACGGCCTTGATGGCCACAGCGCCCATGGTCACCTTCGCGTCGGTGCAGACGTCGCCGTCCATGGTCAGCTTCACCGCCACGCCCACAATGGCCAGATCCATGGCCTTGCGGACGGCGTGCTTGATGTAGGCGCAGTGCTCGTTGGGCTTGAGCGGCGGAATCACCAGGCCGGTGACGATCTCGCCGGGCTCCAGGGCGGTCTTCTTGAAGCCCACGAAGAAGTCGTCCATCATGATGTAGCGCTCGCCGTTGGGGGTGTGCACGAGCACCTTGGCGTTCTGGGCCAGCAGGATGGGCGGGGTGTCCGCGGAGGGGGAGGCGTTGCACATGTTGCCCACCATGGTGGCCTTGGCGCGGATCTGCGTGGAGGCCACCACCTTGGCCGCGTGGGCCACGGCGGGGTTGTGCTCCTTGACGATGGGGGAGGTCTCGATCTCCCGAAGGGTGGTCAGCGCGCCGATGTGCAGGCCCGTCCCGTCATCCCAGCGGATGTACTTCAGCCCGTCGATGTGCTTCAGGTCGATCAGATAGTCCACCGTGAACGCCTTGTCGCGCATGGGCGCGATGATGTCGGTGGCGCCCGCCATGACCTTCGCCCTGGGGCCCAGCTCCAGCAGAAGGTTGCAGGCCTCCCCGATGGTGCGGGGAACCATATACTCAAAATCAGGTAATACCATGTTCTACCTCCTGACGATGT
>JBJEUJ010000340.1:0-6364 GCA_051883775.1 Aristaeellaceae bacterium | reverse complement strand
GAGAAAAGCGCGAGTTTCCGGGCGGGATGCTCCGCATCCCGCGATGGAAACGGCAGGTTGAACCAACTCCCCTGGAGCGCGCCAGCGAAAACGGGTCAAGGGGCGAAGCTCCTTGCGCAGGTGCAGGGGCGGCGTTAGCCCCTGCGCAGGTCTGGGCGGCAGCCCAGCGCAACACGTAAGCATAGTAAAAAAGGAAAAGAGAAAAGCGCGAGTTTCCGAGCAGGCGACGCAGTTCGCCCGCGATGGAAACGGCAGGTTCGCGCAAGCCGCAGCGAAGTGACATCATCCGGCGGGCCATGCGGGATGTAAGGGGCGTGACCTCATCCGCCCTCGCCGGGCTCGGGCACCTTCCCCAAAGGAGAAGGCTTCCGTCGCGCCATCCCCTGCGACCCATTCCCATCACCACCATCACACGAACAGGAGGCAGCATGATGCAGACCATCGACCTGAGCGGGGTGTGGCAGTGCGCCATTCCCGATATGACAAAGCCCATTACGATTCCCGGCACGCTGGATGAAAGCGGCATCGGCCACAGGGACGAGGGCGGCAAGAAGTGGCACCCCGACACGGACACCAGCCGCGAGCTGTACCAGACGGAGGCGGGTATCCGCACCCGGCTGACCCGGGTCGTCACCTATGAGGGCCCGGCGGAGATTTCCCGGACGCTGGACTGGACGGTTCCCGCGGGCAAGCGGCTGTTCCTGGAGGTGGAGCGCAGCCGTCACCTGTCATTGCGGGTGAACGGCCGGGAGGTTCCCCCGACCAGGGAGCGCTCCGTCAGCACGCCGGGTGTGTTCGAGGTCACGGGGCTGATGACGGGCCGGGACGAGATCACCTTCATCGCGGACAACAGCTACCCCGGCTGGCCCCATGACGCCATCGCCTTCTCCACCGCCGCCACCGACGAAACCCAGACCAACTGGAACGGCCTTCTGGGCTACGTGCGCCTGCGGGTGGAGGAGCCCACCTTCCTGGAGGGGGCGCGGGTGTACCCCCATGGCGATACGGTGGACGTTTGCCTGGAGGTCAACGCCGCGGAAAACCACGAGGATACCCTGTCCTTTGCCAGCGACGCGCTGGAGAAGCCCGTCACGGCCCCGGCGTTCGTCTATGCGGGGCTGCAGGACGTGTGGTTCCGGAATCTTCCCCTGCGGGCAGACGTCCGCCGCTGGGACGAGGAGGAGGGCAACCTCTACACCCTGGAGGCCGCCCTGGGGGAGAGCCGGTGCGCGGTGCGCTTCGGCGTGCGGGACTTCCGGGCGGAAAAGGGCGTGCTGACCCTGAACGGACGGAAGGTCTTCCTGCGCAGCGAGGCCAACTGCGCCGTGTTCCCCGAGGAGGGGCATCCGCCCATGGAGGTGGAAAGGTGGCGGGAGATCCTCGCCATCTACCGCAGCTACGGCGTGAACTGCATGCGCTTTCACAGCCATACGCCCCCGGAGGCCGCCTTCATCGCGGCGGACGAGATGGGCATGCTCATGCAGCCGGAGCTGAGCCACTGGAACCCCGAGACCGCCTTCGAGGATGACGCAAGCTACGCCTACTACACGGGCGAGCTGCGCCAGACCCTGCGGATGCTGGCCAACCATCCCTCCTTCGTCATGCTGACCTTCGGCAACGAGCTGGCCAGCGGCAGCCTGGGCCACCGGCGCATGGAGGAAATGCTGGCCCTGGCCCACGGCATGGACAATACCCGCCTGTACGCCTGCGCCTCCAACCCCCACTACGGCTGGTACGGCTCCATGGACAGCAGCGACTTCTACACCTCCTTCAGGCTCCGGCACACGGATCTGCGCGCCACCTACGACCGGATGACGGGGTATCTGAACCACCGCTACCCCAACGCCAGGAATGATTACGAGGAGGCCATGGCCACCCTGCGCCGGGAGTGCGGCAAGCCGGTGTTCTCCTTCGAGGTGGGCCAGTTCGAGGTGCTGCCGGACTTTGACGAGATCGACGCGTTCAGGGGCGTGACAAGGGCGGTGAACTACGAGCTGATCCGCCGCCAGGTGCAGGAGAGCGGCGCCATGGACACCTGGAAAAAGCAGGTGGAGGCCACCGGCGAGATGGCGAACCTGTGCTACCGGGAGGAGGTGGAGGCCGCCCTGCGCACGGAAAGCTACAGCGGCATCTCCCTCCTGGGCATCCAGGACTTCCCCGGCCAGGGCACCGCGCTGGTGGGCATGCTCAACGCGCACCTCGAGCCCAAGCCCTATCCCTTCGCCCAGCCGGAGCGGTTCCGGGCCTTCTTCCGCAGCGTGCTGCCCCTGGTGCTGCTGGACAAATACACCTACGAGGCTGCCGAGACCCTCACCGCCCAGGTGAAGCTGGCCAACTACGGCAAGGCTCCGCTGACCTCCCGCCTGACCTGGACGCTGGCAGGGGCGCAGACGACCCTCTCCGGGGAGCTCCAGGAGACGACGGCCCCCGCGGGCGGGCTGAGCGTGCTGGGGAGCATCGCCATCCCGCTGGACGCCTTCGACCGGGCGGAAAAGCTGACGCTGACGGTGCGCTTCGGCGGGGCGGAGAACACCTACCCCGTGTGGGTGTATCCGCAGGCTTCGCCCGTGTGCCCGGCGAATGTCCACGAGTGCCGCAGCCTGGACGATGCGGCGTTGCAGGTGCTGGCCGCCGGCGGCACGGTGTACCTGGCCCCGGACAGCACCCCGGAGGCACTGCCCCGCTCCATCCAGGCGCAGTTCAGCCCGGACTTCTGGTCGGTGGGCACCTTCCCCTACCAGGAGGGCGGCATGGGCCAGCTGATCGACGATACGCACCCCATCTTTGCCGCCTTCCCCACGGAGAATTACACCAACTGGCAGTGGTGGCCCATGGCCAGCCAGCGGGCGGTCATCCTGCCCCGGCGGATGGAGGCCATCGTCACGGAGATGGACTGCTACGCCTACCTGCGGCCCATGGCGCAGCTGCTGGAGTGCCGCTGCATGGGCGGACGGCTGATGCTCTCCTCCCTGGGGCTGCACAACCTGCAGCAGTATCCCGAGGCCCGGGCGCTGCAGCAGGCCGTCTACGATTATCTGGCACAGGCGCGTCCCCTGCCGGAGCAGGAGCTGACGGCGGAGGAAATCCGCGACATGGTGAAGTAAGCTCCCGGACAACAGCCTGCACGAGCCCTGCGCATGCCCCCTGGCGGGATGCGCGGGGCTTTTTTGCGCGCATGGGATTAACAGAAAGCAAACAATCCGTCAGCAATCCGGAAACATTCGGGCGGTATGCTGTGTGCCGGAGGGACAATGGGACCTGTTGACCCTGCGCCCTCCCCGGCAGCCTTGCCGGAAAAAGCTTGCAGTGAGGTGAATTCCGGATGAGAATCAATGAGCCCGCCGTGACCCTGGCGGACGAGGCCCGCAGCGGCGTGCAGGAGGATGTGCGCTCGGGGTTCCTGGACTGGCTGTTCCAGTTTTCGGTCACGGGGGAGGACGGACAAATGTATGCCATTGGCGGCTCCATCCTGTCCATGGCGCTGGAGAAGCTGGACGTGGTGTCCTTGACCTGCGCCCGGGGCGTGGGGGATACGGAGCAGCTGCCCGGCTCCATCTACCGGGTGACGCGCTACCCGGGGATGCTCTTTGAGCGGCTGCTGCGCAAGCCCCAGGGTTCGCTGTGCATCCGCAGGGAGGAGCATCGGGTGGTGGTGACCTGCGGGGAGGAATACCGGGTGGAATGCCTGGAGGATCACACCTGGCGCCTGACCATCGACTCCCTGGACGGGGCGTACCGGGCGGAGCTGACCCACCGGCCCCAGGGCTATCCCCTGTGGTACGGCCGGGAGAAGCCCTCCTGCCTGACGCAGCACTCCGTCACCTACGGCTACAACTGGGCCGGGGACGTGGAGGGCGTTATCACCCTGGAGGGCAGGGACATCCGCGTCCGGGGCCGGGGCATCCGGGAGCGGTACGTGGCGGTGGATTCCTCCGCGGCGGAGCTGGGCGGCTGGGAGGACTGGGGCTGGGTGGCCTTCGACCAGATTCACACCTCCTTTTATGACATGCGCCTGGGCATGAAGGATTTCTCCCTCTACGACCTGGAAACCCGCACCCATGATCCTGAGGGGACGCTGACCATTCAGCATGAGGACTGGGCCTTCATGCGGGAGCTGGACGGCTTTATCCCCGCCACCTACCGCATCCGGATGGCGGTGGAGGGCGGCGTGCTGGCGGTGACGGCCCGGGTGGGCAACGCCACCACCTGGGGCGTGACCTACCGGGTGCCGGATTATCCCGTGGCCACCTTGACCTTCCGGGAGGTGGAGGGCACGTTCACCGGGCGGGACGGCACGGTGCGGAGGCTGACGGGGGGTCGGGGCGCGCTGTCCGTGCGCCAGTGGCATGCGTATCCCAGCATCCTTCCCCGGGAGCTGTATACCGACGATGCCCGAACAGGGGAGCGATTCGACACCCTCTGACAATGATCGCATCAGCCAACCCCCCGGGTTTGCCCGGAGGGCTGGCTTGCGTTGTCCGCATGCAAGGAGGAAATGCCATGAAGGACTGGAAGCGAATCGGGAAGCGGCTGCTGTTCCCGGGCAGGGCGGTGCTGCTGGCGGGGGTACCGCTGGCGGCGGCGCTGCTGGCATACGCCTTCGCCGTGGAGGGTGGGGAGGGGATCGTGGCCTACGTGGCCTACGCCTTCTCGGCCTACATGACGGTGGCGGTGTGCGCCTGCATGCCCCGGCTGGTGCGGGAGGCTTCCGCCCGGGCGCGCCGCAGCCCGTGGATCCAGCGCTATCTGACGGACGTGCATGTGCGGATGCATGTGTCGCTGCACCTGTCCCTGGGAATCAACCTGCTCTACGCGGTGATGAAGCTGCTCATGGGGGCGTACTACCGCTCGGTATGGTTCGGCACGCTGGGGGTATACTACGCGCTGCTGACGGCGCTGCGGTTCATGCTGCTGGGGCATGTGCGGCGCAAGGAGCCGGGGAAGGAGCTGGTATCGGAGCTGAAGCTGTGCCGGCTGTGCGGCGCGGTGCTGCTGCCCATGACCGTTGCGCTGAGCGGCGTGGTGATTCTGGCGCTTGACAGGAACGAGGGCTTTTCCTATGCGGGCTATCTGATTTACGTGGCGGCGATGTATGCCTTTTACGCGGTCATCAGCGCGGCGGTGAACCTGGTGAAGTACAAGAAATACCACAGCCCGGTGATGTCCGCAGCCAAGGCGGTGAGCCTGGCGTCGGCGCTGGTGTCCATCTTCGCGCTGGAGACGGCGATGCTCACCCAGTTCGGGCAGGAGCGGGAGCCGTTATTCCGCCGGGTGATGGTGACCGCTACCGGGGCGGGGATCTGCGTGATCATTCTGGGCATGGCGATGGTGATGATGCTCCACGCCACCCGGCGGCTGAGGGCGATGTTGGCCGGGGCCTGACAGGACATCCTGCCGGGGCGAACCCGGGGGGTGTCGGGGGGACGAGAGTCCCCCTGGTTTCGGGGGTTCGGGGGGCCAATGGCCCCCCGGTGAGCGCGACAAAAGCCTCCTGCCGAAGGGCAGGAGGCTTTTGGGCATGCTACGCGTCGCGGCGCGCCTGTTGCGCGCCGTGACCCCCGCAAGCGCGGCTCGCCCTCCGCGAGCCGTGCCCTCGACCAAGCTGCGGCACAGCCCCACGCGCATGCAGTATGACCGGAGGGAACCAACCCAATCGCGCGAAAAGGGGCGAAGCCCCCGGGGGGTGTCGGGGGGACGAGAGTCCCCCTGGTTTCGGGGGTTCGGGGGGCTAATGGCCCCCCGGTGAGCGCGACAAAAGCCTCCTGCCGAAGGGCAGGAGGCTTTTGGGCATGCTACGCGTCGCGGCGCGCCTGTTGCGCGCCGTGACCCCCGCAAGCGCGGCTCGCCCTCCGCGAGCCGTGCCCTCGACCAAGCTGCGGCACAGCTCCACGCGCATGCAGTATGACCGGAGGCGCGCAACTCAATCGCGTGCCGGGTGCAGGCACTGCCTGCACTGCCCACTTGCAAATGCAGGTGGGGGATGATATAATAAGCGATGCGAATCCAATAAAGCGAGCTTTTTGCCATACCGAAGGGAGTCACAGCGTCATGAAGCAGATCACCTCCGCCCAGCTGCGTGAAATGTTCCAGAAGTTCATGGAGTCCAAGGGCCATCACCGGATTCAGTCCGCCTCCGTCATCCCGGAGAACGATCCTACCGTGCTGTTCACCACCGCGGGCATGCATCCCCTGGTGCCCTACCTGATGGGCACGCCCCATCCCGCCGGCACCCGCCTGACCGACGTGCAGAAGTGCATCCGCACCGGCGACATTGACGATGTGGGCGATCCTTCCCACCTGACCTTCTTTGAGATGCTGGGCAACTGGAGCCTGGGCGATTATTTCAAGAAGGAAGCCATCTCCT
>JBJEUJ010000339.1:2159-6377 GCA_051883775.1 Aristaeellaceae bacterium | reverse complement strand
ATGTGGAACAGCTCCGCCCCGGGCTTCAGGTCGGTGAAGCTGGGCTCCCGGCGGTCATGCAGCACCACCTGCCCCTCCCGGATGTCGTAGCGGAAGGCCTCGGTGCGGTTGACAGCCTGGGTGCAAAGGTACACCAGCGCGTAGTAGAAGCTGAGCCCCTCCCGCTTCGCCCAGGCCGCCAGAGGCGTCACATCCACCTGCACCGTCACGCTGTAGAAGGGGTTGGATACCCCGGAGAAGAAGCCGAAGATTTCCCTGCGGGGCCAGGCGGCCATGTCGATCACTTTCATGCGGATAACCTCCCTGCGTCAGTTGGGGTAGTGCTTGCTCAGGGTGAAGCCCCGGCCGCGAACCTCGCTGACCCGGCTGACCACCATGAAGCTCTCCGGGTCGATGCCGTGGATGATCTGCTCCAGCTTGGGCAGCTCCCGGTTGGAGACCACGGACATAATCATCTGCAGGGGCTGCCGGGCATAGCCGCCCTCCCCGTCCAGCATGGTTACGCCCCGGTCCATCTGCTGAAGGATCGCCCCGCGGATTTCCTCCGCCTTCGCGCTGACCACCTTGATCTCCGTCCGGGAGGTGCCCAGGAGCATCACCTTGTCCAGCACGATGGAGTAGACCATCACCAGCAGGATGCCGTAGAGCAGCCTTTCCGCCGGGAGATACACCGCCTGCAATAGCAGAATCAGGATGTCGAACACGTACAGGCTCACCGACACGGGGATGTTCACCAGCCGGTTGAGCACCAGGGGCGGAATATCCATGCCGCCGGTGGAGGCCCCCGCCCGGATCACCATGCCCAGCGAGACGCCCACCCCCACGCCGTAGAACACCGTGTTCAGCATCAGATCCTCCGTGAGGACAACATCCCCCAGCAGCCGGTCGAAGACCTCCAGCGCAAGGGGGTACAGGAAGGAGCTGAGCACCGTGGTGGCGGCAAACTGCCTGCCCAGTACCACCAGGCCCAGCAGCAGCATCACCACATTGAACCCCAGCACGAAGGCGGACACGGGGATGCCCGTGAAGGCCTGCACCGCCAGGGCGATGCCCGTGGTGCCCCCGGTGGGCAGCCCCGAGGGCAGCAGGAACAGGTGCGCCGACAGCGCCAGGCAGATGTTGCCCAGCACCGTCAGCGAAAGGGTCAAGACGAGATGCTTCCTGGGATGCGCCATGACGGTAACCTCCTGTGCGCCCGAAAAAAACGCCCGCCAGGATTTTCCCTGACAGACGTGGATCAAGGCGTGCGCCTAATACATGCTGATTGTAGCAGAATTTATCCATCCCGTCAAGGGTGGGCGGAACGCAACCAAAGATGACATATTCGCCAGCGATATGTTGACACCGGATGCTGGCCAGAACGGGCCCCATGGCCTATAATGGGTGCGGGGTGAAAAGTATGATTAGTGAGAATCTTCTGACGCTGCGCAAGCGGAGCGGCTATTCCCAGGAATATGTGGCGGAGCAGGTGGGAGTCTCCCGGCAGGCGGTGGCCAAGTGGGAGAGCGGCGATACCGTCCCCGACCTGACCAACAGCATGGCCCTGGCCCGGCTCTACGACGTGACCCTGGATGATCTGGTGAATTATTCCAGCGACGCCGTCCTGCCCCTGCCTCCCAAGGGGAAGCACTTCTTCGGTGCGGTGACCGTGGGGGAAAAGGGGCAGATCGTCATCCCCGTGAAGGCCCGCAAGCTCTTCGGCATCCGGCCCGGGGACGACCTGGTGGTGCTGGGGGACGAGGGACGCGGGCTGGCGCTGCTCAAGCAGGAGGCGCTGCTGGATCTGTTCACCCGGATACAGGAGGGAGAAATCACATGAGCATTCTGGAGGTCGCGGGGCTGAGGAAGGTCTACCCCGCCTTTACGCTGGAGGATGTGTCCTTTGCCCTGACGGAGGGGAAGATCACCGGCTTCATCGGCCGCAACGGCGCGGGCAAGACCACCACGCTCAAGGCCATGCTGGGCTTCGTCCACCCGGACGGGGGGCAGGTGCGCTTCTTCGGCATGGACTTTGCCGGAAATCAGCAGAGGATCAAGCAGGACATCGGCTACGTGGCCGGGGGGATCAGCTTCTACCCCGGCAAGCGGCTGAAGGCCATCACCGGTGTGACCCGCAGCTTCTATCCCACCTGGGACGATGAGGTCTATCGCCGGTGCCTGCAGCGCTTCCGCCTGGACGAGGGGAAGACACCCTCCCAGCTGTCCGAGGGCATGAAGGTCAAGTACGCCCTGACCCTGGCCCTGTCCCACCACGCCCGGCTGCTGCTGCTGGACGAGCCCACCTCCGGGTTGGATCCTGTCTCCCGGGACGAGCTGCTGGACGAGCTGCTTGAACTGAACCGGGAGGGTGCGACGATTCTGTTCTCCACCCACATCACCTCCGACCTGGACCGGGTGGCGGACGATATTCTCTACATCCAGCAGGGACGCTTGATGGCCCACGCGCCGATGCGGGACTTCACCGGCGCGTACCGGGCGCTGTCCCTCACCGACGGGGAGTACGCCCCGGCGGACAAGGGGCTGCTCATCGGCCCCAAGCAGGCCAAGGCGGGCTGGACAGCGCTGATCCGCGCAGCGGACGCGGGGAAAACGCCGGGCCGGGTGACGGACGCGGATCTGGAGACGGTGATGATCCACCTGGAGAAGGAGGCAGAAGGATGAAGCTGATGCTGCGCAAGGAGCTGCGCCTGTCGCTCCACCCCACCGCGCCCATGTTCCTGGCCCTGTCGGCCATGCTGCTGATCCCCAGCTATCCGTACCTGGTGGCGTTCTTCTACACGGGGCTGGCGGTGTTCTTCACCTGCCTGAATGGCCGGGAGAATCAGGACGTGTTCTACTCCATGCTGCTGCCGGTGGCGAAGAAGGACATTGTGCGGGCGCGGTTCCTGACGGTCTCCCTGCTGGAAATGGCGCAGGTGCTGCTGGGGGTACCCTTCGCCGTCCTGCGGCAGCGGCTGATCCCCGACCCCAACCCCGTGGGCATGGACGCGAACATCGCGCTGTTCGGGTTTGCGCTGATGCTGCTGGGGCTGTTCAACCTGGTGTTCTTCCGGGTGTACTACCGGGATGTGCGGAGGGTAGGCACGGCGTTTCTGTGGTCCAGCGGGGCGGTGTTTGTGTTCATCTGCCTGGTGGAAGCCTGCGCCCATGTGGTACCCTTTGTGCGGGATGTGCTGGACACCCCGGATCCCATGCACCTTCCGCAAAAGCTGCTGACGCTGCTGGCGGGGCTGATGCTCTGGGCCCTGCTCACCCTGACGGCCTGCCGCCGGGCGGAGAGGGACTTTGAGAAGCAGGATCTGTAACGGGCCATGTGCGCCCCTGGACAAACGCGCCTCCCGGCATGATGCCGGGAGGCGCGCTGTGCTGTTGTGCGGCAGGAATGCCTGTGTGCAAGCCGCTGTCGCGTGGTCGGATGAGCGGCTTCGGTCAAGCTCGTCGTAGAAAGGGGCGCAGTTCCTACGGAGGTCACGCCGACCAGTGAGCGAGTGCAGCCTCCCCCATCAGGGCAGCACGAAGCCGCTGGCTCCCCTCAGGCTGATGACGATGTAGCCGTTGTATTCCGCAATGATCGGGTACGCGCTGTCCTTGTCCAGCAGGCCCACCCGGGGCGCTTCCGGCGAAGGGTAGGCGTACACCGGCGTGGAGGCGGCAGCCGTGTACCAGCGGCAGTCGTAGAGCAGGTACTCGCTGCGCACATAGCCCGTATAGCCCAGGGAGCCGTCATCCGCTACCACCGTCACCAGCTGCCAGCCGTCCACCGGGTCGCCCTCGGGCAGGAGCGTGGTGTTCCAGCCCAGGGTGGTGATCACCTGCGCGCTGAAGCTGGGAGACTGCCGCAGGGACAGGCTCTCGCACAGGACCTGTGCCATCCGGCCATAGTTGGGCTCCAGCCCGTCGTCCTCCATGGGGAGGGACAGAATCAGCGCCTGGTTCGATGCCTCCCCCGCGCTGGCGTAGACCGGCGTCAGCATCAGCGTGCCGCTTCGGTCGAAGCTCTCCACCCAGCCTGAGAACTGCAGATAGCCGGAGGGCATCAGGGAGCCCCAGTGCTCGCCGTTGCCATAGATGCTCCACCGGGCAACGCTGTCGGCGGCAGCGGCGGTGGGGGTCATGGTCAGCTTCAGGGTCATGCCGTAGCCGTCCTCGGCGATCTCCACGGAGACGAGAAAGGCGGGGATCGTCATATCGGAGAAGGTCATGGTTTCCGCCCGGGCG
>JBJEUJ010000339.1:0-2059 GCA_051883775.1 Aristaeellaceae bacterium | reverse complement strand
GACGAGAAAGGCGGGGATCGTCATATCGGAGAAGGTCATGGTTTCCGCCCGGGCGATGGGGGTCAGGGCGAGAAGCAGCGTCAGCAGCAGGGGCAGCAGGCGTTTCATGGGGACAACTCCTTTCGTGGTGGGTGGGGCGATGGAACACATGGAGTGGCTGCAGGCTCGACCGGCATCGGCGGCGCAGCGGGGCGAAGCGCCAACTCCGGGGAGGCCCGGAGGGGCCGTAGCCCCTCCGCCGACCGTCCCCCCCGGGGTGGCGTTGGAGGGGGCGGAAGCCCCCTTCGACTGTAATCGTATCCGGCGGCTCCGCCGCCGGGGCGGGTCCGTTTCGCGTAGCGAAACTTTCCTTACACGAGCGAACGGCCGGGAGGAGGGCTTTGCCAGCCGGAGGGAGGCGCTTGCGCCGACTAGCGAGAGCAAATGCTTGCATTTGCCGAGCGTAGCCAGCACACGGCCTTACGCCGTGGGATGGCCGAAGGACCAGTGAGCGAGTGCCAACTCGTTCAAGTGGCCGCAGGCCACTTGAACGAAGCGTAGCGTAGCGAAGCGCAGCGTCAGCCGTTTCCGTCCGAGGGGCCCCAGACCTGGAGTATGCCGCCGCTGGCGTCGTCAATCACCAGCTCGTAGCCAAAGCCCGGGTTCGCAGGATCCCCTACGTCCACCTGCCATACAGCCGAGGATTCCGTGCGGTAGCCGATCTCCACCTCCGCTCCCGCAAACACCGACGGCTCCTGCCCGAACTGGCGGCAGATCGCCTCCATCGCGATGGTCAGTACCTCCGTCCGGCTCCGGGCCCCTGCGGGCGGCGCGGTGAAGCTCTGGTAGATGCTGTGCTTCAGCAGCGCATGGACGGCGATTTCCTCCCCCGCCACGGCCAGCGTGTGATCCTCGTAGACGGGGTTCGCCTCGAATTCCGCATCGGAGGCCCGCCGCGCCATGGCCTCCTCCGATACGTAGAAGACCGCAGGCTCCCCGGCGATGTGGCCCACGACCTGCGTCAGCTGCTCCGGTACCATGCCGCGGCGGGCATAGCCCTCGCCGGACAGGGTGACGGTGCGGATCGCCTGTACCTCCATGGCCGGGCCGCCGTCCAGGGCGCGCACCATCCACTTCCCGCCGATCAGCTGATACCGCGCGTCCAGCTCGCCAAGGGCGATGACAGCCCCGTCCGGCGCAGCCTCCGGCACGGCGGAGGTCACGGCTTCCGCCTGATTCACCTGCCCCGTGCCCGGGTCGAAGGACAGCCGCAGCTCCCGGGCCAGGCCATCCCCCTCCGGGTACAGCGCCAGCACCCCCTGGAGGGAGCCCGCGCCGTCCACCGTCAGCCCCCGGAGCAGCACCGCCCCCGATACGTTGGCTGCCATCCAGTCCTGCATGGCGTACCAGGCCTGCTCCGGCCACAGGGCCGAGCCCCGGGTCAGGGAAAGCGGCTCCAGCCAGATGATCGAAAGATCCGACGCCCGGACGGTGAAGCCGTACCCCGTGCCGCCCAAATCCGCCGTGCCGTTCAGGTACAGCCCGCCGTCAATGAGCAGCGTGTCGGTGAGGCGCAGATGGTCCACCGTGGGCGATGGCATGAACAGCTCCGCCGCCAGCCCCAGGCTGCTGAGCAGCGCCTCGGTGACATTGCCGGGGAGATCGCCCTGATAGGCATCCTCCGGCTTGAAGTCCAGATAGCTGGTGGCGTAGGAAACAAGGCACCCCGCCTCGTCCATGAGCAGGAAGTGGGCCGTGCCGTTGGCCGTCACGCCGGTGACGTACCAGCCCTCCGGCGCGGAAAAGGCGAAGGCGTCCCCGGGAAGCCCGCCCTGCTCCATGTCCGGGCTGTGCCACAAAAGCAGGCAGCGCAGATAGCGGGAGGCCATGGTCAGCGCGTCCTCCGGGGAGGCGATGGGCTGCCGCTCCAGGGTCATGCCCGGGTAGCGATCCTGCGCCAGGGCCAGGGCGTCCGGCAGCTGCGGCTGATAGACCGGGGCCGCGTTTGCGCCGGGGACGCTGGTCTCCCGGGTGGCGAAGGCCATGAGCAGCGCGGCGGCGCAGACCAGGGCGAACACCC
>JBJEUJ010000338.1:0-6479 GCA_051883775.1 Aristaeellaceae bacterium | reverse complement strand
ACGGCGGGCGTGCCCATCCTGGCGGAGGAAAACCTGGAGGACTATGTGGCCATCCCCGAGGTCATGCTGGGCGACGGCGAGCATTTTATTCTGCTTGTCCGCGGCGAAAGCATGATCGAGGCGGGCATCCTGGACGGGGACTACATCATCGTCCGCAAGCAGGCCGAGGCCAACAACGGCGATATTGTTGTCGCCATGATTGATGATTCCGCCACGGTCAAGCGCTTCTACAAGGAGGACGGCCGGTTCCGCCTGCAGCCGGAAAACAGCACCATGGAGCCCATTTATACCGACGAGGTGGTCATTCTGGGCAAGGTGGTGTCGCTTTACCGGCTGGTGCACTGAATCCGTGATTTATGAAGGAGGTTCTTATTCATTGAGCCAGCAGGAACAAGTCAAGCATCGGATTTCCATTCCCAAGTACACCCTGGGCGAAGAGCTGATCAGCGCCATCTCCCACGGCGTAGGCGCGCTGCTGGGCATTGCGGCGCTGGTACTGTGCATTGTGAAAAGCTGCCATCCCTATGACGGCTACAAGCTGGCGTCCAGCATCGTCTTTGGGCTGACGGTTACGCTTTTGTACCTGATGTCCTGTCTGTATCATTCCCTGAAGGTCAACAAGGCCAAGCGGGTTTTCCGCGTGATTGACCACTGCACCATTTTCCTTCTGATTGCCGGCACCTACACGCCCTATACGCTTGTATCCCTGCGGGGAACGCTGGGCTGGTGGATCTTCGGCATTATCTGGGGCATTGCGATTCTGGGTATTGTCCTGAACGCTGTGAACCTGAAGAAATTCGCCAAGCTGTCCGTGGCCTGCTACCTGATTATGGGCTGGATCATCGTCTTTGCCTACCGGTATATGGTGCAGGTCATGCATCCCACGGCCCTTTCGCTGCTGGTCTGGGGCGGCATTGCCTATACCGTGGGCGCAGTGCTGTACGCCATCGGCTCCAAAAAGAAGTATTTCCACTCGGTGTTCCATTTCTTCTGCCTGGCAGGAACCGCCCTGCACTTCTTCTCCATCTACCTCTACGTGCTGTAAGGGAGGCTGCCCATGATTATCCGCCCTGCGGTTCCTTCGGACTACCCTGCCCTGGAAGCCATGACCCGCGACGCCTTCTGGGACGTCTACAAGCCCGGCTGCGACGAGCACTACCTGGTGCATCTGCTGCATGAAAGGCAGGCCTGCGCGCTGGAGCTGGTGGCGGATGAGTGCGGCGCGCCGTTTGGCCATGCTGTCTGCGTTCAGGCCGAGCTGCATGTGTCTGACGGCCGCATCCTGACGGATGTGCTGTGCCTGGGCCCGCTGACGGTGGCCCCTGCCTGGCAGCGCAAGGGCGTTGGCTCCGCGCTGATGGAACGCATGGTAGCCCTGGCCCGTGAGCGTGGATACCGGGCGATTTTCCTGACGGGCAGCCCGGCGTACTACGGCCGCTTCGGCTACCGCGCCACCACGGATTGGGGCGTAACGCTGCCGGATGGCTCCGCCTTCCCGGAGCTGATGGCGCTGCCCCTGTATGACGGCGCGCTGGCTGGTATGACGGGTACCTACGAGGATCCGGCGGTGTACACCGAGCTGTCCCGCAAGGCGGTGGAAGCCTTCGACCAGCAGTTTCCACCCCGGGAGAAGCACCGCCTGCCCACACAGATTTTTTCCTGAGGTGTCTCACATGCACGAAAGAATTGCCTGGCCCGTTGATCCCCGGGAACGCTATGCCCTGCTTTCCGGACAGCTGTCCGCCCTGGTGGAAGGCTGTCCCCTGCCTCTGCCTGCCCTGAGCAACTGCGCCGCCCTTTTGTGGGAGGCGCTTGATGCTGTTAACTGGGCAGGCTTTTACCTGCTCAAGGGCGATACGCTGTACCTGGGGCCCTTCCAGGGGAAGGTGGCCTGCACGGTGATCCCCGTGGGGCGGGGCGTGTGCGGGACCGCGGCGTCAACCCGCAAGCTGCAGCTGGTGCCGGACGTCCACGCCTTTCCCGGGCACATTGCCTGTGACAGCGCCTCCAATGCTGAGATCGTCATTCCCTTGCTGGATGGCGACAGGCTCCTGGGCGTCATGGACATCGACAGCCCCGTCCCCGGCCGCTTCACCCCGGCGGACGCAGAGGGCCTGACGGAGCTGTGCCGCATCCTGACCACGCAGGTTTCCTGGAAGGAGGGGCTTTTGTGAGCGTCACGCTGCGTCCCTTCACCCGGGAGGAATACCACGATTTCTGGCAAAGGTACGTGCCGGATCCCATCATGGATCCCAGGCCCTACCGCTATCAGCGGGAGCATGTGGAGTGCAGCTTCCGCTACGATCAGACCCGGCGGGATTGGTACCCGGTGTTCGGCATCTTCACGGAGGATGGCCAGGCCGTGGGCTCCCTGTCCCTCAAGCGCATCGACCGGCAGAAGCGGCAGTGCGAGCTGGGCATCATGATGGTGGACGACAGCTGCAAGAACTGCGGCTACGGCACGGAGGCCATCCGGCAGGCCATCCGCCTGGCCCGGGAGGAATATGGCGTGGAGCACCTGCTGGCGGATACCATGGGCAGCAATCTGCGCATGCAGCACATTCTGGACAAGCTGGGCTTCCGCTTCCTGGAACGGACGAAGAATGTCTACGACATGAACGGGCGCATGGAGGACAGGCTGGACTACGTCCTTGACATGACCAAAGAGGAGTAAGGCATATGCATCTTGTGGCACTGACCGCCCTTGGCGTGGGCGGCGCAACGGTTCTGGGCGCGCTGATCGGCTTTGTGATCGGCAAGGTGCCCCATCGGTACAACGACGCGATTCTCGGCTTCGCGGCGGGCGTGATGCTGGCCGCCAGCTTCGTGGGGCTGATAGCCCCCGCCATGGAGCGCGGCGGCGTGTGGATGACGGTGATCGGGCTGTTCTTCGGCGCGGCGTTCCTGAACCTGATGGACAAGTTCACCCCGCACCTGCATCACCTGGCCGGGGTGGATCAGGAGACCCACCGCAACAACGCTGCCCTGCAGAAGGTTCTGCTGTTCGTTATCGCCATCGCCATCCACAACCTGCCGGAGGGCATTGCCGCGGGCGTCAGCTTCGGCACGGAGGACACCGCTGCCGCACTGACCGTGGCCGCCGGTATCGCCCTGCAGAATGTGCCGGAGGGCATGGTCATCATCGGCCCGCTGCTGACAGCGGGCGTAAGCCGCCGCCGCACCTTCGTCATTGCCCTGGCCACGGGGCTGGTGGAGGTGGTCGGCACCTTCCTGGGCTATTTCGCGGTGCATCTGGTGTCCTCGCTGCTGCCCTTTGCGCTGGCCTTCGCGGGCGGCACCATGCTCTATGTCATCAGCGATGAGATGATTCCCGAGACCCATGCCCACGGCTACGAGCGCATGGCGACCTTCTCGCTCCTGGCCGGTATTGCGGTGATGCTCGTCATGGACTTCTATATCGGATAATTCAAGGAGGAGCGCTCGTGAAGCGTCTGCTGCTCGGCACCAACAACCCCAGCAAATTCCGCTGGACCGCCGCGTTTTTTGACCCGCAGGAGGTCACCTGCGTCTCCCCTGCCCAGCTCGGACTGCGCGTTGACCCGCCGGAGCAGGCCCGCACCGCTGAAGGCAACGTCATCGAAAAGGCGCTTGCCTTCCATCGCGCCTCTGGGCTGCCGGTGCTCACGGAGGACTCCGGCCTGGTGTTCCTCGACCTGCCCCGGGATCATGCCGATCAGCCGGGCGTGCGCGTCCGCCGGCCGATCGGCCATGCGCCGCTCAACGATGACGAGGACATGCTGCGTTGGTACCTGCAGCTGGTCCATCGTCACGGCGGGAGGCTGCGGGCTGCCTGGCAGGACGCCTGGTGCCTGCTGACGGACGAGGACCATTACGTCACCCGGGTGGACGATGACGAAGCCCTGGCCCGGCATGCTGTGGTGATGCTGGATACCCCCGGCGAGCGCCGTACCCCCGGCTGGCCTCTGGACAGCATGACCTTCTCCGACGCCGCCGGGAAGTACCTGGCGGACATGACCCCCGAGGAGCAGCGGGCCGCCCGGCAGCAGGATACTCCCGAGCTGGCCGAGGACAGCCGCCGCTTCCGTGCCTGGCTCAGGGAACAGACAGCCTTGCTCCCCGACACAATTTGATTCTCATCCATTTCTCCTGAAAAAAGCTGCATAGGGGCTTGACAAATATATCGGCTTCCGATACAATAAGTATCGGAAGCCGATATATCGTTTGCCGATTGTTTCTAAGGAAGGAGAGGGCCATGGAATCCATTGCATTGACGGAAGCGGTGTACTATATTCTCCTGTCGCTGGGGCAGCCGCTGCATGGCTATGGCATCATGCAGAACGTGGAGCAGCTGAGCCACGGGCGGGTTCGCCTGGCCGCAGGCACGCTGTACGGGGCGCTGAACACCATGGTCAGCAAGGGCTGGATTGAGGCGCTGGACGGCGAGGCCAGCAGCAGGAAGAAGGAATACGTCATCACGGCGGAAGGCCGCAGGGTTGTCCGGCAGGAGCTGGAGCGGCTGCAGGAGCTGACCCGCAACGGCGAGACGGTGATAGGAGGATGGCAGCATGGCTGAGCGCAAGGTGGTTCACAAGGTGTTTTTCATCTGGGACTGGGAGGGCGAGGAGGCCTGGCTGAACAACATGTCCCATCGGGGCTGGCAGCTGGAGAAGGTGGGCTTCTGCCGCTACACGTTTGTCAAGGGGGAGCCGGATCAGTACCAGTACCGGCTGCAGGCGCTGTCAGGCTATCCCAGCACGGCGGAGAGCCAGGAATACATTGGCTTTGTGGAAGGCACCGGCGCGGAGCTGGTGGACACGTTCATGTATTGGGCCTACTTCCGCCGTGCCACGGCAGAGGGCCCCTTCCAGCTTTTCTCCGACGTGGATTCCAGGGTCAAGCACATGAAGCGTATCCGGCAGGTGATCGTTGTGCTGATGCCCTTCATCATCCTGAATTTCTTCAACCTGCTTCGCTGCATCATCAGCTACGACAATGCAAGGACGCCCCTTTTCCTGCTGCTGTTCGCCTTCTACGCGTTTATTTTCACGCCCCTGTCCATCTACGGGCTGGCGCGGATTCAGCGGAAGATCGCCCGCCTGCAGGACGAACGCGCCTTGCACGAATAAAGGAGGCATCATGATGATTGCGGAATTTGCCCAGGCCGCGTTTCCCTTTATGGCCATGGGGCTGGCCCTTGCCATCGTCGCAGCGGCCCATGCGGAGAAGACCAAAGGAAAGTGAGGCGATGGCATGGACGGCAGCTGGGTTGGATTTGCGCTTCCCTTTGTGGCATTGTTTGTGATCGCCGTGGCGCTGCTGCTTCAGCGTCAGGCCAAATAAAAACGGGGCAGAGGAGCCGCTGTGACTCCCCTGCCCTCTTTGTGTTGCGCTCAGCCCTGATAGCCCACGGTCGCCATGAACCGCTTGATGCCCGCCAGGCCCTTCTCGTCCTGCTTGTAGACGCCGGCGTCCGCCAGCACCTGCGCGCAGACCTTGGCCACCTCGCTGCGCAGGAAGGCCGCGGCTTCCTCGTCATCCTTGCACAGGCCGTGCTCCGCCACCAGCTGCTCCAGCCAGTCGTAGTGCTTGGCGCAGGGATCGCTGTCCTCGGGGCGCACCATGGGCCGCTTGCCGGTGAGGAAGTCCTGCAGCAGCGCCAGCTCGGTCTTCAGGCGGCCGGGCAGGATGAACAGGCCCATCACCTCGATCAGGCCGATGTTCTCCTTCTTGATGTGGTGCAGCGGCGCATGGGGATGGAAGATGCCCAGGGGATGCTCCTCGCTGGTGCGGTTGTTGCGCAGCACCAGGTTCAGCCGGTACACGCCGTCCACCTTGCGCAGGATGGGCGTGATGGTATTGTGGGGGGTGCCGTCCGTCTCGGCATACACGTCGCAGTCGGGATCGGAATAGCCGCGCCAGGCGTTAAGGATGCGCTCCGCCTCGTCAATCAGCGCCGTCTCGTCCGTGCCGGACAGCTGCACCGCCGCCATGGGCCAGTCCAGCACGCATGCCTTGACCTTCGCGTTGGGCGAGGTCAGCTCCGCCCGCACGCCGCACTGATCCATGGGGAAGCTGTAACGGCCGCCCTGGAAGTGGTCGTGGTTCAGGATGGAGCCACCCACAATGGGCAGGTCGGCATTGCTGCCCAGCATGTAGTGGGGCATCTGGCTGACAAAGCTGAACAGCCGCTCAAAGGTGCCCCGGTCGATCTTCATGGGGATATGCTGGCTGTTGAACACAATGCAATGCTCAGGATAGTAGGCATAGGGGGAATACTGCAGGTACCAGTCCTGGCCCGCCAGCTTGAGGGGCACCACGCGGTGGTTCTGCCGGGCGGGGAAGTTGCTGCGGCCGGCATAGCCGGGATTCTCGATGCACAGCATGCACTTGGGGTAGCCCACGGAGGGCGCGTTCTTCAGCTTGGCGATTTCCTTGGGATCCTTCTCCGGCTTGGACAGGTTGATGGTGATCTCCAGCTCGCCCGCGGGGCTGTCGGC
>JBJEUJ010000337.1:0-6488 GCA_051883775.1 Aristaeellaceae bacterium | reverse complement strand
CACGTCCATGATCGTCATGCCCCAGGAGCAGGTGCTGCCCCTGTGCCGGGAGATCCCCGCGCTGTGTCAGGCGGCGTGGGATCGGGACGGGCAGCTGCCTGAGGAGGGTGCGCTGTGGCAGGAGCTGACGCAGAAGCATCCGGGGCTGTTCCAGCTCATTGAGCTGCCCGCCCGGCGGGAGCTGCTTACCCTTGCCCTGACCAGCCGGGAGGAGGAGGCCTCCCGGTGGGAAAAAATCCGTCCGCTGCCCCGCCGGGGCGCGAGGGGCTGACGGCGCGTCCTCCCCCTTTTGCATGACGCAGGAAAGGAGTTCAACCAATGAAGCGTATTTCGGACATTCTTCACGACAACCGGGTGCATCTGTCCTGCGAGGTGTTCCCGCCCAAGAAGTTTGACGGTATTGCCCAGGCCTCGAAGGTGGCCGCGGAGATCGCCTCGCTGCGGCCGTCGTTCATGTCGGTGACCTACGGCGCGGCAGGGAGCACCCCCGGCCACACGCTGGCCATTGCCCGGGCGGTGGCGGATGCGGGGGTCACGCCCCTGTGCCACCTGACCTGCGTGCAGTCCACCCGGGAGCACGTGACGCAGGTGCTTTCCGACATGAAGGCGGCGGGCATGGAGAACGTGCTGGCCCTGCGGGGTGATCTGCCGAAGGAGGGTGAGCCGTGCAAGGACTTCACCTACGCCTCGGAGCTGGTGGAATACATCCACACCCAGGGGGGCTTCTGCGTGGGTGCGGCCTGCTACCCGGAGGGGCATCCGGAGAGCGGCTCCCGGCGGATGGACATGGAGCATCTCAAGCGCAAGGTGGACGCGGGCGTGGACTTCCTGACCACGCAGATGTTCTTTGACAACAGCATCCTGTACAACTTCCTCTACCGTGCGCTGCGCTCGGGGATTGACGTGCCGGTGTGCGCGGGGATCATGCCCATCTGCGACGCCCGGCAGGTGGACAGGGCCGTGAAGCTGTCCGGCTCCATCATGCCGCCCCGCTTTGCGGCCATTGCGGACCGCTTCGGGGACGATCCCGCCGCCATGACCCAGGCGGGCATTGCCTACGCCACGGAGCAGATTATCGACCTGGTGGCCAACGGCATCACCAACATTCACCTCTACACCATGAACAAGCCCTGGATCACCCGGGCGATTGTGGAGAACCTGTCCAGCATCATTCAGCGGGATTGAGCGGGAGGGACGCGAGGGGCGATGCCCCTCGACCCTGCCAGGGGAATTTCATCCCCCTGGGCTCCCGTTCTCGCGATTGAGCTGCGCGCCTTCGGTCATGCTACGCGCGCGTGGGGCTGACCTGCGACTTGCGCGGAGGCCCGGCTCGCGGAGGGCGAGCCGGGCTTGCGGGGGTCACGGCGCACAACGGGTGCGCCGCGACGCGGAACCTGCGGAGCTCCCCCTATCCGTCACGGCACAGCCGTGACACCTTCCCCGCCGGGGAAGGGCGGGCAGTGCTCGCACCCGGCACGCGATTGAGCTGCGCCCCTCCGGTCATGCTGCGCGCGCGTGGGGCGGCCTGCGAGGCTCTCCTGAGCGTGACACCTTCCCCATGGGGAAGGATTTTTTTGTTGTACCGTCTGGCCTTGCCTCCGGCGTCGCCCCGTTTTCCACTTTACAATTGGATGCTCAGGCGATATAATAAACTGTATGCATATGTCAAGGGAACAGACGGGAGAACGATCATGGCAAAGATCATTGCAATAACGAATCAGAAGGGCGGCGTGGGCAAAACCACGACCGCGGTGAATCTGACGGCGATCCTGGCGGACATGGGCCAGAAGGTGCTGGTGGTGGATCTGGATCCCCAGGGGAACACCACCTCGGGCCTGGGCATGGGGGTGGAGGACAACAGCGTGTACGAGGCGCTGCTGGGCCGCATCACCATGCGGGAGTGCATCCGGGAGACGCCCTACAGGAACCTGTCCATCGCCGGGTCGGACATCCGCCTGGCGGGGGCGGAGCTGGAGCTGGTGGCGATGGAGAAGCGGGAATTCCGCCTCAAAACCGCCCTGGCCACCGTGCAGAAGGATTACGACTTCATCTTCATTGACTGTCCGCCCTCCCTGTCGCTTCTGACGCTCAACGCGCTGGCGGCGGCGGATACGGTGCTGATTCCCATCCAGTGCGAGTACTACGCCCTGGAGGGCGTCACCAGCCTGATGAACACCATCAGCCGCGTCAAGCGCACCATCAACCCCCATATCGACGTGGAGGGCGTGCTGCTGACCATGCTGGACGGCCGCACCAACCTGGGCTTGCAGGTGGTGGATCAGGTGAAGAAGCACTTCCGCAAGAAGGTGTTCGCCACCACGATTCCCCGCTCCGTGCGCCTGGGCGAGGCTCCCTCCCACGGCGAGCCCATCCACATCTACGACGGCCGCTCCGCCGGTGCGGTGGCCTACCGCGCCCTGGCCCAGGAAGTGCTGGACCGCAACAGGAAGTGACGGTCAGGGGCGCCGCCCCTGACAACCCCGCTTAAGGGCCGCATGGCCCTTAAGAATCCCTTTTCGCGATGGAATTGCGCGCCTCCGGATGGAGGCCATGCGCGTGGAAATAGAGGAGCGTTATTATGGCGAAGAAGAACCGGGGCCTGGGCAGGGGCCTGGACGCACTGCTGCCGGAAGCCGATGAAAGCCTGGGCGCGGGTCAGGAGATCGCCATTGGCGATATTGACCCCAACCCCGATCAGCCCAGGCGGGTGTTCCAGGAGGAGAGCCTTGCCCAGCTGGCCCAGTCCATCCGGGACCAGGGCGTGCTGCAGCCCCTGCTGGTCACGCCCCAGAGCGGCGGAAGGTATCAGATTGTGGCCGGCGAGCGCCGCTGGCGGGCCGCGCGGCAGGCGGGGCTGGAGACGGTGCCCTGCATCGTGCGGGACATGGACGTGATCCAACAGATGGAGATCGCCCTGATCGAGAACCTGCAGCGGGAGGACCTGAACCCCATCGACACCGCCATGGGCATCCGTGCGCTGATGCAGCAGTGCGGCTACACCCAGGAGGCTGTGGCCAACCGCCTGAGCAAGAGCCGCCCCGCCGTGGCCAACCTTTTGCGCCTGCTGACGCTGCCGGAGGCGGTGGTGGAGCAGATCCGCGCAGGCTCCCTGTCCGCAGGCCACGCCCGGGTGCTGGCGGGGCTGGAGAGCGACAGCCTCAAGCTGGAGCTGGCGCAAAAGACCGTTCAGAACGGGTGGAGCGTGCGTCAGCTGGAGCAGACGGCCGCCGCCCTGAAGAAGCAGGCGGAGGGCCCCGCCAGGCCCCTGCCCAAGCCCCGCGCCCTGCCGGCCGAGCTGAGCGAGCTGGAGAGCCGCGTCCGGGAGACCCTGGGCGTGCGCGCCACCCTCACCGGCAGCGCGAAGAAGGGCAGAATCGTCCTGCAGTACTACTCCCAGGAGGAGCTGGAGCACCTCAACGAGCTGCTGATGCAGCTGGGCGAGGAGCAGTAACCACACCCCGCGCCGCATAGAATCCCATCGTGGCGAGCCATGCCAAGGAGGCGTCCCCATGCCCAATGAGCAATACGACAATCTTCCCCGGTGGGACGGCCCGCTGTCCCATCCCTTTTACAGCAAGGTGGTCAAGCGGGCACTGGACTTCCTGCTGGCGCTGGCGCTGCTGATTCCCGGGCTGATCATCATGATCCCCCTGGCGGTGTGGGTCAAGCTGGATTCCCCCGGCCCGGTGATCTACCGCGCGGTGCGGGGCGGCTATCACAACAAGCCCTTCTACATCATGAAGTTCCGCTCCATGGTGGTGGACGCGGACAAGTCCGGCGGCTGCACGGCCCTCAACGACAGCCGCGTCACCCGCGCAGGGAAAATCATGCGCCGCCTCAAGCTGGACGAGCTGCCCCAGCTGTTCAATATCCTCAAGGGCGAAATGTCCTTTGTGGGGCCGAGGCCGGAGCTGCTGCTCTACACCATGCAGTATACCAAAGAGCAGGAGTGCATCCTCTGGGTGCGCCCCGGCATCACCGACCGCTCCAGCATCGTCTACATCGCCCAGGACGAAATCGTCGGCACGGAGAACCCCGTGGAGAACTTCGAGAAGTACATCCTGCCGGAGAAGAACCGCCTGCGGGTGGAGTATGCGAAGAATCAGTCCTTCCTGCTGGATGCGGGGCTGTTCTTCGAGACCATCGGGGGCGTGTTCGGCAAGGCGAAGAAGATGGCTGAGGAAAAGGGGAGCGCGAAATGAGCGATTACCGTTCCTATGAGGAAAAGACCCACGCGGCCTTCGCAGGTCAGCCCATCGACGCCTCCGACCCCCGGGTGCTGGCGTGGCTGATCCGCCGCCATGGGCTGGAAATGACCCACCTGAGCCGGGGCAGCCATATCGGCGCGATTTTCTCCGTGGCGGAGATCATGGCGGTCCTGTATACGGGCGTGCTGAACGTGAACCCCGCCGACCCCGCCATGCCTGACCGCGACCGGCTGATCCTCTCCAAGGGCCACGCGGGCGCCGCGGTGTACGCCGCGCTGGCGGAGCGGGGCTTCTTCCCTGTGGAGGAGCTGAAAACCCACTATGCCAACGGCTCCCGGCTTTCCGGGCATGTGAGCCACAAGGGCGTGCCGGGGGTGGAGTTTTCCACAGGCAGCCTGGGCCACGGGCTTGCGGTGGGCGCGGGCATGGCCCTGGGCGCAAAGCTGGACGGGGCTCCCTGGCGGACGTATGTGATCCTGGGGGACGGCGAGTGCGACGAGGGCTCCGTGTGGGAGGCCGCGCTGCAGGCCCACCAGTACAGGCTGGACAACCTGATCGCCGTGGTGGATCACAACCGCATGCAGTCCCTTGACTTCTGCGAAAAGACCATCGCCCTGGAGCCCTTCGCGGACAAGTGGCGGGACTTCGGCTGGCAGGTGCAGGTGGTGGACGGCCATGACGTGGCTGCGCTGCAGGCGGCCTTCGCCCGGGCGAAAGGAAGCCAGGGCGGCGGCAGGCCCAGCGTCATCATTGCCCAGACCACCAAGGGCAAGGGCGTGTCCTTCATGGAGAACGACATTCTCTGGCACTACCGCACCCCGCAAGGGGAGGAATACGAAGCGGCCCTGAAGGAACTGGAGGCGCAAAGACCGTGAGAGACGCATTTGTCCGCGCGCTGATGCGCGAAGCCGCCGCCGATCCCCGCCTGACGCTGATTACCGGCGATCTGGGCTTCGGCGTATTGAAGCCCTTCTGGGAGACGTATCCTGACCAGTTTGTCAACGCGGGCATCGCCGAGCAGGGCATGACGGGCCTGGCGGCGGGCCTGGCCCGGACGGGCCGCACGGTGCTGACCTATTCCATCGGCAATTTTCCCACCCTGCGCTGCATCGAGCAGATCCGCAACGACTGCGCCTATCATAATGCGAACGTGAAGATCGTCTGTGTGGGCGGCGGGTTTGTCTACGGCAGCCTGGGCATGAGCCACCACGCCACGGAGGACATGGCGGTTATGCGGGCGCTGCCCGGGGTGACGGTGTTCACCCCCGGCGACACAGCGGAGGTGGAGGCCGTGGTGCCGGTGATGCTGCGCACGCCGGGCACCTGCTACCTGCGCCTGGGCCGGGGCGGGGAGCCCATGCTCCACGACGGCCCGGTGGAGGACTGGCTTCTTCCCCGGGCGCTGACGCTGCTTAAGGGCACGGACGTGGCGCTGCTCTCGGCGGGGGGCATTCTGACCCAGACCCTGAGCGCGGCGGACATGCTGACGGCCCGCGGCGTGTCGGCGGAGGTGGTGTCCTTCCCGTGCATCAAGCCCATCGACCGGGAGAAGCTCGTGGAGCTGGCCGGGCGGTTCCGGCACCTGGTCACGGTGGAGGAGCACAGCATCGTGGGCGGCTTCGGCTCGGCGGTGTGCGAGGTCATCGCGGAGACGGGGATGCCCTGCCGGGTGCACCGCATCGGCATGGAGGACGAGTACTCCTGCATTGTGGGGACGCAGCAGTACCTGCGCGCCCAGTACGGCATGGACGATCAGGCCATCTGCCAGCGGACGCTGGCCTGGCTGGGCAAGCAGGCGTGACACGGCGGCTGACAGCTCTGGCGGCCGTCTGATGCTGGCGGATACGCAGCCTGTGAGCATCGCGGCGCGTCAGGACGAAACATGACGGGCATGGCCCGGAAAGCGGGAGTGTTTTGCTGATGGAGGAAACGAAGCTGACCCTGGAGGAAATACACGCGGAGCTATTGGAGCAGCTGCGGGACATCACCCGCGTGTGCCAGGCCCACGGGATTGAATACAACATGATGTGCGGCTCCCTCCTGGGGGCGGTGCGGCACAAGGGCTTCATCCCCTGGGACGACGACGTTGACCTGCTGATGACCCGGGAGGAGTTCGAGAAGTTCCGCCGGGTTTATCCGAAGGAATGCGACAAGCGCTTCGAGCTGACGTATGTGGACACCTGGACCCCCCGGGTGATGAACCATGACCCGGAGAAGGCGGCGGCATTCACGGACTTCGTTAGTCTGGACAAGGCGCCCGCTGCGGGCTTCCGGCGGAAA
>JBJEUJ010000336.1:0-31479 GCA_051883775.1 Aristaeellaceae bacterium | reverse complement strand
TCCAGGAGAATCACACGGCCGCGAAGGACGGTGGGTTCGGATGTGAGAGGTCTGGCAGGGGCAGAAGGACTCGAACCCTCAACAAAGGTTTTGCCTGTAGAGGGTCTACATAGCAGAATAGAAATCATTCTTGATGCAGGACAGAAAGCTTTTCATCAACTCAAATCCGCGACCTTTTACCTCGCCTACATGCGATATCCCATGCATGGCCTTATTTCGTATGACGGTGGAGGCAGCACTCTTATCCTTGTTTAACATACAGTAGTAGTAGCCATCGCCAAATTCACTTAAAATGATACCGATTATTCTTGCCTCCAACGAGTTGTTTTGAATGGGTATAAAGCATAAGACAGCTACATCGCCGTTCTGGAAAGGGAAAATATCAAAATTCCAGGACTTTAGGTTTGTGTCATTTTCTCCCTCAATCACGAAGTTCTTGGGCATGCCCACAATACTTGGGTTGTGCCAAAATAAAATATACGCGTCCATGAAGAATCTCTCCAGCATTGGTCCATTTCCTGAACGCACAATTTTTTCAAAGACATCGTGTTGCAGACGTGTAAAATCAAACACAGCGCCCGATACAAAGAGATCAGACGGAGTTCTCAAAGCCATCTGTTTGAGCAGGTTGTTGTAAAGTTCTTCTCTCGAATTCGTATTATCGAGCGATGATGGTTTTGAGGCCGTTTTCTTCTTTTTGCAAAGGTTAAAAAAGCCCATTATGTATCTTCCTCACTATTATTAACGAATAGGAAAACAACACTAAAGATCAAAGCCAGTTTCTTTCGAAACTGGCTCTTTGGCAGGGGCAGAAGGACTCGAACCCTCAACAAAGGTTTTGGAGACCCACGTGTTACCATTACACCATGCCCCTATGACCGTCGGTCAACGTTTGATATTATAGCGAATATGACAGGGTTTGTCAAGGGCTATTTTGCTGAAGTTTTTTCTTTTCATCCGCTTCTAAGGAGGTTTTCATCCCCGCGGGCTTTACGAACCGTTCAAAAAATGATAGAATTCAGATGAAATCACATGGTTTTTGCCCGGATGAACCGGGTGTGCCAGCGCAGGCCTGCATCCGGCGGCGCTGCCTGGTGAATGAGAAAGGCGGAGAAGCATGAAAATCACCATGCTGTGCATTGGCTCCACGGGTGATGTGCGGCCCTATATGCTGCTGGGGAAGGAGCTGAAGCGGCGCGGCCATGAGGTTACGGTGGCCTCCTTTGCCCCCTTTGAGGGCATGATCCAGGACGCGGGGCTGCAGTTTTACCCCGTGGCGGGGGATGTGCAGGAGCTGATGGCCAACCTGATGAAGCCCGGCGCCATGGGCGTGCGCTACCTCCGGGAGTTTGAAAAGACCATCCGGGACATCGCGCCCGTGCTGCTTAATGACCTGCTGCGCTCCTGCGAGGGCGCGGACGCCATGATGTGCACCTACTTTGGCAGCCTGTTCTACTCCATTGCGGAAAAGTACAACATTCCCTGCATCCAGACCCACTACTGCCCCATGGATCCCAACGACATGACGCCCATTTCCTCCGCCCCGGGGCAGAACTGGGGCAAGCACTGGAACAAGACCTCCTACCGGCTGGGGTATCTGCTCATCGGCGCGCTGGAGAAGCGCTACCTGACCCAGTGGCGTGATGAGAACGGCATGGAGCAGCGCACCATCAAGACCCGGCCGGATTACCACGTCAAGGGGCATACCGTACCGGTGATCTATGCCGTCAGTCCGCTGGTGATGCCCAGGCCCGCCGGATGGGATGAGCACATCCACATGTCCGGCTTCTGGTATGACGAGCATCCCGAGCCCTGGACGCCCCCGCAGGATCTGGTGGAATTCATGGAGGCGGGGGAGAAGCCCATCTACATCGGCTTTGGCTCCATGGTCAGCGGCAACATGAACAAGACCATGACCACCGTGCTGCGGGCGGTGCGCTCCTCCGGTGTGCGGGCGGTCATCGGCATGGGCTGGGGCGGCGGCATGCAGAACCACAGCAACAGCCGGGTCTACATCAGCAATTATATCCCCCACGACTGGCTGTTCCCCCGTGTGGCGGCGGTGGTGCATCACGGCGGCGCGGGCACCACGGCGTCGGGCCTGCGCAACGGCAAGCCTACCCTGGTCATTCCCTTCGGCGGGGATCAGCCCTTCTGGGGCAACCGGGTGCATGCCCTGGGCTGCGGCCCCAAGCCCATCCCCCGGGACAGCCTGACGGTCAACCGCCTGGTGCGCGGGCTCATCGACCTGACCAGCCACGCCAGCTATCGGGTGGCGGCGGAGGAGCTGGCGGAACGCATGCGCATGGAGGGCGGCATCGGCCGGGCAGCGGACCTGGTGGAGCAGGAAATCGCCGCGTGGAGGGCCACGCCGGACCAGCCCTGAGGAAATCGGGACAAAAAGCAAAATTTCTTTCCATCTTTTCCACTGTTCCCCTTGACGCGGGATAGATGATCGTGTATACTCATCCCGTAATATAAATCAGCAGAAAGGAGGCCGCAGCATGTTCAATCGTAATCGTATCAGCACCATGGCATACGGAACCGGTATGTTGGTATCCGGCGGGATGTTTGCGGCCATTTCTGTCTGTGCGCGGGGAGTAGGCAGGTAGCTCTGCCCATCTTCCTGGCTCCATGGACATATTCAGCGTCGGCCGCGCAACCCTGCGGTCGGCGCTTTTTCATATGCCATCCTTTTCCCTACCAGACCCCTCGACAAAGGAGGAAGCAACCCTTATGCAACCCACGACGCCCCCAAAGAAGACGCCGCTTCAGGCCATGCTGGCGCTGATGCGACAGAACCTGTCCTGCTATATCGGGGCGATGATCGCCACGGCGATGATTGTGCTGATCGGCTTCCTGACGCCCATCCTGCTGGCGGAGACCATCGACAGCGTGCTGGGCACCCATCCATCCACCCTGCCGGAATTTGTGCTGCGGCCCATCCGGGCCCTGGGCGGACGGCAGTTCCTGGTGGATCATCTGTGGATTCTGGGCCTGGTGCTGGTGGCCCTGAACCTGATTAACGGCGTGTTCACCTACCTGAAGGGCCGCCTGAACGCCGTGGCCAGCGAGAACATCGCTCTGACGCTGCGGGAGCAGCTGTACGCCCATTTGCAGCATCTGCCCTTTGCCTACCATGCCAAGGCGGAAACCGGCGACCTGATCCAGCGCTGCACCTCCGATGTGGACACCATCCGCCGCTTCCTGTCGGTGCAGGTGATGGAGGTGGTGAACACCGTGCTGATGGTGGCCATCGCCCTGACGATCCTGCTGGGACGCAGCGTGAAGATCACCCTCATCAGCATGATCCTGGTGCCGCCGCTGTTCCTGTTCGCCATGTGGTTCTTCAAAATGGTGCACAAGCACTTCCGTTACAGCGACGAGGCGGAGGGCCGCATGAGCGCGGTGTTGCAGGAGAACCTGTCCGGCGTGCGGGTGGTGCGGGCCTTCGGCCAGCAGCAGCGGGAGGTGGAGAAGTTCGACCAGGCCAGCGCCGACTTCCGCAAGAAAACCAAGCACCTCTACGACCTGCTGGCCACCTACTGGGGCGGCGGCGACGCCATGAGCATGGCCCAGAGCATGATTACCCTGCTGGTGTGCGTGATGTACGCCAGCCGGGGCGAGATCACCGTGGGCACGCTGATTGTGTTCACCACCTATGTGGGCATGCTGCTGTTCCCCATCCGCCAGCTGGGCCGCATCCTGTCCGACGCGGGCAAGAGCATGGTGTCCATGGAGCGCATCCAGGACATCCTCAACCAGCCTGTGGAGCCCGATGAGCCCGACGCTCTCAAGCCCGACCTGCACGGGGACATCGTGTTCGACCATGTGTCCTTCGCCTACCCGGACGACAACGTGCCCGTGCTCAAGGACGTGTCCTTCACCATCCCCGCGGGGTGCACGGCGGCGGTGCTGGGCGGCACCGGCAGCGGCAAGAGCACCATGATGTACCTGCTCCAGCGGCTCTATGAGCCCACCAGCGGCAGGATCACCATCGGCGGGGTCAACATCCTGGATATAGACCGCAGCCATCTGCGCAGCCATGTGGGCCTGATTCTGCAGGAGCCCTTCCTGTACTCCAAGACCATCCGGGAGAACGTGGGCATCGCCAGGCGGGAGCCGGAAATGCCCTCCATTGAGCGGGCGGCCCGCATCGCCAGCGCGTCCTCCTTCATTGCCAAGGCGGACAAGGGCTACGACACCCTGGTGGGCGAGCGGGGCGTGACCCTCTCCGGCGGACAGAAGCAGCGCATCGCCATCGCCCGCACGCTGCTCAAGGACAACAGCATCCTCATCTTTGACGATTCCCTCTCCGCTGTGGATACGGAGACCGACGCGCAGATCCGCGCGGCCCTGTCCAGCGAGCAGAAGGACGTGACCACCCTGATCATCAGCCATCGTGTGACCACCCTCAGCCAGGCGGATATGATCCTGGTGCTGGAGGACGGCCGCATCACCCAGCAGGGCACCCATGCGGAGCTGTGCCGTCAGCCGGGCTTGTACCAGCGGATCAACAGCATTCAAACTGCCCTGGAGGAGGAACTCAACGACGCCATCGCCAGCGAGGCCGACGCGCCCGCCGGCGCCGAAAGGAAGTGATTTCCCGTGCAGTCCTTTCAGGAGGAAGATTATACCAAACGATTTGACCTGAGCCTGTGGAAGAAGCTCCTGCACATTGCCAAGCCCTTCCACAAAAACCTGTACATGATTGCGGGGTTCATGTCGGTATCCGCCATCATCGACGTGGCGCTGCCCATGATGAACTCCTATGCCATTGACAACTTTATCACCGGCCAGACCACCCAGGGCATGACGGGCTTTGTGGCGCTGTACATTGCGCTGGTGGCGGTGCAGGTGGTGACCATCTTCGGCTTCCTGAGGCAGAGCGGGCATGTGGAGTGCGGCGTGTGCTACCACATTCGCCGCCTGGGCTTCCAGAAGCTGCAGGAGCTGCCCTTTTCCTACTACGACCGGATGCCCGTGGGGTATCTCATGTCCCGCCTGACCAACGACACCCAGCGCCTGGGCGACACCATCGGCTGGTCGCTGCTGGATTTGTGCTGGGGCGCGGTGTTCCTGGTGGCCTGCTCGGCGCAGATGTTTGTGCTGAACTGGCGGCTGGCGCTGGTGGTGATCTGCGTGCTGCCGCCCCTGGCCGTGATTTCCTGGAAGTTCCAGAAGGGCATCCTGGCGGCCTACCGGCAGGTGCGCAAGCGCAACAGCCAGATTACCGCCGGCTTCAACGAGGGCATCACCGGCGCGAAGACCACCAAGACCCTGGTGCGCGAGGAGATGAACATCGAGGAGTTCGACCAGGTGGCCCAGGGCATGCGGGAGGCCTCCGTGCGTGCGGCCACGCTGTCGGCGCTGTTCCTGCCCATCGTGGTGAGCCTGGGCAGCCTGGCCACCGCCTACGCCCTGTGGCAGGGCGGCCAGGACGTGCTGGCGGGCGCGGTGGCGAAAACCGGCATGACCATCGGCACCCTGCAGGTGTTCATCAACTACACGGTGCAGTTCTTCCAGCCGGTGCGGGACATCGCCCGCATCTTTGCGGAGATGCAGTCCGCCCAGGCGGCGGCGGAGCGGGTCATCACCCTGCTGGAGACGGAGCCAGACATTGTGGATACCCCCGAGGTGGTGGCGACATTCGGCGACAACTTCCACCCCAGGAAGGAGAACTGGCCGCCCCTTGTTGGCGACATTGACTTCGAGGACGTTTCCTTCCACTACAAGGACGGGGAGCAGGTGCTCTCCCACTTCAACCTCCACGTGCAGCACGGCCAGACCATCGCCCTGGTGGGCGAAACCGGCAGCGGCAAGTCCACCATCGTCAACCTGATCTGCCGCTTCTACGAGCCCACGGAGGGCCGCATCCTCATTGACGGTGCGGATTACCGCACCCGGAGCCAGCTGTGGCTGCAATCCAACCTGGGGTATGTGCTGCAGTCGCCCCACCTGTTTTCCGGCACGGTGGCGGACAACATCCGCTACGGCAAGCCCGAGGCCTCCGATGAGGAGGTGCGCCGCGCGGCCCGGCTGGTGGGCGCGGAGCCCTTCATCCTCACCATGAAGGACGGCTACGAGTCCCAGGTGGGCGAGGGCGGCAACCGCCTCTCCACCGGGCAGAAGCAGCTGGTGTCCTTTGCCCGGGCCATTCTGCAAAGCCCCGCCATCTTCGTCCTGGACGAGGCCACCTCATCCGTGGACACCGAGACCGAGCAGCTGATCCAGCGGGCCATCCAGACCGTGCTGTCCGGGCGCACCAGCTTCATCATCGCCCACCGGCTGTCCACCATCCGCTCGGCGGACAGGATTCTGGTCATCCAGGACGGCAAAATCATCGAGGATGGCACCCACCGCCAGCTGATCGCCCGCCAGGGCTACTACTACAAGCTGTACACCAACCAGTTCCAGGAGGAGCAGGGCCTGGACATCCTGGACGGCAAGGCGTAAGGAGGAATCCATGTGACAAACGGGCTTGTCATCCGCCCCTATGAGGAAGGGGACTGGCCTGCCATCGAGGCCGTCCACGACGCGGCCCGCATGCAGGAGCTGACCCTGGCCGCGCTGCCGGAGGCGTTCATCCCCCTGCAGCAGGCCGCCGTCAGCGAGGGCCTGTTCGACTACACCGTGGCGGTTGCGGAGCAGGATGGCAAGGTGGTGGGCTTCATGGCCTGCACGCCGGAGGAGCTGGCCTGGCTGTACGTGGCACCCGATTGCATGGGACAGGGCGTGGGCACTGCGCTGGTGCGCCACGCCCTCGATCAGCGCGAGGGCCCCATGACCCTCGAGGTGCTGGTGGGCAACGAGCCCGCCCGCCGCCTGTACGAGCGCTGCGGCTTCCGCCTGACGGACACGGTCACAGGGCGCATGCCCGGCAACGAGCAGTTCCGGGTGACGGTGTGGTGCATGACGCACGAGGCGTGAGCGCCGGGGGGATGTCAACCAACCCTGCAACTTGCCTTCAGCAGGATGAGCCAATGGGTTTTACGGCGGCCAGGAATGTACCCGACTGCCCTCCGGATGGAAAAAGTTGAGGGGAAAGTTGAAGGATCGTTGACCCCTCAAAGCCTTACGGCACAAGGGCTTGAGGCCCCTCTTCAACGAATCAACTTTCTTTCTGTAAAAAAGAAAAATAGATAGAAGGATCCGTATACCATACAGAATAAAGTCTTTTGACAAAGTTGAAGGGACTTTGCTGACAGGCAGGGCATCCGGCCCGGCCGCTGAGAAAGGAGAAAGCGGGGATGGACATCCGCTATGTGAGCATAACCGAGGATGTGGAGGAGCGCATTCTGCGCCAGTGGGGCGCATGGGTGCGGGACTACGGCTGCCTGCAGCGGGGCGAGGGCTGCGCGCTGGTGGCCGCTCTGGATGGGGACACGGTGGCGGGGTTCGCGGCCATTCATCCGCAGCGGTGGATTTCGCCGCTCCAGGACAGGGAGGATGCGTTCATCGAGGTGATCGAGGTGGCGCAGGACTACCGCCGCCAGGGGATCGCCACGGAGATGCTCCGCCGCCTGGAGGCTGCGGCCCGGGCCATGGGCTTCACACAAATCCGCGGCTGGAGCAGCGACGACAAGGACGCGGCCCTGCAGCTGTGGATCCGCCTGGGCTACTGCATGTGCCCTGCCGCCATGCTGGGGCAGAGCGTGCTGCCCGGCTATGAGAACCGGCAGATTCCCGGCTACTATTTCGCCAAAAGGCTGTAAGACAAGGAGATGAACCCTATGCTGCTGATGAGCGCCCCGACCCCATGCAGGGCCTGACGGGGCAGACCGCATGGGGACCAACCGCTGTCCCGCGGGCTTTGCACACCCATCATGAACCCAACGACATGATAAGGAGCAAAGCCAACCATGATGAAATCATTCTTTTCCACCGTACATGAGCTTCGCGCCTACCTGCTTCTGTGGGGGACGCAGACTGGGCAGCGGCATGACCGGCTATGCGCTGGTGATCTGGTCCTACGGCCTGGAGGGCTCCGCGCTGAGCACCGCGCTGCTGATGGTGGCCTCCTACGCGCCCTATGTGCTGTTCAGCATGTTTGCCGGGGCGCTGAGCGACCACTGGGACAAGCGCAGAACCATGCTGGCCTGCGACCTGATCGCCGCGGCCTGCACGGTGACCATCCTGATCCTGCTCAAGGCGGATGCGCTGCGCCTTGGGCACCTGTGCCTGCTGAATATCCTCAGCGGGCTGATGAACACCGTCCAGCAGCCTGCCTCGGAGGTCGCCACCTCCGCGCTGCTCCCCAGGGAGCATTACCAGCGGGTGGGCGGAATGCGGTACCTGTCCAGCGCGGTGAACGGCATCCTCACGCCCATCCTGGCCACGGCGCTGCTGGGCCTTGCAGGCATGGAGGCCGTGATGCTCTTCGACCTGGCGACCTTCGCGGTGGCCTTTGTCATGCTGTGGCGGGTGATCCGCCTGCCGGAGCTTCCCCGCCGGGAAAGCGGGGGCGGGACGCTGCTGCAATCCGCCAGGGCGGGCCTGCGGTGGCTGCGGGCCAACCGGGGCGTGATGGACCTGATGCTGTTCCTGGCGGCGATCAACCTGGTGGCCTCCATGTACGACGCGGCCTTCCCGGCGATGATGCTCTCCCGTGAGGGGGGCAGTCAGCAGGTGATGGGCCTGGTGAACGGCTGCATCGGCGCGGCCATGCTCATGGGAAGCGTCCTGGCCTCGGTGATGAAAACGCCCCGCAGCCGGGTGCGGATGGTCTGCAACACGCTCTTGTTCTCCATGGCCACGGAGAACATCCTCCTGGCCCTGGGCCGCAGCGCGACCGTGTGGTGCGTGGGCGGGTTCCTGGGGTGGATCGTCATCCCCGTGATGAACGCCAACCTGGACGCTGCCATGCGCCTGAACATCCCCATCGGCATCCAGGGGAGGGTCTTTGCGGCACGCAACAGCCTGCAGTTTTTCACCATCCCCGTGGGGTATTTCCTGGGCGGATGGCTGGTGGACTTCGCCTTTGAGCCGCTGATGGCCGTGCAGGCCTCCGGCAGCCTGCTCATCCGCCTCTTCGGCAGCGGCAGGGGCAGCGGCGCGGCGTGCTTTTTCGCCGTGCTGTGGGTGATGGGCCTGGCGGTGAGCCTTCTGTTCCGGAGGGATTCCGCCATATTGGCGCTGGAAAACCAGCCTGAACAAGCGAAAGGAGCGATCCCGTGAACCCGACACAGCCCGCCTGGACGTGGCGGGGCTATACCCTGCGCCCCGCCCGGCATGAGGACGCGGAGGATTACTTCCATCAGAACTTTTCTCCCCTGGACGCGGAGGTGGCCCGGCTCACCGGCAGCCGGACGGACTTCACCCATGACGAGGTGGTGAGCTTCTTCCACCGGTGCGTGGACGCGGAGGATCGCCGGGACTTCCTCATCATCGCCCAGGACGGGCGGATCATCGGGGAGAGCGTCATCAACGAGATCGACCCGGATACCCGCTGCGCCAACTACCGGGTGGCCATTTTCCACAGCGATGAGCGGGGGAAGGGCATGGGCAGCTGGGCCATCCGCCGTACGGTGGATTACGCCTTTGCCCACCTGATGCTCCACCGGCTGGAGCTGGACGTGTTCGCCTTCAATCCCCGGGCCATCCGCGCGTATGCGCGTGCGGGCTTCCGGCAGGAGGGCGTGCGGCGGCAGGCGATCCCCGACGGGACGACCTGGGCGGACGACATCCTCATGGGCATGACGGAGGAGGACTGGCGCGCCCTGCCGGACAGGGAAGACAACTGAACAAGGCAAGGCCCGGGGCTGGATGCTCCCGGGCCTTTGGTATGCGGGCTATGCCCCCGGCTGCAGCAGCAGCCAGTTCTGCCAGTAGCTTGCCCAGCGGGCGGGAAAGTCGTCCCGGAGGACGTTTTTGCTGGCCACCAGCGTCACCTCGCACAGGGTTTCCCCCTGGCAGACCATGCGCACCGCGCCCACCGCCTCCCCCATGCACACCGGGGCGGTCAGGCTCTCCGGCAGGTCGATTTCCACCTGGGGCAGGGCGCTTTCCGGCACCAGGCCCGTCAGGTCGGCGGTCAGCACCGCGTCCACCGTGGCGCCGCCGCTGCCCTCCACGGGAAGGGTGCGCAGGCGCTCGCCTGCCGTCAGCAGGGTCATGGCGTCCCAGCGGGCGAAGGCCTCGTCCATCAGCCGGGCCGCCTCGTCAAACCAGTCCGCACAGTTCAGCACCACGCCGATGATCGCCATCCCGTCCCGCTCCGCGCCGAACACCAGGCACCGCCCGGCCTTGCGGGTGTAGCCGGTCTTGATGCCCGTGGCGCCCTCGTAGGTGGTCAGGAGGCGGTTCTTGTTGTTCAGCACCCGGTCGTAGTCCCGGCCCTCCCAGGGGATCTTCGCCCGGGTGGTGGAGACAATCTGCCGGAAAATGTCGTGGGTCATGGCCTCCCGGGCGATCAGCGCCAGATCCCGGGCGGTGGTATAGTGGCCCTCGCAGGGCAGGCCGTGAGGGGTGAGAAACACGGTGCCCGTGCAGCCTAACTCCGCTGCCCGCTCGGTCATCAGTTGGCAGAAGTCCTCCACCGTGCCGCCGATATGCTCGGCAATGGCCACCGCCGCGTCGTTGCCGCTGGCCAGCATCAGGCCGTAGAGCATCTGCTCCAGGGTCAGGGTTTCCCCCTGGGCGAGGTAGATACTCGTCCCCGGCACGCCGAAGGCATTGCGCCCGGCGGTGACGGGATCGTCCAGGTTCCCCCGCTCGATGGCCAGCAGCGCGGTCATCACCTTGGTGGTGGAGGCCATGGGCAGGGCCATGTCGGCGTTGTGCGCGAGCAGAATCCGCCCGCTTGCCTGGTCGATGACCACGCAGGCTTTGGCGGAGGTGGCAATCTCATCCGCCCGGGCGGGAGCGGGCAGGAGCAGCAGCGCGGACAAAAGCGCCGCGCACAGGAGCAGCAGCTTTCTTCCCATGCCTGCGCCTCACATCAGCTTGGAGGAGCCGCCCTCCGGCTCGGGCTTGACGAAGAGATTCTTCACGTCCTCCACCACGCCGGGAATCAGCTCCACCATCCTGTCCGCCACGGTGAGGGACTGGGCGGGCAGCATGCGCACCGTATCCCCACTGACCACCAGGAACCCCACCGGCTGCACCGATACGCCCGCGCCGCTGCCCCCGGCGAAGGGAAATTCCGCATGCTCGGGCAGGGGATGCCGCTTGTCCTGGGCGGCCATGTCACCCCCGGCGGTGACATAGCCGAAGCTGACCTTGGAGATGGGAATGATGGTCGCGCCGCTGGACGCCACCACGGGGTCGCCGATGACGGTGTTCACGTCCACCATGTCCTTGATGGACGCCATGGCGGTCTGCATCAGCGTGCCGATGGGATGTTCCATGCTTATGCCTCCTTGCTTGACAGGGCATGCTCCCGCTTTTCCTTAAGCCACGCGGTCAGCGCCATGCCCCCGGTGATGAGCAGTATGCCCACTCGCAGGGAAACCATACACCGGACATAGCCGCTGGAATGCAGGGCCAGGAAGTCCGGCTGCAGGGACAGATGGACCCTGCTGCGCATACCCGGCGGAAGAAAAGCTGTCAGGGCCCGGACAAGGCCGGTGATCACCGCCGTGGACGCCGCGTCGGACAGGCCCAGGTGGATCTGCGCCGTCAGGTCGATGAGGCGGGTGTGGCGCAGGAGAAGCCTTCTGGCCCTGTCTGCCCGCAGGAACGCGCCCAGGACAGCCACGTCCCGCTGCACGCCCGCGGGCGAGGCGGGATGAGGGGACTCCCTCGGGCGGCGGGGGAGGAAGATCAGCTGATGCCCGCCCCGTGCGTCCCGCACCACCCGGAAGGGAATGGTCAGCCTGAAGGGCCCTGCGCGCACCTCCAGCGTCCCCTGCGTCCGGGCGGCATGGGTCAGCTGCAGGCCCAAATGCAGGGGCAGCAGCAGCGCCGCCGCCCCGATGGCCGCCGCGATGAAAATGCCCATGGCCGCGCCTCCTTTTTCTTGCAGGATGCGCGGGGAAAACGAAGGTTATTCGGCCCCTGGTGGAGAATGATACAGGGTACCACATATCAGGAGGCATGACGGAAGATGATCGGACTGATCGGCGCGATGGCCGTGGAGGTTGAGAACCTGGCTGCGCATATGGAGAACCCGCAGGAAGAGCGCATCGGCATGGATACCTTTGTGTCCGGGCGGCTTTATGGGCAGGAGGCGGTGCTGGCGGTGTGCGGGCCGGGCAAGATCAACGCAGCCCTGTGCACCCAGAGCATGATCGACCGCTTTCATCCCGCGTGGGTGCTGAACCTGGGCGTAGCCGGGGCAGGCGAGGCAGGCGTCAATATCGGGGACATGGTGGTGGCGGAGTGCGCCGTGCAGCACGACTGCGACACCTCGCCCCTGGGGGACCCCAAGGGCCTGGTGAGCAAGCTGAACCTGGTGCATTTGCCCTGCGACAGGCAGCTGCACGACGCCCTGATGGCTGCCGCCGGGAGCGTTGCGGGCGTGAAGGTGCACACCGGCGTGGTGGCCACCGGCGACCAGTTCATCAGCGACGGCGAGCGGAGGAAGGCCATTCACGACCTGTTCGGCTGCAAGGCGGTGGAGATGGAGGGCGGGGCCGTGGCCCATGCCTGCTACGTGCGCGGGGTGCCCTGCGGGGTGCTGCGCTCCATATCCGACCAGGCCGACGGCGAGGCGGAGATGGACTACCCCACCTTCGTGAAGCTGGCGGCCAGCTATTCCGAGCAGGTGGTGGAGAGACTCCTGCGGGCCATGGGAGAAACGGCATGACCGTGTGGATCACCGGGGCCTCCAGCGGGCTGGGGCTTCATACAGCCCGGGCGCTGCGGGAGGCGGGGCATACGGTGATTGCCGGGGCTCGCTCCTTCGCCCCCGGGCAGGAGGACGGCGTCCACCGCCTGCCCCTGGATGTGACAAGCGTGGACAGCATCGGGGCCTTCCGCCAGGCTGCGCTGGGCATATCGCCCCGGGTGGACGCGCTGGTGCACTGTGCGGGCATGCTGGTGCTGGGCTCCTGCGAGGAAACCTCGCCGGAGGAATACCTGCGGGTGCTGGACGCCAACTTTCTGGGCATGGTGCGGATGAATCAGGCGGCGCTGCCCCTCATGCGGGCGCAGGGGCAGGGGAGGATCGTCATGTTCTCATCCTTGAACGGGCTGATGGGCATCCCCTTCCAGAGCGCCTATACCGCCAGCAAGCATGCGGTGGAGGGCTACGGGGAGTGCCTGGCCATGGAGGCGCGGCCCTTCGGCATCCAGGTGTGCCTGGTGGAGCCGGGGGATCACCGCTCCGGCAGCCAGCGCTACCGCCTGCAGGCGTCGGCCATGGGCAAGGCTTCCCCCTACGCGGCGGACTTCCGCCGGGGAACGGCTGTCATCCGCCGGGATGAGGCCCATGGCTCCGACCCGGACGCGCTGGGCCGGAAGGTGGCCGCGCTGCTCGGGCGGAAGCGCATGCCCCTGCGCAGGTGCATCGCCAGCCCCGACCAGTATGGCGCGGCGCTCATGCACCGCCTGCTGCCGGGCAACGCCCTTGGCCGGGTGCTCCGGCGGTATTATCTGGGAAAGTTGCGCGGAAAAACGCCTTGAACGACGCCTGGTGCACAGAAAAGGTCAATTTCAGATAAAACATTTGTCTTTTGGCCTGAATGCGCGTATAATGGACATGAATCCATCGGATTCCGGATGGTATGATTGATATTTGGAGGATCACGGATGTACAAGCTGTTGTTGGCAACGGACAGGCCTGAGGTGCGGGAGGCGTTTCAGTCCATTCCCTCCTGGGAGAGCATGGGTTACCGCGCGCCGCGTGTCGTCGCGTCGGCGGAGGAAGCGGTCGCCAGCCTGGCCCGGCATCATGCCGACGCCATCGCCTTTGCACTGCCCGGGGCGGAGGAAGCCCGCCTGATGTCCGTCCTGCTGAAGGATTATCCCTGGCTGCCCATCTGCCAGGCCTGCGATACCCGGGAGGGCGTTGAGCGTACCGTGCGGGAGCTGGGCACGCTGCTGAACCGCACCCACGCGGATTATTCGGATGACGATACCACCGAGGCCGATATGATGCAGCTGTGCCGGCATGAGTTCTTCCGGGCGCTGATCGGCGGCGAAATCACCAGCAAGGCTGACACCCTGCGCTTTCTGCGCCTGCTGCGCAGCCGGATGGATCCGGACAAGTCCGCCGTGCTGGTGGAGCTGGCCCTGCCCGAGGACGACGAGTTCCTGCGCAACCGCTGGCATTATGGCGTGGACAGGCTGGAGGTGGCGCTGCGCAACTTCTTCGGCGCGGAATTGGCGGGCATGCGCATTTTGGTGTCCGTGCTGCCGGACGACAGGATTTATCTTTTGTGCTGCACCATGCTGGGGGAGGAGGGCCCCGGCGAGGATGTGGACATGACCCAGCTGATTATCGACCACGCGCAGGGCTCCATCGAGCATGTGCGCGAATATCTTGGGATGCATCTGCGTCTGGCGTCCATCCGCGTGCTGCCCACGCTGGTGGATCTGGCGCAGGAATAACGACAACCGTATGAGGGAAAAGGAGGAACAATATGGGTATTTTCGACAGCATTGGCAACATGGTCCGCGGTCAGCTTGTTGATGTGATCGAGTGGACGGACAACAGTTCCGATACCATGGTACACAAGTACGACATGGGCGGCAAGGAAATCATGATGGGCGCGCAGCTCACCGTGCGGGAGAGCCAGGTGGCGATCTTCGTCAACGAGGGCCAGATTGCCGACGTGTTCCAGCCCGGCCGCTACGAGCTGCAGACCTCCAACATGCCCATCATGACCAAGCTGAAGGCATGGAAGTTCGGCTTCAACAGCCCCTTCAAGTCCGACGTGTATTTCGTCAACACCAAGCAGTTCCTGGATCGCAAGTGGGGCACCGCCAATCCCGTGATGATGCGGGACGCGGAGTTCGGTATGATCCGCCTGCGGGCCTTTGGCATCTACGCCTTCCGGGTGAGCGACCCGGCGGTGTTCCTGAAGGAGGTCTTCGGCACCTCCAGCATGTTCACCGTGGATGAGGTGGAGGGCCAGCTGAAGCGCACGCTGGTGTCCGGCCTGTCCGACGCCATCGCCGAGAGCAAGATTCCCGCCCTGGATCTGGCTGCCAACTACGACGAGCTGGGCCGCTACGCCCTGCAGGCCAACGCGCCCAAGGTGGCGGAGCTGGGCCTGACGCTGACCAGCTTTGTCATAGAGAACATTTCCCTGCCCGAGGACGTGGAGAAGGCCATGGACCGCCGCACCTCCATGGGCGTGCTGGGCGACATGAACCGCTACACCCAGTACCAGGCGGCGGAGGCCATGCGGGAGGCGGCCAACAACCCCTCCGGCAGCGGCATGGCCGGCGCGGGCATCGGCATGGGCGCGGGCATGGCCATGGGCCAGCTGTTCGCGGGCGCCATGGGCGGCGTGCAGGCCCAGCCTCAGCAGCAGCCCGCGCAGCCCCAGCAGGCGGGCGGCGGCTTCTGCGCGGAGTGCGGCACGAAGCTGAGCGCTGGCGCGAAGTTCTGCCCCAACTGCGGCGCAAAGCAGAACGCAGCAAACGTCTGCCCTGGCTGCGGCAATCCCGTGCAGCCCGGCGCGAAGTTCTGCGCCAACTGCGGCCAGAAGCTGTAACCCCCAAGGGAACGAGCCAGCGAAAAAGGGTCAAGGGGCGATGCCCCTGCGCAGGGATGTCGCGGCAGCCCTGCGTTCCACCTGAACCCAGCGAGTTTCCGAGCAGGCTGCATATGGAAATGGCATGCTCCCGACACGGCCTTTTCCCGCGAATCTCCTCAATCCCTTCATGCCCGGCCAAACCGCTGCCGCGAAGCGGAGTCCCCGGTTCCCCAATGAACATATTGCCCAATGAAAAGCCCCGGCGCATCCGTCCATGCAGACAGTGCGCCGGGGTTCGTTGTGCTGTCGGGTTACTCCCAGTCCACCAGGCCCTTGCTCTCCAGGTAGGCCTGCTGGTAGTCCATGTAATCATCCACCAGGGCGGCTACCTTCACGGCCTGCTCAGGGGTCAGCGCGTTCTGCGCGACCAGGGCTTCCACCATGGCCTCGAAGGCGTCGTCGTCCTCGTAGTAGCTGTCGCCGGCGTTGCCGTCCTCGTCCAGCACGCCCGCTTCATGCATGTAGGCCATGTCCGCGTCGATGGCCTGGCTGACCAGGGCCTCGATCTGCCCGTCCAGCTCAGGATGATCCTTGGGGTTGATGCGCCGGACGATAAACGCCAGCGCCTCGTCCTTGTCGTAGCCGTTCATCATGGGGTTCTTCCTCCTTGCGCATTAGCGGTGACCGTCAAAGTCCCGCTGCCGGGCGATTTCATACAGGCAGATGGTGGCCGCGCAGCCCACGTTCAGCGAGCTGGCCGCCCCGTAGATGGGAATGCGCAGCAGTGCGTCGCAGGCCTCCTTCCAGGCCTTGCTCAGGCCGAAGGTCTCGTTGCCCACCAGCAGCACGGTGGGGCGGGTCAGGTCGTGCTCGTGGAAGGCGGCGGTGCCCTTGGCGCTGGTACCGATCAGCTGCACATCGCCCAGGCTGCGCAGGAAGGGCACCGCGTCCGCCGGGGAGCCCAGCTGGTGGAAGGGCACATGGAACACCGTGCCGATGCTGGCGCGGATGCACTGGGTATCGTAGAAGTCCGCGCTGTGGCCGGTGGTCAGCACGCCGCAGGCCCCGAAGGCGTCGGCGGAGCGGATGATGGTGCCGAGATTCCCGGGGGAGGAGGGCCGGTCGCACAAAACCAGCAGCGGCACCTCTGCCCGGGCAAAGGCCTCGCGGATCCGCTGCTCCCCGTCGGTGCGCTGGTGAAGGATGCACACCAGCTCGCAGGGGTTGTCCCGGTCGGACAGCTCTGCCAGGAGCGCGGCGGGCATGGGGTGCAGCGCCTCCGGCGCGGCGCGGGCGATCATGTCCTGCGCCCAGCCGGAGAGCCGCCTGTCCTCCGCGTAGGCGATGGACTGGAAGCGCTCCCCTGCGGCAATGGCCTGCTCCACCGGATGCACGCCCTCCAGGAAGAACAGGCGCGTGTGGGTGCGCTTTTCACGGTTGCGGCGCAGGGTTTCATAGAGCTGGAACTGATCGTTCCGGCTGCGGATGGGCTGGAGCCTGGACACGGGCGACACCTCCGGAAGGTTTTACAGCACAGCCTTGAACTGGGCGATGGCGTCCTTGAACACGCCCATGGCCTTGCGCAGAGGCTCGGGCCTGGACATGTCGATGCCCGCCAGCTTCAGGGCCTCAATGGGCGGCACGGAGCAGCCCGCGGACAGGAACCTGCGGTAGTCCGCCACGGCGCTCTCGCCCTCGGTGAGGATGCGCTCGGACAATGTCATGGCGGCGCACAGGCCCGTGGCGTACACGTACACATAGAAGGCGCGGTAGAAGTGGGGGATGCGCATCCACTCGCTGGCGATGAACTCGTCCACCGTGCAGGTGGCGCCGTAGTAGGTCTGGTTCAGGTCGTAGTAGGCCTTCGACAGGGACTGGCAGGTCAGGGGCTGACCCTTGGCGGCCATGTCGTGGCTGATGCGCTCAAACTCCGCGAACATGGTCTGGCGGAAGCAGGTGGTGCGGAACTGCTCCAGCATGTGGTTGAGCAGGTATGCCTGGGCCTTGCGGTCGGGCAGGGTCTTGAGCAGGTGGCGCATCATGACCGCCTCGTTGCAGGTGGAGGCCACCTCCGCCACAAACAGGCTGTAATCGGACTTGGGGGCGGGCTGATGCAGGTTGGAGTAGTAGCTGTGCATGGCATGGCCCAGCTCATGGGCGATGGTGAAGGTATCGGACAGGTTGTCGTTGTGGTTCAGCAGCACATAGGGGTGCACATGGCGCAGGCTGCCCATGGAGAACGCGCCGGAGGACTTGTTCTCGCTGGGGAACACGTCGATCCACCCGCCGTCCCGGGCCTCGCGCAGCTTGGCGACGTAGTCCTCGCCCATGGGCCGCAAACCCTCCAGCACCATGTCGTAGGCCTTGTCGTAGGACAGCTCCATCCTGAAGTCGCTGACCATGGGGGTGTACAGGTCGTACATGTGCAGCTCGTCCAGCCCCATGGCCTGCTTGCGCAGCTGCAGATATTCCTGCAGCACCGGCAGGTTCTCGTGGATGACGGCGATCAGGTTGTCATACACCGCCTCGGGGATCTCGAGGGGCTCCATGGCGGCCGCCCGGGCGGAGGCATAGCGGTGGGCGCTGGCGTTGAAGGTATCGGTCTTGACGCTGGCGGCGTAGGTGGCGGCCACGGTGTTGCCGAACTTTTTGTAGGTGCCCATGATGCCCTCGAAGGCCTGACGGCGCACGTCACGGTCCTGGGAGCGGATGTAGGAGGAGAACGTGCCCTCGGTCAGGGGCTGCTCGGAGCCGTCGGGCATGCGGATGGCGGGGAACTTCATGTCCACGCTGGTGAGCATGGTGTAGATGTGGTCGGGTGCCTGGGCCAGCTCGCCCATCATGGCGATGAGCTTCTCCTGCTCCTTGGGGAGGGTGTGGGGCTTCTCCAGCAGCATGGAGCGCAGATAGGCGGTGTAGTCCGCCATGTCCGGGTCAGCCATGAGGGCCTGAAGGGCCGCCTCGTCCATGGCCAGGAGCTCGGGCTGCAGGAAGGAGCCCACCGTCTCCGCCTTGACGATCAGGGACATGGCCCGGTCCTTCAGCGCCTGGGCCTCGCTGTCGGCGTTGTCGGCCTCCTGGCGCAGGAAGGCGTAGCAGTACACGGGGGTCAGGCGGTCCTGCAGGGCAAAGTAGTCCCGGATGGCCTGACGGGGGTTCTCCGCCACATGGCCGTCATAGGCGGCATAAGCGTCCACCAGTTGGGATACATCGGCGTAATCCTTCTCCCAGGCGGGCAGGTCGGGGTAAATATGGGTCAGGTTCCACTTGTAGCGATTGTCAATTTCATCGCGCTTGCGAAGCTGTGCCATAACGATCCTTCTTTCTTCCGCCCCGTTGGGCGGATGCAGTCTTGCTCCTATTGTAGACCATCCCTGTGGAAAAAGCAAGCCGCCTTATTTCCCCCAGGCGATGGGCCGGACTGCGGAGGCCCGCTGGCTTCCAGTGGGGAAGAAGGCGATCTGCCCCTGATCCAGCACGATCACCCCCGTGGAGCCCCGCACCTGCCGATCCCGCAGGAGCAGCTGAATCAGCCTGGCCGTCAGCTCCGGCCCGCCGCCCCGGGTCAGGCAGTCCTTCCACAGGGTGAAGCGGCAGCCCTCCCCGGCCTGGTCGCAGAAGAAGGTGCGGGCGTTTTCCAGCACGCGGCCCTTGCCGCACAGGGGGCAGACGGCCTCCTCCACCGGGGTTCCCCGGCTGACCATGCGGGTGCGGCGCTGCTTTCTGCGGCCGTCGTCGGGAAAGTCGGCGGCGGCGCGGTTGTTCCGGGCGTAGTCCACCAGGAACGCGCTGAAGCGCCGGATCCCCGCCATGAACTGCTCCGGATCCTGCCGCCCATCGGTGATGCGGTCCAGGGCCAGCTCCCACCGGCCGGTCATCTCGGGGGAGGCAATCTCCCCGGGCATGATGGCGATCAGCTGCACGCCCTTGTCCGTGGCCAGGATGGTCTTGCCCTTGCGCACGGCGTAGCCCACCTTCATCAGCCGCTCGATGATGGCGGCGCGGGTGGCGGGCGTGCCGATGCCGCTGCCCTTCATCTGCCGGGCCAGCTCCTCGTCGTCCAGGTCGCGCCCGGCGGTCTCCATGGCCTGGAGCAGGGATGCGTCGTTGTGCTGGGGCGGGGGCTTCGTCTTGTCCTGCTTCAGCTCCGCGTCCCGGACGGTGCGGGTGTCCCCGGGAGCGAGGGGCGGCAGAGCCACCTCATCCTCCGCGTCGGCGGCCTTGGCCTTCTTTTTGGCCTTGGGGGGATCCGCCAGGGCGGGCACGTCCTTCCAGCCGTTGCTCAGCACCACCCGGCCATTGGTGCGGAAGCGGTGCTCCTCCACGCCGGTGATCACCTTCGTGGCGTCGTACTCGCAGGGGGGATAGAAGGCCTGCAGCATCCGCCGCACCACCAGGTCGTACAGCTGGCGCTCGTCCGGGTCGAAGGTATCGGGGTTGACCCGGTGGGCGGTGGGAATCAGCGCGTGGTGGTCGGTGACCTTCGCCGCATCCACCGTGCGCTTGCTGACGGGCAGCTTGCCTCCGGGGAGCGCTCCGGGCACCAGCGCCTGATAGGCAGGGGGCAGCAGCTTCATGGTCTGCACGACGCGCGGAATCATGTCCGGGGGCAGATACCGGCTGTCCGTGCGGGGATAGGTGAGGGCCTTGCGGGTCTCGTAGAGGCTCTGGGCCAGCCGGAGGGTCTTGTCGGCGGTGAAGCCCAGCAGGCGGTTGGCGTCCCGCTGCAGGCTGGTCAGGTCGTAGAGCTGGGGCGGCATGTCGCGCTTGCGGGTGGTTTCAGCGGACAGCACCGTGGCGGTTTTGCCCTTGATGGCTGCGGCGATGGCCTTCCCCTGTTCTATGGTGGGAATATGGGTGTCCGGGTTCAGCTTCTCGTCGAACCAGATGCCCCTGTAGTCCCCGAAGTCCGCGGTGACCGTGGCGTATTCCTCGGGCCTAAAGTCCTCGATTTCCTTGCGCCGCTTCACCAGAATGGCCAGGGTGGGGGTCTGCACCCGGCCCACGGACAGGAGCGTATCGTAGCGCAGGGTGAAGGCCCGGGAGGCGTTCATGCCCACCAGCCAGTCGGCCTGGGAGCGGCACTGGGCGGAGCGGTACAGCCCGTCGTACTTCTCCCCGGGCTGAATGGTGCGGAAGCCCTCGGCGATGGCCTCATCGGTCATGGAGGAAATCCACAGGCGGGAAATGGGCTTGTCGCAGCCGCTTTTCTCATAGATGTAGCGGAAGATCAATTCGCCCTCCCGCCCAGCGTCCGTGGCGCAGATGACGTCGCTGGTCTCCCTGGCGCACATCAGGCGGCTGACGATTTTGTACTGATCCTTCGTCTGGGGGATGACCTTCAGGGGGATGGTCTCGGGCAGGATGGGCAGCGTGTCCATGCGCCACTGCTTGTATTTTTCGTCCAGCTCGTCCGGCTCCTGGAGGGTGACCAGATGCCCCACCGCCCAGGTGACGGTGTAGCGGTCGTTGAACAGGCAGCCATCACCCCGGGTATTGCAGCCCAGCACCCGGGCAATATCCCGCCCCACGCTGGGCTTCTCGGCAACGACGACTGTGGGCCCCATGGCACGCACCTCCCTTCATACGGCTTTCCATTGTACCCCATCGGGTGGCGAAAATCAAGCCGGTGTGCTATAATGGCACCATCAACGATGGGAGTGATGGTATGGCGCGCATCGGCGTGATAACCTTCCTGCACAACGAGAATTACGGCTCCACCCTGCAGGCCTGGGCGCTGCAAAGGACGCTGGAGGACCTGGGCATGGAGGCGGAGCATATCGACTACCGCCCCTCCCGGGAGGAAAAGCTGTGCAACCTGCTGACAAGCGGCAACTCCCCCCGGCTGGTGCTGGAAGGCCTGCGCAAGCGCTCCGTCAAGGCCGCCCGCCCCGGCGCCAGGGAGAAGGCCGCGTCCTTCGACGCCTTCTACCGGGAGCACATGCGCCTGTCCCCGGCCTGCGCTAATCATGCCGCATTGCGCAGCCTGGCGAAGCAGTACGACCTGCTGCTCTGCGGGTCGGATCAGATATGGTCGCCGGTGTGGCTGAACCCGGCGTATTTCCTGGATTTCGCCGCGCCCGGTCAACCCCGCCTGGCCTACGCCCCCTCCCTGGGGGTCAGCCGGCTGGACAATCCCCGCAAGGCCCGGCGCATGGCCCGGCTGCTGGAGGGCTACGCCGCCCTGTCCGTGCGGGAAAAGGAGGGCGCGGCGCTGCTTGAAGCCATCACGGGGAAGGATGCAGCCATCCTGCCGGATCCCGTGCTGCTGATTGGGCGGGAAAGGTGGCTGACCCTGGCGGACATGCCCCCGGTGGACAACTCGCCTTACCTGCTGTGCTACTTCATCGGGGACAGCCCGGCCTACTGGGAGGCGGCGCGGCGGACGGCGGAAAGGCAGGGCCTCCCTGTCCGCGTGCTGCCGGTGACGGAGGCGTCCTATCAGCAGGGCCTGCCCCTGGCGGACGGCGCGTCTCCCACGCAGTGGCTGGGCCATTTGGCGGGCGCGGCGGCAGTATGCACGGACAGCTTCCACGGCGCGGCCTTCGCCACCCTCCTGCACAAGCCCCTGTACCTCCAAAGGCGCTATCGGGAGGATGACCCGGAAAGCAAAAACAGCCGCATCGACCAGCTGCTGCGCACCTGTTACGGGGACATGCAGCCGGAGCATGCGGACTGGGATGCGGTGGATCAGCGCCTTGCCCAGGCGCGTGCCATGGCGATTGACTGGCTGAAGGAGGCCGTTACAGCAGCGCTTCCAGCGCAGGGGGCAGGGGCGAGGCAAGATACAGCCATTCCCCTGTGAAGGGGTGGCGCAGCTCCAGCTCCGCCGAGTGCAGGGCGAAGCGGCCCGGCAGCGCGTCCAGCTCCGTGCCGTAGAGGAAGTCGCCGCACACGGGGCAGCCCAGATGGGCCATGTGCACCCGGATTTGATGGGTGCGGCCCGTTTCCAGCCTCAGGCGCACCAGGGCCCGGCCCTGGGATACCCGCACTACCTCGTAGCGGGTGACGGAGGGCTTGCCCTCCGGGCGAACCATGCGGCGGATGCTGGCGGCGTCCACCTTGCCGATGGGCGCGTCGATGACCCCGCAGCGGGGCTCCGGCACGCCCTCGGTCACCGCCAGATACGTCCGGCGGAAGTCTTCCGTGTGGAGCAGCTGCTGCAGGCGGTGCTGGGCATGGGGTGTGCGGGCAATGACCATCAGCCCGCTGGTACCCTTGTCCAGGCGGTTGACGGGGCGGTAGACGAAGTCCGCAGGACAGCCCATCCAGGCGTAGAGGGCGTTCTCCAGCGCATCGTCGGGATGCCCTGCGCTGGACTGGCTGGCCAGGGGCGCGGGCTTGTCCACCACCAGCAGGTGCTCGTCCTGGAAGGGGACGGACAGGGGCAGGTCGTAGGGCCGCAGGGTGTAGGCAGGGGTTGCCTCCGGCCAGCGCATGGTCACCGTCTGCCCGGCGCGCACCCGGGCGTCAACGGGCGCAGGCACGCCCTCCAGCAGGATCCGCTGATCCCACTTGGCGGACTTCATGGCGGAATAGCTGACCCCCATCACCCTGCGCAGAATGTCCCGCAGGGCGAGACCCTCCTCGGCCTCCGTGACCCGATGCTCCATGGCGCGCACCTCCCGCACCAGTATAGCGCGGGGATGGTGGCTTGGCAAGGGGCGGGCTTGCGTTCCGGCGGGAATGTGGTATACTGATGGACGGGGAGATGAGCGGTGATGAAATGCAGCCAATGCGGCGCGCCCGTGCGCCAGGGAGACAATGCCTGCCCCTACTGCGGCGCAGCGTATGCCATCAGCCAGCCTGTGGTGGTGAACATCTACAACCAGGACAGGCAGGCGGAGAAGAATACGGAGATCCGCGAGCGGGTGGTGTATGTGGAGCGTCCCGTGCAGGCCGTCAGCGTCAAGCGGCGCAGCGTGTCGCTGGTGCTGTGCTTGCTGCTGGGCATCTTCGGCGCGCACAAGTTCTACGAGCGGCGGTACGGCATGGGCCTTCTGTACCTGTTTACCTACGGCCTGTTCGGCATTGGCGTGCTGGTGGATCTGCTGAGGCTGATCTTCGGCAGACCCCGGGACAGGCAGGGCCTGCCCATGAACTGGTGAATGGCATAAAATCAGCCCGGACGGCGGAAACGCTGCCCGGGCCTTTCGTTTACCTCAGAGGCGCGCGCACCTGATGGATGCGCCCGTCGTCCCGCAGCTGAACCCAGCCGCCGGGGCATTCCTCCCCGTCGCAGGTGACGGCGGTCACGTCGGCCCGGGCCTCCAGATGCCAGGTGGAGCCTCCGCGGCGCAGCGTCAGGGAGAACATGTCCCACGCATCCGGCACGCAGGGGGCCAGGCGGATGTGACTGCCGCGCTGCTCCAGCCCCAGCATGTGCGTCATCACCACGCTGTACAGAAGCGCAGCCGCGCCGCTGCCCTCATCCGTCAGGGCGCGCCCCTGGGCGGTCATGCCGCCGGGCAGCAGCCAGGGCTCAGGAAGGGAGGCGTCCGGCTGATCCGCGTTGGCGGCGCGGATCATGGGATTCAGCGCCTGCAGCAGCTGCCATGCCCTGTCGCGCTGCCCCAGCAGGCACAGCGCGGCCAGCATCCACACGGCGGCAAGGGTGTCCTGCCCGCCGTTCGCGCCTGCGCCGGGACACAGGGCGGAGGTCTCGCCCACGCGCAGCGGCTCATCCATGGGCGGGGTCAGGCGGTGGAACAGGCCCCGCTCCCCGTCGTACAGCGCCCTCCAGGCGGACTCGACGGCCTGCACGGTGCGCTCCGTCCGCCCCAGGGCCATCACGGCCCAGGACTGGCTTGCGCTGTCCAGGCGGCAGGCAGCGGTCTGATCGCTGCCCAGGGGTTTTCCGTCCGCCTGCCAGCCCCGCAGGTACCAGGCGCCGTCCCAGCCGCTGCGCTCGATGGCGGACACCAGGTGGCGGTGAACCTCCAGGATGTCCGCCCGATCCTCCGGCGGGGCGACGGCGGCGTATTGCGCCAGCGCCACAGCGAAGATCAGCCCCAGCCACAGGCTCTCCCCGCGCAGGGCGGAGAAGCCCGCGTCCATTTCGCCCGCGCCCATCAGCGGCAGTCCCCGGCTGCCCAGCCGCACGGAGGTCAGCGCACGCATGCAGTGGCTGTGGAGCGTGTCAGATTCGGCAGAGACGGCGGCGGCTTCCTCCCGGGCGTCCGTGCCCTCGGGCAGGGGCGGACTTTCCAGCCAGGGCAGCGGCGTGTCCAGCACGGCCGCGTCCCCGGTGGCATGCACATATCGGGCCGCCATCAGCGGCAGCAGCAGCCGGTCGCCGGTCAGGCGGGTGCGGGTTCCGTGGGCTTCGCCGTCCCAGCGCTGCTGCACGCTGCCGTCCACGTACTGGTGGGCCGCGCAGGCCAGCAGGGCTGCCCGGGCTTCCTCCGGCGAGGCTGCCAGCAGCGCGGCGACGCTGTATACCGTGGCCAGGAAGGCGTGCCGGCCGTCCCACCGGGGCAGGCGAAGCTGCCAGGGAAGAAGGCGGTTCATGAGCAGGTTCAGGCTGTCGTCCGGGGTGGAGACGGTCAGCGCGGACAGCCGCTGCGCCCATTCCTGCCGCGCCTGGTGGAAGATCACCGACGCGCCGCCGGTGCGCACCCGGCGCAGCAGCCGCTCCATATCGTCCGCCGTGGGGAATACGCCGAGAATCCAGCTGACCGACTGGCTGCCATCGGCAGGCAGGTGCAGGGGCAGGGTCAGGAGCGCCACCGTGCCCACGTCCTCCCCGGGGAGGGTGGGCGCGACGGGGATAGCCCCCGGCAGCCCCGGGAACCGCGCCGGGCTCACCCGCCGGGCAGAGCCTTCGCCCTCCACGCCCATCAGCCAGACGGCGGCGTCCAGGCCGGGCAGGGAAGCGGTCATGCCGCCGGGAACCTCCGTCAGGCAGGCAAGGTCGCTCATGGGCGCCGCCACGGTCAGCAGAAGCGACCGGGCACGGGCAGAAAGGTTCTTCACCCGCAGGGTGCGCAGGCAGCAGGCCGCGCCGGGCACCAGGGCGGCGGTCAGCGTCATGTCCAGGCTGAAGCCCAGGGCGTGCCAGACGCTCTGCCCGGGGGTGAACTGCACCCGGCAGGCCAGCCCCTGTCCCAGGGGCAGCGGCGTGGGCGAGAAGCAGACGTCCCCCTCGGAGAGATACAGCTGCTCCCCGGGGGCGGCTGACAGGGGCAGCGAGCCCAGGCGGATTTCCCCGGGGCCCGTAGCGGCGTCGCTGGCCAGCAGGCCCTCCGAATAGGTCATGCTGCGCCACAGGCGCGGCGGATGGTCGCCTGGAGCAAGCAGCAGCACGGGATCGTCCGTCTGCTCCTGGAAGCCGCAGCAGCCCTGCCGGAAGCGCAAATGCTCCTCCGGTAGGCGGGGCGCGTCAGTGCAGGCGTGAACAGCGGCAGGCTCCGGCATGGGAAGCTGCAGCGCTTCCAGCTGCTGCTCGAAGGTTCCCGCGCCCTCATACAGCATCAGCCGTGACATTGCCTCCAGCGTGGCGCGCAGCTCCTCGGGCAGCGCCGATGCGCTCAGCAGATGCAGCCTTTCCCGGCAGGCATGGTGGGCCAAAGCAGCCTCGGCTGCCCGGCAGGCCTGGGCCGCATCCTCGCCCAGGCACAGGATGCACAGCTGCGCCGCCTGGCCGGACAGGTTCAGCCAGGCCACCGCGTCGGCGGCATCCCTGACCAGCGGAAGCCCTGCGGCAGTGTAAAGCAGCAGGGTCATGGTGGGCAGCGAAGGGCACAGGCCGATCTCCTTCAAATCGGAGCGGGGACGTGACAGAGGGGTCACCGCGCCCTGATGGGGCTGGCCGCCCCAGAGCATCACGCCCGCAGCCCGGGAGAGCAGGGACATCCGGGCCTGATCCGCGCCCAGCGCGTCCGCCACGGCGCGGCAGGCCAGATGGGAGAGCGTTGTCAGGCCCGTAAGATCGGTGGCGCGGGGCGTCATGTTGTCCAGGGAGAAGGCCTCTCCCGGGCGCAGCAGCCGCGTGGTCGTGACCAGCAGCGTCCGGCCTCTTGCCCCCAGGGACAGCCGCATGCGGAAGGCGGCGCAGGGTGCGCAGGGCGCTTCGTCCACTGTCCGGGGCATGGCCTCCTCCGGCGCGGGGGCATGCAGGGCGCCGCCCTGCCCAAGGAACACGCTGCGCTCCGTCACGGCGGACAGGGCGATGAGCGGGTCGGCGGTGGTGAGCACATGGCACAGGGTCAGGGGGGATTCCTCCGGCGAGGCGGCGCGGCGGGTCAGGGTGATGGCCCGATCCGAGGGACGCGCGGCCTGAACGCGGTATTCGCCGTCCCGGGCGAAGCCGGGCACCAGGCAGTCCGAAACCTCCACGAAGCGCTCTGTCCCCGAGAGGTTGACAATCTCCAGTGTGTGCAGGAAGGCGCCTCCAGCAGGATCCACCAGGGCGGTCAGGGTGCATTGCAGGCCGTGCACCAGCCGCGTCATGCGCACGCTGCCCTCCGAAAACACGGTTTCACCCTCCTGCCCCGCATCGCCCAGGCGGAGGGCATGGATGCCGTCGCTCACGTAGAACTGCAAGCCCTCCACCCGGGTCGGGTCGCCGGTGAAGCGGGTCAGGTTCACGCCGCCTGCGCGCATGACGCCCATACCCTGGGCGGAGAAAAGCAGGCTGGCCTCCGGCGTGCCGATCAGGTGCGCGTCCAGGGGCAGGGCGGACAGCCGGGCCTCCCGGCGGAAGGGCGGCTCCTGGGGGAGGACAGCTTCATGCCGGACGGCCCGGGCGGGCAGGGTGACGGCGGGCATAGGAGGCTTGCGCAGGAGGAAGGAGGCCGCGGCCGCGGCGGGAATCGCCATGAAGGTGCGCACCAGGCTGTCGGAGGTCAGGGCGTTGCACAGGGCGCACAGGAGCATGGCCTGGTGGGTGGTCACACAGCACTGAACGACCTCCTCCTGCGCGCCCTCGGGCAGGCGGGCGGGATCCATGTCCAGGCTGTCGAAGAAGCCCGAGTGGCCCAGCATCCCGTGGCTGCGCAGGCGCATCAGGCTGTCGAAGGCGGCGGGCAGGTCGAAGGGCAGGCACAGCGCGGCGGCATAGGGGGCGATCACCCGGCTCTCCGGCATGGCCTCCAGGGCCAGCGCAGGTACGCCGCAGCGCTGGCGCAGGTAGTTCATCTGCCCATCGAAGCGCCACTGCGCGCAGTCCGACGCGCCGAACATGCCGTGAACGCCCTGACGCTTCTGGGCGCGGATGAGCGCGTCCACCGTGCGGGCCATGGGCGTTCCCGGGGTCAGGGGCAGGAGCAGCAGGGGCAGCAGATATTCCGCGGCGGAGCCATGCTCGCTGCACAGGGGGGTGTCCTTGCCCAGGCGCACCTGCACCCGGCTGAGCAAGTCCGGATGGGTGGGCGGCACCTCATGGCGCATGACGGCCACAAAGCTGGTCAGCAGGCCGGGGGAGGCATACAGGCGGACGTAGCCGCCGTCGGGCGCGCCGGTTTCAGCCAGGACGCCCCGCACAAACAGCCCTGCCACCGGGTCGTACAGACGGTGCAGGGGCATGGATGCGGCCAGCGCGTCCACCCGGGCGGCCAGACCGCGGTACTCGCTGTCGGTATCGGGGAGCGCGGCCCGCAGCCCCTGCGCCACGCACAGCAAACAGGCGCACAGCACGCCGCAGCCTTCCGTGTCCACGCGGGCGGGGGCTTTGGGCGCAAGGGTGCGCAGGTCGTAGCGGCTGAAGGGCAGTCCCTGCCAGCGGGGCAGGGCTTCCAGGCGGTCGAGGGCTTGGGCAACGCGGCGGGCCATGTCCGTGGCGGAAATCAGCTCCAGCCGGTGCGCCGCCAGGCAGGACAGCAGGTACAGGCCGATGCCGTCGGGGGTGGCGGTGGAGGACGCGCCGCGCCAGGGCTTGTGCTGCCAGCTTTCCGGCGGCAGCGGAGCCTCGGGGGTCACGGCTTCCTCGAAGTAGCGCCAGGCGGCCTGGGCCAGGTCGGTCAGGGAAGCCTCCATGTCGCCTGTCAGGGCATGGCTGCGGCGCAGCGGCTTGTCCAGGAAGGTGTGCATCAGCGGGAAGCAGGCAAAGCCCGCCCCCAGCGCCAGCCCCGCCCAGAAGGGTGGCAGGCTCAGGAAGGCCGCGCCCGCCATGCCTGCGGCGGACAGCGCCTGACTCCAGCTCTCCAGGGCGGAAACGGTCTCCGGCGCGCCGGGATGGCCGGGGGAGGGCAGACGCGGCTCCCGGGCGAAGATCACCTGCCACAGCCCGCGCCAGATCCCATCCAGACGCATGAAGGCCCGCAGCGGCAGGAGCGTCCACCGGGAGACAAGGCGCAGCAGGGCATGCCGGTCCAGGGGGAGCAGGCGGCAAAGCTCCGGCAGCATCAGCGATACCAGGAACAGCGGCAGGCTCCGGCGCAGAACGGCGTAGAGCAGCATGAGCAGCTGGGAGGGGGCGGTCAGGGTGTCCATCAGCTGCCTGCGCAGGCGGAACCGGCTGGCGGGGGCCAGGGGATTGCGCTGCACCTGCCCGGACAGGGTGCGCCAGGGCATCAGCCAGGGAAGCTGCTGCCAGGCGCGCAGGGTGCTGCGGTGGAGGCGCTGCAGCCACAGCGTCATGGCGACGGGCCGGGAACGGTAGGCCAGGCTGTCCTCCACCTGCAGGCAGCAGGTCATCTCGCCCAGCACCCCGTCGGTGAGCTGCTCCGGCGGAATGACCTCGTCCGTCCAGGCCAGGCCGCCGGGATCAAACAGGCAGCAGGAGCAGCCCTCGCCCCGGCCGGTCAGGTGATGGAGGATATCCGTCAGCGTGTGCCCGTGCAGCTGCCCCATGCAGGTGCGCAGGCTGTCCGGGTCGGGAAGCACCCGGGGCCGGGCAAGGGCGGCGCGGCGGTTCAGCGGATGGGTCAGCGCGCCCAGCAGGGGCAGAAGCATGTCCGGGGCGGGGGTGCAGTCCATGGGCAGCATCAGCACATAGGCATAGCGGTGGTGAAAGAACTCCGCAGGAACCGTCGCCGCGTCAAAGCTGTCGGGGCTCTTTCCCTCGCAGATCATCTGCCTAAGGGCCGCCATGGCGCCCTGCCGTCCGCTCCGCCCGGTGTAGCGGTGCAGGCGGCGGTCGTAGCTGCGGCTGCGCTGCAGGTAGAGATAGCGGCTGTCGGGCCGGTCAATGGCCTCGATGGCCCGGGTGGCGGCGTAGGTCAGTGCGCTGTCCTCGCCGGAGGAGGCGGTCATGCTGTCGCCGTAATCCGCCAGCAGCAGGCAGTCCACCGCACCCTCGGGCATGGCGTGCCGGGCCAGCAGCAGGCGGCGTACGGCAGGGATCGCCTCGCTGCGCCCGTGCAGCACCGCGGGAATCACCACCAGCGTGCGCAGATCCCCTGGCACCGAGTCCAGCTGCAGCTGCGGTACCGGCGGCGCAGGCATGCGGCGCACCAGAGCGTCCACCAGGCAGCGGATGCCTGGGCCGAGAGTCAGCAGCAGGGGCGGCAGCATCCACAGGGAGAAGTCCGCCTGCAGGAATAGGAACGCAGCGATGGTATCCAGCAGGATCAGCGCCGCGCGGTAGACCGTCAGCGACCGCTGCTCCAGCCACAGCCGCTTGCCTCCGGGGCGGGCCTTCAGCAGGCGGCGCAGGGCCATGCGGCCCTCCGTGGCCAGCAGATACCAGCCCACGTGATGCATGGGCTCCTCGGGCTCGGCAGTGCGGCACAGCTGCAGCGCGCCCCGCGTCAGCCGCGCCTCCTCCACGGCGAAGCGACGGGCCAGCATCGCCGCCTGCGCCCGGTAGCTCAGGCGGCTGGCGGGGGTCATCATGGGATACACGCCGGAGGGGTCGTCCAGGAGCAACAGGTGCAGCGGATCGGATTCCTCCTCCACCTCCGCCCAGTTCAGCGAGGCCAGGCGGCGCAGGGCGTGCACGCACCGGAGCAGCTCCTCGGCGCACAGGGCCTGGCTGCGGCCATGGCGGGCGGCAACCTCCTCCGGCGCAAGTCCGCGCCGGGTCAGCGCCTCCTCCGCGGCGGACAGGAGATCCTCCTGCCCGTCCCTTTTCAGGCGGGTCAGCAACGCCTGGGCGCAGGCGGGGGTCAGCAGGGCGGAGGTGAGCAGCGCTGCGGGCTTGCGGGCATGGCGGAGCCTTCCGGCCAGCCGGTGACCCCGCTGCGCCTCCTGCAGCTCGTAGCGCAGGGACAGGAGCGTGCCGCGCAGCTGCTCCGCCAGGGCCAGGCGGACGCACAGGGGCAGCAGCATGCGCTCCTGATGGGTGGTGGCGGAGGCCTCGTCCCAGGTGACCAGGGCCTCGTTGAGGGACGCTGCGTCGCAGGGGGAACCCCGGCGCACCAGCTCCCGGCCCAGCATAAGCATCCGGGGCACGCCTGCGTCATCGGCGGGCAGGCGGGGCATGTGCCGCATGTCCTGCCCAAGGGTCAGCAGCAGGAGCAGCATTTCCCGGCTGTGCTGGCGGAGGGCCTCCACGGCGCTCCAGCGGGCTGGGCACCGCTCCAGGGCGGCGATCAGGCGTACCATGCCCCGGAGCGCGGGCAGGCGGCCCATCCGGCGGATGGGCGTGCGCAGGGCCAGCTCGTTGACGGCGGTGGCCATGTCACCGGTGTGAACGGGCCGGGTTTCCGGCGGCAGGCGCCGGGCAGGGCGCAGGGCCAGCCACCCCAGAAGCACAAGCAGGATCAACGCGGCGGGCAGGATGACGGACTGCACCATGGAACTCCCTTCCTTTCGCATGAGCGTCTGGTTTGCGTTCATCCTGCCCGGAAAACAGGCGTATGATGCAAAAAAACGGCTCCCTCCCATGTGGGGAGAGAGCCGCGCCTGACGAGGATGGATGATGCGTCCGGGGCCGCGCCTGCTCAGTTGTTGAGAAACATGACGCCGATGGTGTTCGGCCCGCAGTGGCAGGCCACGGTGCAGCCCGTCC
>JBJEUJ010000335.1:1971-6510 GCA_051883775.1 Aristaeellaceae bacterium | reverse complement strand
GCCGCCGCCATGGGCAGGGCCAGCGCCCGCTCCGTGGCCAGGGCAAAGCCCAGGTGCGCCGACAGGCAGGAGGCCGCGCACACCGCGAAGGCCGCGTTCACCGTCACGTCCGGCTGGTCCATGTCCTTGAGCGCGGCCAGCGCAGGCGTGGAGGATACGTAGCACACCAGCAGGTTCACCGTGCCCCGCTCGCTCATGCCCAGCGCCTGCGCCAGGCGCGCCATGGGCCTGCGCAGCAGCCGCTGCAACAGCTCCGCCATGGGCAGCGAGCCCAGCATCACCATGCCGATGGCGCACACCACCTTCATGGCGTCCTCCAGGGGGGTCAGGCCGGGGAGAATCGTCCAGCCGGTCATGTACTGCACCGCGCCCAGGGTCAGCCCCACCGTGGTCAGGATGCGGATGCCCGATGCGAACACCCGGAAGCCCCGCAGCATGGCCCCGGGGATTTTCATCAGCCCCAGGCCCAGGGCGGCGGAGAGCAGCGCCACCGGCAGGCACAGCCATACAGCCTGCAGGAAGGGCAGCCCGCACAGCAACGCCCCCGCCAGCAGGGCTGCGGGCAGCGCCACCAGGCCGCAGAGCATCCCCCGGGCGAAGGCGTCCTGCCGCTCCCGGCCCAGGAAGCCCATGCCCACCGGGATGGTGAAGGAGGCCGTGCAGCCCAGCATGGACGCGGCCACAATCCCCGCGAACCGGCCCGTCAGCGGGTCGTCCGCCAGGAGCGCGGAGAGCTGATACCCGCCCATGTCGATGGCCAGGATGCTGCCGAACATGGCCGGATCCTGCCCCAGGGCGTGGTACACCGCGCTGACCGCCGGGCCCAGGACGTTGGCCAGCACCGGCGCGATGCAGATGATGCCCGCCTGGGCCAGCGCCACCGGCCCCAGCAGCCGGAAGCCCTCCTCGAATTTGTCCCCCAGGCCCATGCGGTTGCCCAGGATCCTGTCGATGCCGCCCAGCAGCGCGCCGGCGGCCATGACGATCATGATGATCTGCTCCATGCTTCTCCCCTTCAGCGGCCCATGGCGGCTTCGATGTCCGCCACGGTGCGGGGCGTGGCGGCGGACAGGTTCTCGCAGCCGTTCTCCGTCACCAGGCAGTTGTCCTCCAGGCGGAAGCCGATGCCCCATTCCTCATGGTAGATGCCCACGTCCACGCAGAAGATCATGCCGGGAGCAAGCACCTCGGGGGTTTCCACCACGTCATGCACGTCGTAGCCCACATGGTGCGCGCCGCCGTGCCACATGTAGGCGCCAACCTCCTCGGGGGACTTCATGACCCCGGCCTCCACCAGCTTCTGCGCATTGTAGCGGCGGATGGTGCCGTCCACGTCGGCCATGTTCATGCCCGGGCGGATGATGGAGAACAGGTGGTTGGAGGTGGCCAGGGCGCACTCGTAGAGCAGGCGCTGGCGGGCGGTGAATTTCCCGTTGCAGGGCCAGCCCCGGCTCACGTCGGTGATGTGGCCGTCCCACTGGGCGCCCACATCGTTGAGCACCATGTCCCCGTCCTGGGCCTGGCCGGTGTAGCTGTCATAATGAATGCAGAAGTTGTTCCGCCCGGCGGAGATGATGGACGGAAAGCCCGGGCCCTCGGGGCTGTACTGGCCCAGCACGCGGTCGAATTCCGCCTTGTACTGGTACTCGTACATGCCGGGGCGGGAGGCACGCATCATGGCCAGGATGCCCTCCCGGGTGATGGCCTCCGCCTTGCGGGTGGCCTCGATCTCGCAGGGGGCCTTGATCAGCCGCTGACGGCGCAGAAGGGCCGTGGCGCTCTCCACCTGCAGGAAGGGGTACTCCGCCTGGGCCCGGCGCAGGAAGCGGTGGGCGGGACGGTCCCGGTCGGAGGGAGACACCCGGTACAGATCCAGGTACAGGTGGGCGATGTGCCCCACCCGCAGGGAGTAGTGCCCCCCTGCCAGCAGGCCGTGCACGTCCTTCTCAAACTGGTCGGTGAAGCGAACGTCCTCCACGCCGGATGCTTCCCGGGCCTCCGCCATCTTCACCCGCCGGCCCGTCCACCGCTCCGCCATCAGGTCCGGGGGCAGAATGTACAGCCGCTCATGGGTATCGCCGTTTTCGTCCTTCACGGCCAGCAGCGCGGCCTCCCGGCACGCAAGGCCCGTCAGGTACACAAAGTTCCGCTCGGCAAAGAAGGGATAATACTCGTCGTTGGTCTTGCGAACCGGGTCGCCGGAAAACATCAGCAGCATGGACGAGGGCTTCATCCGGCTGTACAGCAGCTGCCGGTTGCCCGCGTGAAAGGTGGCCTCCATGGGTGTCGCGCTCCTTTATCCTTCGTCATGGGCGGCGCAGGGCCGCGCCGGGGTGGATAGTTCGACACAGGCGCGCGCGGCTCCTGCCGGGGGCGCGGGGGGATTCCCGGGATCAGCGGCGTTTTTTGCGCCATGGCGGCGCGGCGTGACAGCCTGCCGCGACCGTTCACCGGACGCCCGGCCCGCAGGGGTACAGGCACCGCCCCGGCTCCTCGCTTTCCGGGTCAAGCATTGCACCCGTTTCCGCCAGGATGATCAGCGGGCGGAAATATTCGCCGTCCTGGAGCAGTCCGTCGGCATACAGGGGCCGGGTGCGCTCAGCCTCCGCGCCTCCCGGCAGATACTCGCACCAGATGACCCACGCCGGGGCCAGCAGCTGCACGTCCCGCGCCTCCGTGTCGAACTGCACATAGCCCAGCCCCACGCTGTCGATAAAGCGCACATGCCCGCTGGCAATCAGCGCCTCCACCTGGCCCCGCACCGCGTCGAAGGGCAGGAGGGGCGTGTCCTCCCGGATGACCTCCGCCTCCGCGTACAGCCAGCCGGTCAGGGCGTAGGCTTCCTCGCCGTACACGCTGGCGGACAAAAGCCCCCGCAGGGCCAGCAGCGGATCCTCCTCCCCCACGGAGAAGCGGGTGAACGCGCTGTGGACGCTGGCCAGCAGGGGAATGTCGTGGAAAAGCTGGGTCAGCTCCAGATGATAATGCCCCATGGCGTTGATGGGCTCGCCGGTGCGCCGCCAGGTGTTGCGGTCAAAGACCGCCGCGTGCCGCAGGAAGAACGCTTCCTCCGGGAAAAGCGCCGCGGCCTTCTCCCGGGCGATGGCCGCAGCCTGCTTGAGCGTCAGGGGATTGTCCTGGGCGTGGGCAGCGTCCGGATCAGCGTCGAAGAGGGCATGGGACTGCCAGGCCATGGCGCCCTGGTTGTAGGCGCTGTCCCGGGTCTTGCCCCAGCCCGGGGGAACGGCGCAGGTCAGGCTGGTGGAGAAGGCCGTGGTGCGGAAGCCGTAGGCGTTGACGGGATCCGCTTCCAGCATACGCCCGGCCCAGGCGGTCAGCTCGCTGCGCAGGGGCTCCGTCAGGGGCGGCGCGGCCCGCACCGTCAGCAGGGGCGCGGCGGCAGCCTCCGGGATGAAGATTTCCTCATCCACATGGATGGTGCGGCCGTGGGCCTCCCAGGTCAACTGCCAGCGGGGGGAGGTCGCGCCGGGCAGCTCCGGCAGGGTGCAGAGGGATTCGGCCAGGGCGGGCAGGGGCAGCGAGGCCAGGGCCAGCGCGCAGGCCAGGGACAGCAGATGCTTCACGGGATCGTCTCCTTCCGGGCAGGTCATGCCTTCCCTGATCAGACGCGCCTGCCCCGCCGCAGGTTTTTCCCGGCAAAAAAGTTCCGCCGCCTTGACCTGCCGCACCGGGTGTGGTAAAGTGTCACACAGACAACGAATACACACAGGCGGAGGAATAGAACCATGGATGCTTGGAACATAGCATTGAACGGCGCGTGGGAAATGCGCCCGGCGGACGAGGCGGCCTGGATGCCCGCCACGGTGCCCGGCTCGGTCTACGCGGACCTGATGGACAACGGGCGCATGGAGGATCCCTTCTGGCGGGATAACGAAATGAAGGCCTTCCCCCTGATGGAGAAGGATTACTGCTACCGCCGCTCTTTCACCCTGGCGGCGGATGCGCTGGCCTGCGACCGGCTGCTGCTCATCTGCGAGGGTCTGGACACCCTGGCCACGGTGCGGCTGAACGGCGTCACGGTGCTGGAGGCTGACAACATGCACCGCCGCTGGGAGGTAGATGCGCTGCCCTTCCTGCGGGAGGGGGAGAACCTCATCGAGGTGGACTTCGCCTCGCCGGTGAACTTCATGCGCCGGGAATACGCCCGCTCCCGGGTGGACGGCTCCACGGACTGCGTGCGGGGCTTCCCCTTCCTGCGCAAGGCCCACTGCATGTCCGGCTGGGACTGGGGCCCCCGCCTGCCCGACGCGGGCATCTGGCGGAATATCTATCTGCAGCCCGTGCGCTCGGGACGGCTCGTCAGCGTGCGGGTGCATCAGGAGCATGCACAGGGCAAGGTGACGCTGGGCTTCTTCCCGGAGACGGAGGTGTGCGGGGATGCGGCATGCAGCGTCCGTTACACCGTGACGGCCCCGGACGGAACCGCCCTGACCACGGAGGATGACAGCCTGGTGATCGACCAACCCCAGCTGTGGTGGCCCAACGGCTACGGCGCGCAGCCGCTGTACACGGTGCTGG
>JBJEUJ010000335.1:0-1871 GCA_051883775.1 Aristaeellaceae bacterium | reverse complement strand
CCCCAGCTGTGGTGGCCCAACGGCTACGGCGCGCAGCCGCTGTACACGGTGCTGGCGGAGCTGGTGTGCGAGGGTGAAGTGGTGGACACCTGGCAGCGGCGCATCGGCCTTCGCACCATGACCATGCGCCGGGAGAAGGATCAGTGGGGCGAGAGCTTCGAGACCTGCGTCAACGGCGTGTCCATCTTTGCCATGGGCGCGGACTACATCCCCGAGGACAACATCCTCCGCCGGGTGACGCCGGAGCGCACCCGCCGCCTGCTGCAGGACGCGGCGGACGCCCATCACAACGCCATCCGCGTCTGGGGCGGCGGCTACTACCCCGACGACTGGTTCTACGACGCCTGCGACGAGCTGGGCCTGGTGGTGTGGCAGGACTTCATGTTCGCCTGCGCCATGTACGAGCTGACCCCCGCCTTTGAGGCCAGCATCCGCGCCGAGGCCGAGGACAACGTCCGCCGCCTGCGCCATCACGCCTCCCTGGGCCTGTGGAGCGGCAACAACGAGATGGAAATCGGCGTGGTGGAGAACTGGTACGACCAGACCCCCCGCCAGGTCACCGACTATGTGAAGATGTACGAGTACATCCTGCCCCAGGTGCTTTCCAGCACGGATCCCGACGCCTTTTACTGGCCCGCGTCGCCCTCCTCCGGCGGCAGCTTCGACAACCCCAACGATCCCAACCGGGGCGACGTGCATTACTGGCAGGTCTGGCATGGCAACAAGCCCTTCACCGACTACCGCAACCACTTCTTCCGCTACGCCTCGGAGTTCGGCTTCCAGTCCTTCCCCTGCAAAAAGACCATCGAGAGCTTCACCCTGCCCGAGGACCGCAACATCTTCTCCTACGTCATGGAGAAGCACCAGCGCAACGGCTCGGCCAACGGGAAGATCATGAACTACCTGGCCCAGACCTTCCTCTACCCCGGCGCCTTCGACCATCTGCTTTACGCCTCCCAGCTGATGCAGATGGAGGCCATCCGCTACGGTGTGGAGCACTGGCGGCGCAACCGCGGCCGCTGCATGGGCGCGATCTACTGGCAGCTGAACGACTGCTGGCCCGTGACCAGCTGGGCCTCCATCGACTACTTCGGCCGCTGGAAGGCGCTGCACTACGCCAGCTGCCGGTTCTTTGCGCCGGTGCTGCTCAGCTGCGAGGAGGAGGGCGCGCTGTCCCAGCTGCCCAACCTGAACGCGGAGCCCCTTGCGCCCATCGAGAAGAGCATCCGCCTGAACGTGTCCAACGAGACCCGCGAGGCCGTCACCGCCCGGGTGATGTGGTCGCTGCGGGATCCCATGGCGCGGGTGCTGGCCTCCGGCGAGGACGTGATCACCGTGGATGCCCTTTCCGCCCGGTGGCTCCCCAGGCACGACTTCCCCGATGCCGGCCTCTACGGCAGCTATGCCGCCTATGAGCTGTGGATCGGCGGGGAGCAGGTATCCAGCGGCACGGCGCTGTTCTGCGCGCCCAAGCACTTCCGCTTTGCCGACCCGCAGCTGCGCCTGACTGTGGAGAAGGACGCGGTGGTGGTGACGGCTTCTGCCTACGCCCGGTCGGTGGAGATTGTCTGCGAGGACGGGGACGTGGTGCTGGAGGACAACTTCTTCGACCTGAACGCGGAGAGCCGCCGCGTCCGCATCCTGCGGGGCGAGGGCAGCGTCTTTACCGTGCGCAGCGTGTACGACATCGGCAGGGAGCATGGTTGATCCCTGCATAACAAAGCCGCTCTCCGGCGCTGAACCGGGGAGCGGCTTTCTGCTGCTGATGGGGTTGCGCGAATCTGTCGTTTCCAACGCGGGCGAACTGTGCACCCGAAGCCTTCCCCTTTGGGGAAGGTGGCCGAGCGCAGCGAGGTCGGATGAGGTTCGTC
>JBJEUJ010000334.1:0-6529 GCA_051883775.1 Aristaeellaceae bacterium | reverse complement strand
TTGATGTAGTCCAGCTCCATCACCTTGGCGGCGGAGGTGGAGAAGCGCTGCATGTCGTTGAGCAGGTTGCCCAGGTCGCGCATGGGGTTGGACAGGGCCCAGCTCAGCCCCGTGAACACCGCCAGCTGGCCGGGGGTCAGCTCGCCCCTGACGATGAACAGCGCGCCCACAAAGACCGTGATCAGCATGATGGCGTTGGCCAGCAGCTCGATGAAGGGATAGAAGGTCAGCCACAGCTTGTTGATGCGCAGGTTGCTCTCCAGGTAGGCCCGGTTGCGCTGCTCGAACTGCTCCTTCTCGTACTCCTCCCGGGCGAAGGCCTTGACCACCCGGTTGCCGGCGATATTCTCCTGGGCGGCGGTGTTCATGTCGGAAAGGCGGTCGCGCATGGCGATAAAGCGGGGCCGCACATGGGCGGAGTAGAACTTGGTGATGACCATCAGCACGGGGGTGATGACAATCATCATCAGCGTCAGCTTCCAGTTCACGCAGAACAGGTACACGCCCGTGAACAGGAACACGCACACGCTGTCGATCACCCGGTAGTCGATGTAGCTGATAAAGTGGCGGCACCAGTCCAGGTCGGCGGACATGCGGGTCATCAGGTCGCCCGCCCGGTGCTGGTCGAAGAAGCGCATGTCGTTGTACTGCAGCTTGCGGAAGAGCTTGGTGCGCAGGTTGAACAGGACATTCTGCGAGTTGCCCTCCAGCAGGATGACCATCAGATAGCGCGTGCCCTCCCGCCCCAGCTTGACCACCAGCATCACCGCCAGAATGCCCAGGAGGGGTTCCGGGTTCTGTGCCACGATCACGTCGTCGATCAGCCGCTGGGACAGCGCGGGATTCACCAGCAGCAGCGCGCTGGTGACGGCGCTGATCACCAGGGCCAGGATCTGTCGTTTGTGCAAGCGGACATCCATGTTGTCCCAGAGCCATTTGATTTGCCGGCGCATGTTCTCAATCGCTCCTGTTCCTGTCGCTTGGGAGGGAACTTCCCCCGGAATTACGCCCGGAAGATTCCCAAAAAAGACGCTTGTATCATAGCACATTTCCGTGTATACTTTCAGACAAAGCGTCAACAAAATCAGACGAAAGGTGCGGTTTTGATCATGCAGCCCCAGCTCCAGCATGTGTCGAAGGAATGCCTGATCTTTTTCTACAGCCGTCTGTCAGCCCCCTATCACCTGCACACCTCCTTTGAGATGCTTCTGCCCCGGCGCGGTCAGGTGCGCGTGCGGCTGAACGAGCAGGAACGCCTGGTGGAGGCGGGGGAGCTGCTGGTCATCTTTCCCGGAATCCCCCACAGCTATGAGCCCCAGCAGGCTGGCGACGGCCTGATGCTGATCTTCAGCGACAAGCTGTTCTCCGGCGCCGAGGAGGACTGGCTGACCCTGCGCCCTGCCCGGCCCGTGATCCCCCTGAAGGATGTGGACAGGGACGTGACCTACTGCCTGGACCGCCTGGCGGACTTCGCCCGGGGTACGCCCATGAATACCATGCTGGCTCAGACCTACCTGTCGCTGATCTTCCTGCGGCTGCTGCCCGCCCTGCAGCCGGAACGCTCCCTCCTGCAGAGCGACACCGACCTGCTCTATCAGGCCATGCAGTTCATGTCCCAGAACCTGACCGCCCCCCTGACCCTGCGCAGCACCTCCCGCGCCCTGGGGGTGAACAGCTACTACCTGTCCCACATGTTCAGCGAGCGGCTGCACATGGGCTTCCGCACCTACCTCAACGCCCTGCGCATCGACCAGGCCCGGCGGTACCTGCGGGTCACCACCCGCCCCATCGAGGACATTGCCGCCGACTGCGGCTTTGCCAACCTGCGCACCTTCGACCGGGTCTTTGCCGAACGCTGCGGCTGCACGCCCCGGGACTTCCGCAAGGCTGCGGCGGAGCTTCGCCTGGCCCGGGGCAGCGGCGGGCAGGAAGAATAATGGCATCCGGCAGCGCAGGCCTCCCCTTTTCAGGATGCCGTGCAGAAGCAGCCCCACCGATGCGCGGAGTTTCCCGTGGAAAAGCCCTTTGCAGACAAAACAAAAGCGTGAGCGTCCCTTCTGCAGGACGCCCACGCTTTTTCTGTTCCCGATGATTATTCCGCCATGCAGGCGTTGACCCAGGCAATGAAGTTCTCCACGGAGGTGCCCGTGCGCTCCGCCTCCACGTGGGCCTGTCCCCACACCATGGCGAAGTCCACGTCCTCCACAGCCTCCGTCTGCTGAAGGGCCAGGGCCAGGTTGATCTCCGTGTTCACGGCGGTGTCGCCCTGGTTGATGCCCGTGCGGATGCGCCAGTAGCTGGCGGGCGTGGAGGTCTGATAGCCTGCGTAGGCCTCGCACAGGTAGTACATGGGATTGTACAGGCTGACGCGGGTGTCAACCGTGTTGCCCAGCGCGTCCGTCCGGGCCAGATCCTCCGCGAAGGCCCCGGCGTACTCCGTGTCCGCCAGCAGCGCAGCCATGGTCGGGTCGAAGTGCGCGCCCTGCCCGTCGCCATAGCCGAAGAGGATGTTCTCGCCCTGGGTGCGGTTCAGGTCGTCAAAGGCGCCCACGGACTTGCTGGCGTTCTTCAGCGCCCGGGTGAAGTCCGCCACGCTGCGCACCGTAGCCGTATTGGTAGCTGCGTCGTAGGTGACCCACTCCCCTGCGGCATTCAGCGCGGCAATGTAGTCCTCCGCCGTCGCGTACACGCCGGAGAGCGTTACGCCCGTCCCGCCTGCCGCCGCGCGGTCAATGCCGTCCAGCTGCGCATAGTCCACAGGGCCGGTCTGATCACCGGGCAGTCCACCCTCAGGCAAGCCCTCCGGCGCGCCGCCGGGAAGCTCGCCCCGGCCCTGCTTGCCGCCCTCGGGCCGCTCGCCCGCCGGGACATCCATCGTCCTGCCGCCGCCAAAGCCGCCCCGGCCGCCGGCGCTTCCGCCTGCCTCATAGGGGAAGGTGGTGTCCGCCAGGAAATGGTTCAGCGAGGCTTCAATCTCCGCAAGCACCAGGTCGTAGTAGCTGCCCGCCTGCCAGACGCCCTCATCGGAGGGCTCCAGGGTCAGCAGCTCACCCTCGGCATTCCTCAGGCCCAGGCCGTTGATGTACGCGGCGTAGGCCTCCGCCAGGCCGTCGGACAGCGCCTGCTCAGCCTCAGTCAGGCCGGTGCGGGTCATGCCCATGTTCCACTCGTAGGCCGCGTCCGCCGTGTCCAGGTTGGTGATGGGGCACCAGCACATGGAGCCCATCACCGCGTCGCTGACGCCCTCCGCCGCACCGATGGCCGCCAGGTAGGGCTCATACCCCGAGGCATCGCCCGTCGCGCCGATCAGCGCGCTCTGCGCACCGCCGCCGCTCATGCCCAGGGTGAAGATGGCCGCCATGTTGCCCGGCAGCAGCCCCTCCTGCAGGCGGGTATAGCGGATGGCCGCCTTGAAGTCCGTCACACCAGCGGGCGCGCCAGCATCACGGCCCCTGGCCCCCGCAAAGGCCAGCACAAAGCCCGCGTCCGTATAGTCGCTGATGCTGCCGTAGCCGCAGGAGGACGTATCGTCCGTAGGCGCAGCCATGGCCGCGTAGCCCGGGGTGTTCACCGGCAGGACAATGGGCGCGGTCAGGGCCGTGTAGCCCCCGGCCTGGCCGTTCGGATTCACGGCGCAGGTGAAGGTGCCGTCGCCGTTGTCCGTGGCCTCCATGTACGCCCCAGGAACGAAGAAGCCCATGGTCTCACGGTTAGGGTCGGCGGGATCGGCACAGTAGCTTAGGCCCACCTGCCAGTAGAAGTTATGCTCGGCGTTGTACTGCCAGCGGGTCATGTCGATCCGGGCAAGATGGCCGTTGGCCGTCTCATCCGCCAGGGCAGTGCCGCCCATCATGGCCAGCGCCGCGCTCAGCAGCAGGGACGCAGCCCTGCCAAGGGTTGATTTCATGGTTGATGTTCCTCCTTGATGGCCGCATCGGCCTGCTTCCCAGGCCCGCACCATGCCCACATCATATCACCGGCCTGTGACCGTCCTGTGAAGAACGGCTGCATTTTATCTGCGCAGAAAGCCGAAGAGGCCCTTCTTTTCCGCAGGGCTTACGGTGATCTCCCCCACCGTGTAGCCCGCGGCCTCAATGACCTGCCGCAGCCTGCCCTCCTCCGGCAGGGCCTCCGCGAGAATCACCGTTTCGCCCTTCTTGTGGGAGGATGTGACCTTCGCTGCCGGAAAGGCCCGGCGCACCGCGTTGTTCACATGGCTCTCGCACATGCCGCACATCATACCCTCCACCTTCACCGTGATTTTCATCATGCTGCATGCTCCTTTTAAGTTAGATTATTCTAACCTTATATCATGATACACCCGACCTTGCCGGGATGCAAGCCGTCCCTGCGAAGAAAAACACGAAAAGAGCGGCGGATTTCTCCGCCGCTGAAGATCCCGTCAGCCGTTGCCGGGGGTGAACCAGCTCTGGGGCGCATAGCCCGTTTCGCCCAGGTCGGTGAGGATCACGTACAGGCCGTCCTCCGTCAGGCCCGCGACCCACACCTCGCCATTCACCTCGGTCAGCAGATTCTCGTCCCTTTCCGCCGTCCGGTAGATGGGCCAGCCATCGTACTCATCCTTCACAAAGACCTGCGGGAAGGCGCAAGCCACGCTGTCCATGGCCGCGCCGAAGGTCAGGTACTTCTTCATCATCCAGCCGGTGAGATGCCCGTCCGTGCCGATCTCCACCCGGCACCAGCCGTCCTTTTCTTCCAGCACCCGCACCGGCGTGCCGTTCCAGAACTTGCCCAGGGATTCCGCGCTCCTGTCGGGCTTCGTGCGCAGGTGCAGCCGATCCGCCGGATTGGGATTGCTGACCACGGCCCAGCCCGTCCGGTCGATGGACGCGGCAAGGGCTTCCTCCGTGCCGGGGAGCGCGGTCAGGTCGGCCTCCATCAGGTCAAGGCCCGCCGGTGTGCCGATCATCATCCCCGCCGTGCCGCCCGCCGACCACGCCCGCCGCACACCGCAGAAGACTACGGAATAATCCAGTGCTTCCACCTCGTCAGGGGCATGCATGACCCATTGCAGCTGCCAGCGGCCGTCGCTGCGCTGCCGGTAGGCCGCCTGCCAGCGCTGTCCCGCCCATTCCAGGCTTATATCGCCGTCCCCGGCATGGAAGATGTCCAGGCTTGCGTCCTGCGGCAGGGGGCGGGAGGTTTCCACCTGGTAATCGTCTGTCCAGGCAAGGGTGACCACCGACAGCCGCCGCGCACCCGCGTCATCCTCCGTCAGCAGGATCAGGCCGTAGGTCTGCAGGTCGCTGGCCAGCACCCGGCCCTCCACGGGAATCACCGACGTGTCCAGCCCCGCCTCCGTCAGGAACAGACTGCCGTAGCCGCTCACGTCCAGCAGGGTGTCCGCCGGCTCCGTATTTAGGCGCGCCAGGAGCTCCGCAGACAGGGGCACGGGCATGCAGTCGACGCCCCAATCGGCATCCTCCCCGGCAATCAGCTGCTCCCGGCGGACATCCAGCACGCCGCTTTCCACCTTCATCCAGGCCGCTTCCGCCTCGCTGCCGCCGTTGTAGCTGATATAGCTGGCCAGGGTGTAGCCGGGATGCCGGTCGGCCACAGCGGACTCGGAGATGCCCGCCAGCTGCTTTGCTTCCCCGGGGGTATAGGGCAGGCTGTCCGCAAAGACGAACCATGAGCGCAGGGTTTCATCCAGCTGAATGGACGCCACGGGCGCAGCCTGCCCGGCGGCGTAGTAGGACAGCGTGTCGCCATCCAGCATCGCACCGCCATCCCATGCGGAGGGATCGCGCCAGGCGGTGAGGGCGAAGTATTCCCCGTCATAGCGATAGGACAGGCACTTGCCGGTACCCTCGCTGACCAGGTCGAAGCCGTTTTCGTCCGGCCAGCGTGTACCGTCCGGGCGGAGCGCACCGCTGCCATGGCGGCGGAAGTACACATCCGTGCAGTCCTCCATGGCCGAGCCGCTCCTGACGTTCACCCACGCGCCCTGCTCCAGCTTGTAGCCGTACAGCCCCCAGCCGTCCCCGGTAATGACAAAGGCATGCTGCGCGCCGTCCGGGGTGGTCAGGACGATGCAGTCCTTCACCGCAGCCTGCCAGGTGTCTGCCTGGATGCGCTCCGTCAGCGCCGCCGGAACCGGGGCGCACAGGCCCTCCGGCCCCGCCAGGGCAGGCAGCGGCAGCAGCGCCAGCAGCAGGAGCAGCATGGGCATCAGTCGTTTCATGGGATAAGCCTCCTTCGTGTCAGCCATTGGGCTCCTCGTCGGTGGGCGGAACCTCCTCCACCCGGACATAGCCGCCGCCGCCCTCCCAGTTGGTCAGGCTGAAGCCGTCTATATTCAGGGACAGCCCCTTCACGTTCACCGTGCCGTCGTCATTCATCAGGGTGATCTCGTAGGGCGGATCGTTCCAGTAAAGGTTCCAGTTGGGGTTGTAGTCGGTGACATACCAGAAGCCGTGGATGATCTCTGCACCATTTTGCCCCAGCCAGGTACCGTCGGCGTACAGGGTCAGGTAGTCCGCCGCCATGCTGCCCCCCGCGTCATAGT
>JBJEUJ010000333.1:0-6578 GCA_051883775.1 Aristaeellaceae bacterium | reverse complement strand
TGCCGAGATCGTCCACTGCGGTCTGGTTGGCCTTCAATTCGATGGCCGCGTTCGCTCCGTCAATAGCCACCTCCGCCGAGGACACGCGCTTCGTCAGCGCGGTCATGTCGGTCTGGCTGGCTTTCAGGGCGATGGCGGCGTTGGCCCCGTCGATGGCAATCTCCGCATCCGACACCCGCGTGCCGAGATCGTCCACTGCGGTCTGGTTGGCCTTCAATTCGATGGCCGCGTTCGCGCCGTCGATGGCCACCTCAGCGGAGGTCACGCGTTTGGTCAGGGCAGTCATGTCGGACTGGCTGGCCTTGAGCGCAATGGCCGCGTTCGCCCCGTCAATGGCCACCTCCGCATCCGATACCCGCGTGCCGAGATCGTCCACCGTGGACTGGTTGGCTTTCAGCAAAATGGCCGCATTGGCTCCGTCGATGGCGATTTCAGCGGAGGAAACGCGCTCCATAAGGCTGTCCACGGTGGTCTGGTTGGCCTTCAGGTCGATGCGGGCGTTGGCCCCGTCAATGGCGATTTCCGCCGCGCTCACGCGCCGTTCCAGCTCGCCGACCTCCTCGGAAGAGGCCTTCAGGGCGATCTGCTCCGCGTTGATCTCCACATCCTTGGCGATCAGCTCGATCCGATCAGCCATCAGCGTGATGCTTTCCTCCGCGGCGATCAGCAGATTCTTCTGGTTGCGCAGGTCGGAGGTGAACCGCTTCTTCGTGATGGTCGTGTCGATGATCAGCCCGGCCATCACGTTTACCGCCGTGGTGGATTCACTGGCCAGCTTCACCGTCACCTGATCCGGCTGCCCGTACACGTCCGGCCAGCTGAGGCCAATCACCCGCTGGCGGATAACCCTGCCGTAGTCTGGCAGGCACACCCGGCACACCTTCCCCAGCGTGAAGCGGTCGAAGGGCTCGCCTGTGGATTCGTACCAGTCCACCGCGTCCATGGTCACGCTGATGGCGGGGCTCTTGTGGGCCTCCAGGTAGGCCCGGCCCTGCTTGGTCAGCTCATCCTCGCCGATGTCCGGGTCCGCGTCCATGTACCGGGTGACCACGCCCCAGGCGCCGATGGTGTCCGCGTCCAGCGGCGAGGACAGGCCGTTCACATACAGCCGCGTGCAGAGCTCGCTGCGATCCTCCTCCACCCGCAGGCTGGACAGGTTCCGGCTCAGACGGCACTCGCAGCCGTCCGCGTCGGGCAGGGCCGCGATGCCCAGCACCCACGGGAATGCGCTCTGGTCGAAGGTCAGACGGTATCCCGGCAGCTCGTCCATCAGGCTGCACAGGCTCTCCAGCAGGTTCGCGTGGTCGTTCTTCCAGGTCAGCGTCATGGAGTCCGGAACCGCAACCGTGCCCAGCACCCACATGGTCTGCGGCTGGCAGGCCAGGATGGCGGATACCAGCTGCCGCGCCGTGCCGGACTGCTCGCCATCGCCGGGCATGATGGCGTCGCCCAGGGTGGTCAGGCCGTGCTCCAGGGCAAGGGTGATCCGCCCGCCGTAGTCCTGCTCCGCCTGCTGCACACGGAACACGCCCGCGCTGCCGCTTGCGGTGTACAGCGCCACGAACTGCCCGGTTTCCGCCGCGCACGCGCCCTCCGGCAGCACCATCTGCGCCGTGGACAGGGGCGACAGGTTCTCATCCAGGGACAGCGAGGCCGGGTTCAGCCGGGCCAGCTCCTGCATGCTGCTGTCCAGCAGCCGGGGAAGTCTCACAGCCATAGGCCCCTCGCTTTCAGCGTGACCGTGACAGCCTTATCCGCCGCAATGGTCACCGTCGTGGCCTTGCCGGGCGGAAGGATCAGATCGTCGGCGGAATCCGCCGTGCGCCGGTTCAGCACGGACGCGCCGTCCACCTCCGCCCGCAGGAGCCAGCTGTCATCGTAGTAGATTTTCAGCGTCTTGCCCGCGCCCAGGGCCATGCCGGTGAAGGCCATGGTCTGCCCGTCAGCCGTCAGGGACAGGCTGGTCATCGTGCTGCCGCTGGTGTTGGAGATCTCCGCCTCCAGGAAGCAGGGCGCGGTGCCCGCCTGCCGGATGGCTGCTGTGCCGCTCTTGCCTGTGAAGCTGGCCCGGGTGGGCGTTTCCGCCTCCCAGTAGGGCATGGCGTAGGCCGTGAACACCATGGTCAGCTCCTGCGTCCACTTGAGCGCGCTGGTGATGCCGGGCAGCGTCTCGCACGCCACCCGCAGCCGCTGACCGGGCCGGTCGCCCAGAGACAGGTATTTCCCGCCCATGGCCCAGGCGGAAACCCGCTGGACAATCTCACGCCTGCGGCCCACGTCCGTCTCCCGAACCATGAAGGTCACCCGCACCTGCAGGCTGTCGCGAAGGCGGCGCAGCACCCGCAGGCCGTCGCCCTTCGCCCTTTTCATGGTGGTCGCGTCGTAGGAGGCGGGCGTCTCCTGCACGTCGGTGACATAGATGGCGGGATCCACGGCGTCCAGCGGCAGGCTGTCCATATATACATCGTATCGTGTGCGCATGCCGTCCTCCTTTACCTGGTGGTGTGCTGGCGGGCCAGCGTCTGCCGCCCGAACTCCCGGGACACGGTGGGCGCCACCAGCACGCCAACGGCCTGCCCGTCCATCTGCACGGAGGTGCCCGCCATGGCGGATGCGATGGCCCCGGCCAGCCGGTCATAGTCGATGGCGGGGGCTGGCTGCGCCTGGTGCTCAGCGGGCGGAGGATTTCCACCCGCTCGGCCGTCGTCGATGACGGGCACGGCCTGCGCCTGCGCGCCGCTGCGCCAGGCGGTTGCCTCTGCCTTGGTCAGCACCGCCTCGCCCTCGTGCAGGCGGGCGGCAAAGTCGTTGTAGGGGACATAGTCGAGGCCCGTGGCGAAGCCGGGCGCGCCCCCCGGAGCGGAGCGCCCGCTGCTGCTGAGGGCCAGGTATTCCTGGGTTTTGCTGATGGCCTGCTGGATGCTTGCGGCAATGCTGCCCCACGCGCTGGCGGCGGAAAGCTGCAGGCGCGTCATGGAAGCGGCGGCAGCGGCCATGCGGCTGTCCAGGGCGGTTTGCAGGCTGCGCGCGGCGGCTTCGGCGTCGGTCACGCTGCGGAGAAAGCCGGTGACGTCCAGCGTCAGGGCCGCAGACAGCTCGAAAAGTTGCGCCATGGGTTAACTCCTTTCTTCCCGCAGGGCGCGAAGGACGCTTCTGCGGATGGTCTGGGCGGAGGCGGCGTCAACCGTGGGCTGCATGGACAGCGCCTGCACCGGGTCAGGCACGGGGTAATCCCGCCCGCCGCCCAGGGAAAACAGCTGCAGCCCCGTCAGCCAGAGCAGGTGCAGCGCATAGTCCCTTTGCATCCGCTCGCGAAGACGCAGCGCCAGCACGCTCTCCAGCAGCCCGGGGCGCAGCGGCATGCCGGACAGCACGGTCAGGATGTCGCCCTGTCCGTACCGCCGGCAGATCCGAAAAAAGCCGCCAGCTCCCCGTCCCATGCCTCCCGCGCCGCCCGGAGCAGCGCAAGGGCGTTCATGCCCTTGAGGGTATCGGCGGCATAGCCCGTCAGGATGGACAGCGCGGCATAGGTGTCCTCGGCATGCCTGTCCATCAGCAGGGGGATCCCCTGGCCGATGAGCAGCGCGGTCACCTGGTTCAGGGGGAGGGACGTGTCCGTCACCTTCGCCAGCAGCGCGTCCATCCCCTCATCCTGGAGGATGGCGCACAGCGGGCCGGACAGCTCGCACAGGGCCTGGCGAAGCTCCTCGCCGGTCATTTCGCTCAGCTTCATCATCACGCCTCCTCAGGTGAAGAACAGGATCCGGCAGGGAGCGTTTTCCTCCGCGCCGGGGGTGGACAGGTGCGCCTGAAACTCGAAGGGCAGGGTGCCCTCGCCCTTGTCGGTGAAGGTCAGGGTGGCGCCAGTCATGTTCAGCGCGTCGGTCAGCTCGATGAGCAGCGCGCCCTGGGCCGTGTCGCCCACCCAGCACAGGCGGGAGAGGTGATCCTCCGCGGTGGGCTGGCTGCGGGGACGCAGGGTGGTCACCCCGCCGGAGGTGGTCGTGTCGCACAGGGCCAGCACGTCGGCAAAGCTGCCGGGGGTGATCTCCAGCAGCGTGCCGGTGAGCTTCACCGTCCAGCCGTCGTTGGTCACGCTGCCCTTCACGGGGGTGCGCAGGCCGTCGGCCTCAATGTGGCGCAGGGCAGGCTTGCACTGGAAGCTGCCGCCGCCCCGGGTTGCGCCCAGGAGGCCCTCGCCGCTCTCGATGCGCTGGGCCAGCAGCTCCTTCAGGGCAGCGGCGCTGGAGGCCGCGTCCGGGTTGAAATCCTTGATAAACAGTCCCGCGCCCAGCTGGAGATGCTCAAAGGTGTGGCTGTTCAGACCGGTCATCATGGTATCAGCTCCTTTACAGGTCGTAGAGTTTCACCATCAGGCGGATGCGCGCGCCCAGCACGCGGGGATCCTCCCCGTCGGTCAGCAGGGTGATGAAGTCCCCGCTGGCCCGGTGGATCATCGCGCCGCCGCCGGAGAAGGTCAGCCGCGCGCCCTCCTCGGGGATCAGCCGCTGGGCCTGATCGCACAGGACGGAGCGGTCGGCGTTGGCCTCGCCCCCAAGGAACCAGGCCGTGGCGGTCAGCAGCGTCTGCCCGGCGAAGGGCGCGCAGCCCATGGTGCAGGTCAGGTAAGGAAAGTGGGATGCGTCGGGGGTCAGGCCGGTGAGATGAACGGGCAGGGACAGCTGCCCCAGGAAGTCCATCATGGCCTGCTGCCAGGCGGTCATGCTCACGGGCCGTTCACCAGCCTTTCCACGGTCACCTGGGCGTAAGCAAGCCCGGCAATGTCGGGGGTGCGCATGTCGCTGGAGCGGCCGGTCACCCGGTAGCAGCAGCCGTCGCTGACCCGGCGGACAATATCCCCCAGGCACAGCGTCACGCCCCACTCGTGCACCAGCACGGGCGCGACGGCCTCCGCAGGGGCCTGGCCAACGGCGGCCTCGCGGGTCATGACGGAGGTCACGCCGCCGCGGAAGGCCATGCTCTCCTGGTAGCCGGTGCGGAAGCCGCCCAGACCGTCGGGCTCGCGGATGCATTCCAGAAGGAGAAAATCCTCCATGTAGTCGTCCAGCATCAGATTCTCACCTCCGAGAACATCTGCCGGTAGGGGCGCAGAGCGGCGGCAAAAACGTCCTGCCAGCCCAGGGGACGGCCGGAAACGGTGAGACTGGTGCGGCTGTACGCGCCGAAGGATTCGCTGTGCACGGAAGGGTCGGGCTGCTTCTGCGCCCAGTCGGCAATCTGGCGGCACAGGCTGAGGAAGTCCTCCGGCGGGGCCAGGAGCCAGAGGCGGCCCGTCCAGCAGCCGTCGGGCGCGCCGGGAATCGTATGGCCCGCCTCCAGCGGATGAACGCCGTCCAGGCCGCCGGAGCCTTCCAGGGCGATCCATCCGGTGTCGGGCAGGCCGTCCGATGGGGACAGCACGCCGCCGCTGATCTGCCACGGGCCGTCCAGAACGGCCACGGGGAAGCAGTTGCGGATTTCCCGCATGATAGCGGGGATGGTGACGATCATGATCGTTATCTCCTTTATTGATGGGTGTGCATGAAAGTGCCCCCTGCCTGTGGCGGCAAGGGGGAGATTGGGTCGCGCCGGAGGGCACGGGCGAGGAGGCTTTGCCCGTTGCGCGGGCAAGGGGGACCTCCTGCGGGAAGCGGGGTTCCCCTGCCCATGGGCGGGGAGGCTGTTCTTTCCCACACGCGGGAAAGAACCAAAGGGCGCTGGGGGCAGCCAAATCGAGCATGCATCATGGCTGCCCCCGAACCCTTCGCCGCTTGGGCTGGGGTAGCAATCTCCTGTCGCGCGCGGCTAACTGCTTCCTCGCGGGGGCGGCTTGGAACGCCGCTGGGTGTTGTGTCAGTTATCCTCTGGCGGCCGGGCGGCACCAGGGGCCGCCCTCGGGGCAGGCGAGCTTGTGGGCCTGGGGTGCGCCGATGGTGAAACCGTACGAACAGTACAGACGAGGCGCGGCTTATCCGCCGCCTGGCATGGCCGGAGGGGCTGAGGTAGCTTCCGTCGGCCTCCGCAGGAGGACGCCGCCTCTCACCCCCACAGCGGAGCGCGCAAGCATGAGCGAAGCGGGGCGACCGTAGGGGAGTCCCGCCCGAGCTCACGCAACCCAGTCCCCTTCCCCGGAGGGGAAGGTGTCACGGCAGTTGCCGTGACGGATAGGGGGAGCCTTGCACGACCGCGTCGCGCCTCGCCCGTTGCGAGGCGTGACCCCCGCAAGCCCGGCGCGCCCTCCGCGCGCCGGGCCTTCCGACCCAGCCTGATCCCCCAAAACGGGAGTCCAGAGGGCCATGCGGCCCTCTGGCGAGGGTCTGGGGCGAGAAGCCCCAGCGTCCCCACCCGTACCGGCACAGACGAGGTGCGGCTTATCCGCTGCCGTGTATGACCGGAGGGGCTGAGGTAGCCTCCGTCGGCCTCCGCAGGAGGACGCCGCCTCTCACCCCCACAGCGGAGCGCGCAAGCATGAGCGAAGCGGGGCGACCGTAGGGGAGTCCCGCCCGAGCTCACGCAACCCAGTCCCCTTCCCCGGAGGGGAAGGTGTCACGGCAGTTGCCGTGACGGATAGGGGGAGC
>JBJEUJ010000332.1:0-6631 GCA_051883775.1 Aristaeellaceae bacterium | reverse complement strand
CGCGCTGTGGATGATCCGCCGCTCGTAGGGGTTCATGGGCTCCAGGGACACCTTGCGGCCGGTCTTGACCGCCCGGTTGGCCATGCGGTTGGCCAGGCGCACCAGGGTGTCCTCCCGCTTGGCGCGGTAGTTCTCCGTGTCCAGGGTCACGCGGGTGTAGCCCTCCTGGCCCCGGTTCACCCGCAGGCTGGTCAGGTACTGCAGGGCGTCCAGGGTCTCGCCCCGGCGGCCGATGAGGATGCCCAGGGTGTCGCCGGTCATCCTGACGAAGACGTTGCCCTCCTCGTCCAGGCCCACGGCCACCTCAACCTCCACGCCCATCAGGTGGGTCAGCTCCTTCAGGAAGGCCTGGGCCTTGCCTGCGGCGGAGTCGGCCACCACCTCGGCGTCGGGGATCATGGTCACCACGGGCTTCTCGATGGGCTTCACGGGCGCCTTGGGGGGCAGGGGCTTCTTCTCCTGCTCGGGCTTCTTGTCGGCCTCGGGCTTCTTCTCCTGCTCCGGCTTGGGCTGACGGGGCTGCTTGGGCTTGGGCTGGCGGGGCTTGCGCTCGGGCTTGGGCTCGGCGGCATTCTCCGCAGCCTCGGGCTTCTTCTCGGGCTTGGGCGCTTCCACGGCTTCGGCCTTGGGGGCCTCGGGCTTGCGCTCGGGCTTGGGCGCTTCCGGCTTGCGCTCGGGGCGGGGCTGACGCTCCTCCCGGGCGGGAGCGGGCTTGCGCTCGGGCTTGGGAGCAGGCTTGTCGTTGAGCAGACCGGCCAGGGGATCGTCCTCGGTCTCCTTCACGGTCAGGCGCACCTTGGCCAGGCGGGAGCCGAACAGGCCGAACAGGCCCTTGCTGCCCTCGTCGATGACCTCCACCGTCACGTCGCTGATGGATACGCCCAGCGCTTCCAGGCCTGCGTCAATGGCTTCTTCCTTGGTCTTGGCGGATGCTTCGTAGGTTTTCATTACTTAACGGTCCCTTCTCCGATGGTCTCGGCTTTCTTGTCCTTCATATCCAGGTACTTGTTGATGGCAAAGGTCTGCGCCATGGCAATCAGGTTGCTCGTCACCCAGTAGAGGGAGAAAGAGGCGTTGGAGGTGGAGCAGATCCACAGCGAGAAGATGGGGAAGAACCACTTCATGAAGGTATTGGTGCTCTGGGCGGACTGGTTCTTGGGATCGGGCGCGGGCTGGCCCACGTTCTGCAGCGTCGTCATCAGGAACTGGGAGACGGCGGACAGGATGGGCAGGATGTACAGGCCGTTGAAGTTCTTGGCCACGTTGAGGGTGGTGAAAATCAGGTTGAAGCTGAAGCCGGGCAGGTTGGCCACATGCTCCACGTAGGCAGGCAGCTGCGCCATGGTCTGATACACGGCGGTGATGGAGGCCTGCAGGTCCGTGCCGAAGCTCTCGTAGGTAACGATCTTGCCGGTGGCCGCGGCGATGTTCTCATTGATCAGGGCCAGGGTATCGGCGGGCAGGGCGGCGATGGCGCTCTGCCAGATGTCCTTGGGCACCTGCTGGAGCATGCTCAGGTTGGGCCAGGCAGCGGCGAAGGGGCTGTCGGGCATCCACACGTTCTTGATCCACAGCCAGCCCTCCATCACCGGGGTCTCGCCCTGCAGGATGGCGAAGGCCTGCTGCACCACCTGCTCGTTGGCGATCATGCGCATGGCGGCGAACATGGCGAAGAGGATGGGCATGGTCAGCAGCATGGGCAGGCAGGAGGAGAGCGGATTGATCTTCTCCTTGCGGTACAATTCGCTCATCTTCTGGTTCAGCTTTTCCTGATCCTTGGCGTACTTTTTCTGCAGGGCGTTGATCTGGGGCTGAATCTTGGTGGTCTTGCGCATGGACACGCGGCTCTTGTAGTCGAAGGGCATCAGCACCAGTCGGATGAGCAGCGTGAAGAGCACGATGGACCAGCCGTAGCTGCCCACAACGGAGTAGATACCGTCCAGGATGCCTTTGAGGAACGCATTCATAGTGGGAGATCAGTCCTTCCTTAGGGTCGTGAGAGGATCTTCGGGCACCGGGTCGTAGCCGCCCTTGCTGAAGGGGTTGCAGCGCAGGATGCGCCATGCCGCGAGCCTGCTGCCCTTGATGGCGCCATAGCGCTCGATGGCGGTGATGGCGTAGCGGGAGCAGGTGGGAAAGTAGCGGCAGCAGGGTTTGCCCTTGCGGGGGCTCAGCTCCCTGCGGTAAAACCGGATGAGCGCCAGCAGAACGCGTTTCATCAGGCGCGATTCCCTTCCTTCGCCTCGCTCTGGGGGAGCGCCCCCTGCTTGCGCAGCAGGTAGCGCACGTCCCTTTGCAGGGACTGGAAGGTGGCCTCTGCGGCCGACGGCCTGGCTACGATCACGTACAGCCCGGTTTTCACGTCCCCCAGATAGGGCCGGAAGCATTCGCGCAGGCGGCGCTTGACCAGGTTGCGGGTCACGGCGTTGCCCACCTTCTTGCTGACGGAAAAACCGACCTGCGTGCTTCTGCCCTTGGCGAAAAGCATGACCAGGTCGCGACAGGCAACGCTCCGTCCGCGGCGGTACACGTACTGGAACGTCCTGTTTTTTTGCAGCCGATAACGTCTTTCCATGGTTTCATCCTTTTGACACGGGGTCTGTCCATCCTCGGGGGGAAGGGAGGCGCGCACGCCGCCCAAAATACGAGGAAAAGCCCGCCCTTGCACAGCATGGTCATGCTTCGGGCGGGCTTCATCCACACGCAGGGGTCAGCCGGCGGACGATCACACCGTCAGCTGCTTGCGGCCGCGACGGCGGCGGGCGGCCAGCACGCGGCGGCCGTTCTTGGTGGACATCCGGGCACGGAAGCCGTGCACCTTGCTGCGCTGACGCTTCTTGGGCTGGTAAGTACGGAACATGGTCAACACTCCTCACAGTTTCGTCAATCGGGAAGGTCGTTCCCGAATCGCTACAATACAGCCTTTACATTATACCTGAGGGCACCCGGCTTGTCAAGGTGGGAATGACACTTTTCTTCCCATCCCTTTACCTGCGGTGGTTGCGCACCTGGCCCCGGAGCATATCCCCCGCATGCACCGCGAAGGGCAGCGGCATGCGGATGAATTCCCCTGCCACGCCCAGGGTGTCGAGGGTCTCGCCGGTCTTTTCCCGCAGGAAGGGCGCCGCCTGCGCCGTCCTTACGCCCGTGGCCGTCATGACCTCCAGCGCGTCCCCGGCGAAGAAGCGGTTCTTCAGCAGGATTTTCGCGCCCTCCCCGGCCTGCGCATCCTCCACCACCCGGCCGATGTACTCCCGCTCCTGGTGGAAGCCCTCCGCGCCGCCGGGGTTCTCCGGCGCGCCCAGGGAAAAGCCCGTGTCGCTCTCCCGGTGGCTGGCGCAGCGCAATTCCTCCATTAGCGAGGGCAGCGCCGCCCGGAAGGCGTCCTCCCCCTCCGCCAGCAGGTCCAATGCCCGGCGGTACGCACCGGTGACCACGCCCACGTAGTACTCCGTTTTCATCCGGCCCTCGATTTTCAGGCTGGCGATCCCTGCCCGGCGCAGCTCCGGCAGCAGGGGCATCAGGTTCAGATCCCTGGCGGAGAAAATGTACGTGCCGTTTGTATCCTCGCTGACGGGGAGGTACTCGCCGGGCCGCTTCTGCTCCATGACGGCATACTGCCAGCGGCAGGGCTGGGCGCAGGCGCCCTGGTTGCCGCTGCGGCCCGCCAGCGCGGCGGACAGCAGGCACCGCCCCGAATAGGCCATGCACGCCGCCCCATGGACGAAGGTCTCCAGCTCCATGCCCTCCACCGCGTCGTGAATGGCGCGCATGCGGCCGATGCTCACCTCCCGGGCCAGGATGACCCGCTGGCAGCCCAGGGCGCGGTAGTGCCGCACCGCCGCGCTGTTGACCGTGCTGGCCTGGGTGCTGACGTGGATGGGCAGATCCGGCACCTGCTCCCGCAGGGTCACGATGGCTCCGATGTCGCTGACGATGGCCGCGTCCACGCCGATGGCCTGCGCCAGCCGCGCCGCCTCCACAAAGCCCGGCAGCTGATCGTCAAAGGGCAGGATGTTCATGGTCAGGTAGAATTTCTTCCCGGCGGCATGGGTGAGGGTCACCGCTTCCCGCAGCTGCGCTTCGTCAAAGTTGCCCGCAAAGGCCCGCAGCCCGTAAGCCTTCATGCCCCCGTACACCGCGTCCGCGCCGAAGTGCAGGGCGGCGCGCAGGGAATCGACGGTTCCGGCGGGGCAGAGCAGCTCCGGCATCCTTTGTTCAGCCATGGTTACTCAATCCCCCGGGCTTCGTCGTATTTCTGCCACAGCGGGGCGTAGATGGCCACCGCCTGCTCATGCTCCTGCAGCGTCTTGGAAAAGTGCAGCTCGCCGCTCTCCGGATCCTTGGCGCAGAAGTAGAGGTAGTTCTCCGCCACATAGGTCTCATCCGGGTAGAGGGCGGCGTTGATGGCCTCCTCCGAGGGATTGCAGATGGGCCCCAGGGGCAGCCCCGTCACCTGGTAGGTGTTGTAGGGGCTGGAGGTGGCCAGGTCGCTGCTGTCCAGGGCCATCTTCATCACGCCGGTGACGTAGTGGATGGTCACGTCGCTCTGCAGCTTCATGCCGGCCTTGAGGCGGTTGTGGAACACGGCGGACACCTTGCGCATGTCGGAGGAGCCGGCCTCCTTCTCGATCATGCTGGCCAGGGTCAGGATCTGATCCATGGTGAAGCCCATTTCCTCCGCGGTGTCCTGGCTGTCTGCGGGGAAGGCCCGCTCGGTCTGGGACAGCAGACGGCGGATGATGTCCTCGTTGCTGGCGGTGACGTACACCTCGTAGGTGTTGGGGGACAGGTAGCCCTCCAGCACATACTTGCGCTGGGACACGTTGGGGGTGGCCAGCACGTCGGCGATGTAGTAATAATCGCTGAACATTTCGCCCGTGCGGCACAGCGCAAGGAAGCCGTCCTTGTCGGTGATCACGCCGTCCTGATAGAGCTTGTCCGCAAAGTCCTCAATCGTCCAGCCGGGAATCATGGTGATGTTGCGGACGATGGGGTTGCCGTCGCCCCGGGTCAGCTGGTCGGCAATCTGCTGCATGGTCATGGTGCGGTTCAGCTGATAGGAGCCGGACTGAATCTTCTGGCCCATGCCGGCGAAGTCGCAGTAGTACTTGAACACCGTCTTGCTGCGAATGAGCCCGGCCTCCTCCAGGTTGGTGGCCACGCGGGTCAGGCTCTGGCCGCTCTCCACGGTGAAGGGCACCTCCGTCTGATCCTGCGCATCCGCCGGCGCCAGAAACCGGTCGTACACGGCGTTCCAGGCGCTGGTCAGCAGCCCCGCCACCACCAGCAGCGCCGTCAGGCCCACCAGCACCGGCCGCAGCGCCCGCCACAGCCCGCTGTACCAGTAGGGGCCGTACTCCCGCTCATCCCGCATGGAACGGTAGGTATAGTCGCGCTTGTTTCTCCTCAAGGGGGAATTCCTCCTTCCGGGCAGGGGGCGGTCAGTTCACGCCGGGCAGCTGCATGTCAATATCCGCCGCGTCGGTGATGATCTTGAAGATGTCCGCCAGGGCCTGCTGCAGGCGCATTTCCGCCAGCAGATACTGGGAGACCTCCGTCTGGGCGAAGAGCACCGTGGTGATGCCGGAGAAGCGCTGCATGTCCGTGCTGTCCGGCTGCTGACCGGCCATGGCGGCCATCTGCAGGGACACCTGGAGCTTGCGGTACTCGCGGATGAGGGCGGCGGTGGTTTCGTCCTGCATGACCTCGTCCTTCAGGCGGTGGTAGGTCTGGTATTCCTCGCTGTCCCGGATGGCCCGGGCCAGGTTGTGGGCGGCGCTGTATTCCATAACAGTTTCTCCTGCCTTTCACTGGCTATAACGTAGGAGGGGGCTGCTTTTCATCCCCCGGTAGGCAAAAAGGGCGGCCTGATCCAAGCCGCCCCTCCAAACAGCAAGCCCCAGAGGCGTGGTCGGGGCCGCAGCGCCTTCGACTGCAATCGTATCCCGGGGCAATGAAAAGCGTCCATGATGCCCCCGGGGGCGGGTCGTTTCGCGTCAGCGAAACATTCCTTACATTCTTCCGCGGCCGGGAGCGCAGCGGCCAGAGGAAGGATGCCTGACTCAAAAAAGTGGCCGAAGCCACTTTTTTGACTGCTTTACACATCCAGGATGATCGGGAGGATCATCGGGTTGCGCTTGATCTTCTCGAAAATGTAGCGGTGCAGCTCGTCCTTGATGCGGTTCTTGAGGGCGGGCCATTCCTCCCCCGCCAGGCTGCTCTCGGCCAGAATCTGCCGCACAACCTCCCGGGTGTTCTCGATGATGTCCTCGTTCTCCCGCACGTAGATGAAGCCCCGGCTGATGATGTCCGGGCCGGACACCAGGCGGCACTCGTCCCGGTTGATGGCCATCACCACAATGATCAGGCCGTCCTGGCTCAGGTGCTTGCGGTCCCGCAGCACCACGTTGCCCACGTCGCCCACGCCCAGGCCGTCCACCAGCACCGTGCCCGTGGGAATCTGCTCGCCCAGGTTGCAGCCCTGCCCGTTCATCTCGATCACCTGCCCGATCTCCGGGATGATGATGTTCTTGCTGGGCATGCCCATGGACTCCGCCAGCTCCGCGTGCTGCCAGAGCATGCGGTACTCGCCGTGGACGGGGATGAAGTACTTCGGCTTCACCAGCGC
>JBJEUJ010000331.1:0-6653 GCA_051883775.1 Aristaeellaceae bacterium | reverse complement strand
CCCGTCGTAGCTGTAAAGGATGTTGCCGGGCTTGATGTCCCGGTGGCGGATGCCCGCGCTCTCATAGGCGGCCAGGGCCATGGAGATGTGCAGGGCCAGCTTCAGCCGTCCCGCCTGGCTGGCGGAGACCTGGGGCATCCACACGGCGTTGTTCAGGCACAGGGGCATGACGATGAGCACCGCGTACTGGCAGACCTGCTCGCCGTTGCGGTTTTCAAAGGTGAGGCGGAGATACTCCGGCGTGTCGATGAAGGGGATGACGTGGGGCTTGCCCTGCAAGCGGCCCATCATCTCCACCTCATGACAGTTGTCGGTGTAGTCGTTGAGGGCGAGGTAGTCCGCGTCGGAGCCGGGCGGCGCGCAGTCGCTCAGGCGCTTGGGGGAGGCGCAGAACTTCATGGCTGCCAGCAGCCCCGTGTGCCGGCTGCGCACCTGAAAGACGGAGCCGCTCTTGCCCTCGGCGATGAAGCGTACCGGCTGCCAGTTCTTCAGCAGCTGGCTGATGGATGCGTAGTTCAGCAGCGCGTCGATTTCCCGCTGCTCGTCGGTCTTGTCGTTGGATTTCTCCAGGCTGCGAACGGCCATGGGTCACGCCCCTTTGCATGTTGTGGAAGGCGAATCACTTCACCAGGCGCAGGCGGATGGCGGCGCTCCCGGCGTAGATCTCCTGGCCCTCGCGGTAGGCGGTCCGGTCATACACGGCCTGACCGTCGCAGTAGAAGGGGTTCTTCCCCTCGCCCTTGTCCAGGCTGCCGTTGCGCAGCGTCAGCCCCTCCGGGCCCCGGGTGACGATCAGGTGGCTGCGGCTGACGCCGGGATCGGGAATGGTCACGGTGTCCTTTTCGTCCCGGCCGATGGTGACGCTTCCCGCCAGCCTGACGGCCTGACGGCCCTGGCGGCCGTTCTCCAGCGTCCAGGAGACCTCCAGCAGGCTGATGGGGGCCCGCTGGGTCGCGTCTGCGGGAGCGTGGCGGGGGGCGCGCAGGGTCTCGTCGCCTGCGGCGGGCCGGGGCTCCGCCCAGGTCACGGTGACGGCGGCGGTGCCCATGGTCAGGTGGGAGCCGCTGTGCAGGCGGGTGGGGCCGTCCGTCTCCCGGCGATCCACGCACAGGCGGTTGCGCTGGCCGTCCCGGATGGGACTGATGTTCTCCAGCGTGACCTCCGTCCCGGAGCAGGTGATGCGGGCGTGATGTCCGGACACGGAGGGATCCGGCAGGACGAGGCTGTTGCCGTTTTCACGGCCGATGGTAATCTCCCCGGGGCTGTGCAGCTCGGCATGCATCCGCCGCCCGTTGGACAGCACGCAGTCGAAGGCGATCACCTCAATGGCCGAAGCCGCGCCGGGCACAAAGGAGGAAATCTGCCGCTCGGGCTCCCGCACGCGCACGGTTTTGCCCGCGTCCCGGGTTGCGGGCTGGGGCACAGGGACGTTCTGCATGGCGCCCGCGCCCCGCACGACCACCGTCCTGCCGGATTCCTCCCCGGGCGCCATGCCGGGGGTGGACGGGGCAATGGGCGTCACCGGGGCCACCGGGGCCACGGGCGCCACCTGATCCTGCATGGTGGTCAGCTCATGGGAGGATACGGGGGCATCCCCCCCGGCGGGCCTGCGGCGGCGCAGCAGCAGCGCGGCCAGAAGCACCAGCGCTGCCACGCCCGCGCCCAGCAGCGTCAGCTGCAGATTGGCGATGGTCCTGCCGGCCAGCACGGTTTCTCCCTCCAGCCAGGAGACGGCTTCTTCCATGGGTTCATCATCCTTTCCGGCCCTGGGCGCGGCGGTGGCTTTCGCCGCGGCAGCCTTGTCCTCCTTGAGCAGGTACAGGTCGGCGGTCTGCTTCACCAGCAGATCCGGCTCCCCAAGGTGCAGGGAGATCAGCGTCGCCCCGTTGAACACGAAGCCGTCCGAGCAGTCCAGCACCACGTCATACCCGCCCATGATGCGTGCGCGCAGCTTCTCCAGCGCCACGTCGAGGGTCTGCTGGTCGTTGACGGGGGTGGCGTCCTCGCTCCAGCCGCCCGAGGAGCGGGCCAGGTTCATCAGCCCCACCAGGGCCTCCTTCTGGGCGGTGTAGGCGAACCCCGCCACATACAGGGGGATGCTGTCGGCGGAAAGCATCCGGGACAGCTGCTCCCCGGTGACCAGGGTCTGGTAGGTGTCCGCGCCGTTGGAGCAGACCACCACGCAGCTGCTGCGGGGCAGAGCATCGTCCCTGCGCGCGGCCATCTCAATGGCCTGATGGATGGCGGAGTAGATCATGTTCTTCCCGGCATATTCGACGGCCTTGCCGTAGTCCTCCACCGCGGCGCGGAGGGCGGCCTTGTCCGCGGTGAAGTCCGCAGCCAGCCTGACCTCCTCCGGCTCGACGATGAGGATGGCCGCCTGATCCCGCTCCGTCAGGCTGTCGATCCAGGCGATCATGCCGTCCTTGAGCTGGGTCACCCGGCTGCTGCCGATGGGCATGGCGTGATCCAGCACGAACACATACCGCATGCCGCCGAAGGCCTCCGCCGTCACGGCGTTCATGCCCGCCACCGGCACCGTCCCCGTGCCGATGGTGGCCTCGGCGATGCCCGCCTCCTCCAGGTTCAGGGGCGCGCCGCCCACGTCGCCCTCCAGGCGCACGTGCAGACGGGAGGGCGTGTCCGCCTCCTGGTACACCTGCACGATGGACAGGGTGTTGGTTTCGCCAAGGCAGCATCCCGGGAGGGCCAGCAGCGCCAGCAGGCACAGCCAGGACGCGATCAAACGCCGCATGCTCATGATGTTGTCTCCTCTTTATCCCTTGTATTTGTCCGACGTCAGCCGCAGCGCGCCATAGCACAGCGCCACGCAGCCCGCCGCCAGCAGCCCCAGGGCCCGCCACGCGGCCAGCAGATTCTCCCGGGACACCAGCAGGTAGTCCTTCTCCGGGGTGTCCGGGGTGAAGGTCATGCCGGCCTGCATGCCCTTCTCAATCACGGTTTCCGCCATGTCCAGGCTGGCCACCTCCGCGGAGATGCACAGCGCGTTGGTGCCCCAGAAGGCGTGGATGAACTGCGCCAGGGTGCGGGTCAGCCCCTCCAGGTCGAACACGCAGCCGCTGAGCACAATCTGCGGCACCAGCAGCACCGCCAGCAGCTGGGTGGCCATGTTGCGGCTGCTGCTCACGGTGGAGACCAGCAGCCCCAGGCAGGTGGAGGAATACATGGTCAGGAACAGGGTGAGGGCCATCTCCAGGACGGGGGAGAAGATCAGCGAGCGGGGCGGCTGCTGCACCAGACGGCAGAAGCTCAGCGTCAAAAGCGCCGTCTGCACCAGGTTCAGAAGGAACAGCGCCACCAGCTTGCTCACCAGGTAGGAGCCCAGATGCAGGTTGGCCGAGTATTCCCGGTAGAGCACGTCCCGCTCCTTGCACACCTCGCCGTTGGCCGTCAGAAGCCCCACGAACACCGGCACGCAGATGGTGGTGAACATGGCCTTGTACGTGGCCGAGTAGGTGACGAAGGTTTCCTCGTTGCACACGAAGCTGACAAAGAGCATCACCACCGGCGCGCACAAAAGCATCACCAGCAGCCAGCCCCTTTCCCGCACAATCAGCTCCAGGTACCTTTGCGTCAGCGTGACGGTCTGGCGCAGGGCGGAGTAGCGGGCCCGGCGGGTTTTGCCCTCGTCAGGCCGCCGCCCCACGGCGCTGAGGGCCCCCTGGCGCTGGCGGAAGGTATTCCCCCAGCGCACCGCGTTGTCCCGGACGTTGATCTGGTCGAAGATGTCGGCGTATTCCGCCACGCCGAAGAAGCTCTTGGATTCCTCCGGCGCGCCGTAGTAGCACAGGTTTCCGTCGTTGCCCATGATGGCCACCTTGTCGCACAGGGGCAAAACCAGCGTGGAGTGGGTGATCAGGATCACCGTCTTGCCCTTGCGGGTCAGCTCCCGCAGGGTCTGCATCAGATGGCGCTCCGTGCCCGGATCCAGGCCGGAGGTGGGCTCGTCCAGGAAGAACAGCTCCGGGTCGCTGAGCATCTCGATGGCGATGCTGGCGCGCTTGAGCTGGCCGCCGGAGACGTTTTTGAGGGGCGTGCCCCGGGCCCCGTCGATGCTCAGCTCCTGCATCACCTGCTGAACCCGGGCCCTGCGCTCGGCGGGGGACACGTCGTCCTGCAGGCGGAGGCGCGCGGCGTAATGGAGCATGGAGCCCAGGGTGATGCCCTTGTGCATGATGTCCTTCTGCGGCACGAAGCCGATCTGGCTCTTGAGCGCGCCGTGGTGCAGGAACAGATCCTGCCCGTTGTACCACACATGGCCGCCGTGGGGCTTCACCGCGCCGCTGACGGCGTTGAGCAGGGTGGACTTGCCCGCGCCGCTGCCGCCGATGACCGCCACCATCTCCCCCTTGTGCACGTCGAAGCTGATGTGGTTCAGCCGGCCCTTGCTGCGCCGGGTCACGTCCCGCACCTGCAGCACCACGCCGCCCTGGCCCACGGCCTCGTCCTTGCAGTAGAGGAAGCCGGGGGCGAACATGAGCAGGTAGCCCCCCAGGTAGATCAGATCCCGGGGCAGGAGGGTATAGGCGCCCTGGAGCATCTGCCCGTTGACGAACACCCCCGAGGTGGAGGACAGGCATTCCAGCACGTACTGCCCGCCCCGGCAGGTAATCCGCGCGTGCCTGCGGGAGACGCGGATGCTGTTCAGCTGCACGCCGCACTCCGGGCTGCGGCCGATGAGGATTTCCCCGCTCGCGGGCAGGGGCCTGGCGGTATAGGAGCAGGGTGCGCCCTGGCGCAGCACCAGGCGCACGCCGTTGGGGTGCGCGCCGCTCTGCTCCGCGTCAATGTCCAGCACCGTGCCGTCCCCCACCGCCACCGGCGCGCAGGGGGTGCGGTCCTCCTGCCAGAACAGCCGCCCGTTGATGAAGGTGCCGTTGGCGCTGCCCAGGTCCTCGTAGAGCCACTGGCTGCCCGTCCAGGTGAACGCACCGTGCACCGAGGACACCAGGTCGCTGGGCACCGCCACCTGATTCTGCGCCGTGCGGCCCAGGGTGATCTGCCGCCCTGTCAGGGCCACGTCGAAGGGCATCATATTGCCGATCTGCACGGACAGGCTCCAGCTGCCCTGCCTTGCCTCCATGGGAATCTCCTCCGTCCTCTTCCGTTGTTGCTATGCTTTCGGCCGATCCGTTGCAGGGCGGCGACGCTGCCTCCACCGGCCTGCGCCGCGCTCAGCCTGCGATCATGCCATCCGCCGGGCCCCGTGCGCGTCCTGCCATCCCCGGACGGCCTGCCGGAGGCGCGACGCGGGCTTCACCGGGAGAAAAAAGCCCGGCGCATGAGCGCGAAGCTGCCCCGGCTGTCCCGCGCGCGCTGCCGTATGCGCCTATGCGAAGGATGGCGATCACTTCCTTTTGTCCAGACATGCAGACATAATGTAGAAATTATAGCATAAACGGCAGATGCTGGCAAGAGCGGCGGCCCGCTCCGCCCGCCCTGCACAGAGGAAAAACAGCGCCTTGCCCGGATGCCGCGCAACGGAAAAAGCCCCTCCGCAGGGCGGAAGGGCTCATGGCCGACGCGGGATGCGAGGGAGAGGGCTTACTCCTCCTCTTCCTCCTCGGGCAGGTCGGCGTTATGGTAGACGTTCTGCACGTCGTCGTTCTCCTCGAGCATATCCAGCAGCTTCTGGATCTTGAGGATGGTGTCCTCGTCGGTGACGGCCACGGTATTCTGCGGAATCTTGTCCACCTCGGCGGAGAGGAAGGTCAGACCCTGCTGCTCCAGCGCCTCGCGCACGGCGGAGAAGTCGTTGGGGGCGGTGTAGATCTCGAACACGTCGGCCTCGGCCTTCACGTCCTCCGCGCCGGCCTCCAGGGCCATCATCATCATCTCGTCCTCGTCCATGCCGGGGGTGCGCTCCACCACCAGCACGCCCTTCTCGTCGAACATGAAGCTCACCGAGCCGCTGGTGCCCAGGTTGCCGCCGTGCTTGGCGAAGCAGTGGCGCACGTCGGAGGCGGTGCGGTTGCGGTTGTCGGTGATGCAGTCGGCAATGATGGCCACGCCGCCGGGCGCATAGCCTTCATAGGTGATCTGCTCATAGGTCACGTTGGACAATTCGCCGCTGGCCTTCTTGATGGAGCGCTGAATGTTATCGTTGGGCATGTTGTTGGCCTTGGCCTTGGCGATGACGTCGCGCAGCTTGCCGTTGGATTCCGGATTCGCGCCGCCGTCGCGCACCGCGATGGCGATTTCACGGCCGATCTTGGTGAAAATCGCGCCGCGGGCTGCGTCAGCCTTGCCCTTCTTCGCCTGAATGTTATGCCACTTGGAATGACCGGACATCGTATCCCTCCTGTATGCTTAAAAAGAAAATCACAACGAGACAGTCTATTATATCACTGCCCCCCGTCTGCCGTCAAGGGTTGCAGGGGGCTTTGTGGAAGCATGGGGGACGCTGGGGCTTCTCGGTGGGCAGTGCCCACACCCGGCCCGCGATGGAGTGGGTTCCCTCCGGTCATAGTACATGCGCATGGAAGTGGGGGGACGCTGGGGCTTCTCGCCCCAGACCCTCGCCAAAGAGCCTTCGGCTCTCTGGACTCTCATTCGGGGGGATCAGGCTGGGTTGGAGGGCACGGCGCGCGGAGGGCGCGCCGCGCTTGCGGGGGTCACGCCTCGCAACGGGC
>JBJEUJ010000330.1:0-6773 GCA_051883775.1 Aristaeellaceae bacterium | reverse complement strand
CTTCGTGCAGAAGTACTTCGTCAAGGGCGCGATGATCGGCGCGGTGAAGGGCTGATTGCACAGACGGGCTGAAGCCCCATTCCATCGGAATAATGGCGGGGATACGTCCTTGCCGTTATCAATAAATCTTTTAAGGAGGAACCAAGTATGAAGCGCATCCTTTCTCTGGCCCTGGCGCTGGTGATGATGCTGAGTCTGGTTTCTTTCGCCAGCGCGGAAGAAGCCACCGGCATGGCTGCCTGGGAACCCTTCGCGGAGCGGGTGAAGATCACCGTGCCCGTGTACGACCGCTCCAAGGCCGGCTACCCCGCCGTTGACGACAACTACTGGACCAAGTGGATCCAGTCCGAGTTCGGCGACAAGTGGAACATCGACGTGCAGTACGTTGCCATCCCCCGCGGCGACGTGATGACCAAGTACTCCCTGCTGATTGCTGGCGGCGACACCCCCACCATCATGATGGAGTATGACTATCCCAAGGTTGCCCAGTGGGCCAACGACGGCGCCATGCAGGTCATCGACCTGGACGAGTTCGCCAAGGTCGCTCCCACCTACTACGGCAAGATGGTTGAGAACAACCAGCTGGGCTACACCGACATCAACGGTGAGACCTACTTCGTTCTCAGCGAGCGCCCCTACTACAACACCGGCTACACCTGGCGCACCTTCGTGCGTATGGACTGGCTGCGCGCGGTCGGCTATGACCATGTGCCCACCTCCTACGCCGAGTACAGCGACGCCATCAACAAGATCATTGAGGCCGGTCTGACCGACCAGGCTCCTCTGGGCCTGGGCATCCCCACCAGCGCCTATGTGGCCAACTTCGCCTTCCATGACGAGGATCTGGACGAGGCCGAGTGGGCAATGCACTGCTCTCTGGGCACCGCTTCCCTGACCTGGGAGCCCACCTACCGTCTGCTGAAGCGCACCAACGCTGAGTACAACCAGGGCTGGTACTCCTCCGAGTTCGACCTGGCCGAGAACTCCGGCGGCGCTTCCACCGATCAGATGCAGACCGACTTCATCAACGGCAAGACCTTCTCCTACGCTGGCTACATGGCCGCCAACGTGAACTGGCTGACCGCCTTCTATGAGAACAACCCCGACGCCGAGCTGGCTCTGGCTTCCGCCTACGCTGTGGAAGAAGAGGGTGTGGCTGTGGCCCGCAACCGTGCTGACAACGCGTTCGGCATGATTGTCGGCTTCTCCTCCTACGCTACCCCCGAGCAGCTGAAGGCTGCCTGGATGCTGATGGAGTGGATGATCCAGCCCGAGAACCTGTTCGTGCTGGAGAATGGTGTTGAGGGCGTGACCTACACCATGGGCGAGGACGGCCTGCCCGTCGTCGACGGCTCCTACACCGGCGAGTACATGCTCAACCACAACATGAACATCGACATGACCTGCCTGGTGCACGCCTCCAAGGTTGTCGGCACCATCGAGGACAGCATCCGCGCGGTGGCGCCTCAGGGCCTGCCCCAGGACTTCTCTCAGGCCATGATCGACAGCTGGTACTCCGACACCAAGGCCATCGCCGATGCCGGCCGTGCCTACTCTGACCCCGTGTTCGCCGTGACCATCGAGTCCGAGTCCGAGTACAGCGCCACCCTGCTGAGCCTGTACCAGGAGGACTACGCCAAGCTGGTGAAGTGCGATCCCGCCGAGTTCGACGCCCTGTATGAGCAGCTGTGCCAGGAGTACCTGGATGCTGGCTATCAGGAGATCATCGACGAGCGCCTGGCTGCCTACGAGGCTGGCAACACCACCAAGCTGCCTGTCCGCGCCGAGTAATCGTCCAGACACAAGCAAGCCGGAACCCGCAAGGGTTCCGGTTTTTCTTGTACGTTGCGCAAGCCAATACAATGCGCCCGGAAAGACATACAGCTTTCCGGGCGCGCTTCAGTCATCCATCAGGGTAACAAGGACGCTGTTCTGTACATCCATGCCGCGGCGGGTCAGCCGCCAGCAGCCATCTGCATGCAGGAGCAGACCCTGGGCCTCCAGCATGCGCAGCTTTTCCCCGTACACAGCGTCCAGGCTTTGCCCGTGCATCCGCAGGAACGATTCCTCCGATACGCCACGGGTGGTGCGCAACCCCAGCATCATCGTCTCAAAGACGGCATCATGGGGGGAAATGGGCTCCGTAGCGCGGGCATCCCAGCGATCACGGGCAACCATGTCCAGGTAGTCCCGCAGCTCCGGCGGGTTGCTGGCCCGAACGTAGGCGTTTCCGTCCCGCTCGTCCATGCAGCTGGCAGCGGAGGCCCCAAGACCCAGGTAGGGAACCTGCCGCCAGTACCCCAGGTTGTGCCTGCAGGCGTAGCCGGGCAGGGCGAAGTTGCTGATTTCGTACTGCGCAAATCCGTGACGGGCCAGCACCGTCAGCGTATCGTCGTACATCTGCCGCTCGGTTTCCTCGTCGGGAAGGGACAAGCGGCCTGCGTCCAGATCCGCCTTCAGCGGCGTACCCTCCTCGGGAATCAGCCCGTAGCAGGACAGGTGCGTCGGTGACAGGCTCAGGGCGGCCAGCAGGGTTTCCCGCCACATGGCAGCCGTCTGCCCGGGCAGGCCGAACATCAGGTCAAGGCTCAGGTTGCGGATCCCTGCCTCCCGCGCCATGCGGACGGAGGCTTCCACCTGGGGGAAGTCATGGATGCGCCCCAGGGCCTTGAGCAGCGACGGCTGATAGGCCTGCATGCCCAGGGAAAGCCGGTTCACGCCGCCCGATACGGCAGCGTCCAGCCAGGCGGGGGTCAGCGTGCCGGGATTGGCTTCGCTGGTGAACTCGGCCTCCGGCGCAATGTCGAAGATGCTGCTCAGCCCGGACAGCAGCCGATGCAATTCCTCCGGCGGGAGCAGCGATGGCGTGCCGCCGCCCAGAAACACGGTTTCCACCTGCAGGGGATGACCATACAGATCAGCGTAATAAGAAGAATGGCGCGCCGCCTCGTTCAGCAGCGCGTCCACATAAGGGTGCATCAGCCCTTCCTGACCTGCGTAGGAGGCGAAGTCGCAGTAGCGGCACTTGCGCCGGCAGAAGGGCAGATGAATGTACAGCTCCATAGGCGCCCTCCTGTCAGAAAGCATCCTCGCACCCGTCCCGCAGAACGGGCACGGGCATGTCCATGGCCAGGTTGATCACAGGCACGGCCTCCTTCAGCGCGTAGGAAACGGTGGACAGCGTTCCGCCCCTGGGAACGACCATGTAGCATACGCACAGCGCGCTGTGATCCACCATGTGCCGGTTGCGAACCTGCATACAGCCCTCATAGTAGGAGGCGGAGAGCACGCGGGTCTCATCGGCGGCGTAGAGGATGCTCTCATACCGGCGGCAGTCCTCATCCGGCCAGCGGCGGGTTTGATTGCCGCAGGGGAGGACCATGATCAGCCGCGCGTCCGGGTGCGCATGGCGCAGGGCCAGGACGCTCTCCGCCGCCATAAGGTCGAAGCCCAGCGCGCCGCCGCTGAGAAAGTCCCGGTAGCCCCTGCCGTACAGCTTCTCCAGCGCCTGTCCCAGCCGCGCTGCCAGATTGCCGGACGCTTCCGCGGCGATGTGCCGGTGGCCGGTAAAGCAGACCGTCAGCGGGCGGCGGCTCATGTCGGCATAGACGCCCGCGATCATCTCCCGGGAAATGTAGGAGAGCGGCTCCCGCAGGCTGCACGCGCCCGGACAGGGCCGATGCCAGGAACGGCCTGAGGCTCCTGCGCCCATGGAACAACCTCCCTTGCTTGTCAGTCGCTGTCCATCTTCAGCACAGCCAGGAAGGCCTCGCTGGGCACCTGCACCGTGCCGAACTGACGCATGCGCTTCTTGCCTTCCTTCTGCTTTTCCAGCAGCTTTTTCTTGCGGGTGATGTCGCCGCCGTAGCACTTGGCCAGCACGTCCTTGCGCATGGCCTTCACGGTCTCGCGGGCGATGACCTTCCCGCCGATGGCCGCCTGGATGGGAATCTCGAACATCTGCCGGGGGATCACGTCCTTCAGCTTCTCGCAGATGCCCCGGCCCCGGGCGTAGGCCTTGTCCCGGTGGACAATCTGGGAGAAGGCGTCGCACAGGTCGCCGTTGAGGAGAATGTCCAGCTTGACCAGGTCGCTCTCGCGGTAGTCCTTCAGCTCATAGTCGAAGGAGGCGTAGCCCCGGCTGCGGGACTTCACCTGGTCGAAGAAATCAAAGATGATTTCATTGAGGGGAATGTCGTAGTTCAGCTTGACCCGGTTGCCCTCATACTGCATGTCGATGAAGATGCCCCGCTTGTCCTGGCACAGATCCATCAGCGTGCCCACGGAGTCCTGGGGCGTGTAGATGGTGGCGTGGACGAAGGGCTCCTCCATGCTGCTGATCTCCGTGACGGGGGGCAGGTTGGAGGGGTTGTCGATTTCCACCATGGCGCCGTCCGTTTTGGTCACGTGGTAGATGACGCTGGGGGCGGTGGTCACCAGGTTCAGATCCCACTCCCGCTCCAGGCGGGTGGTGATGATGTCCATATGAAGCAGCCCCAGGAAGCCGCAGCGGAAGCCGTAGCCCAGGGCGGCGGAGGTCTCCGGGTCGAAGGTGAGGGAGGCATCGTTCATGCGCAGCTTCTCCAGCGCATCCTTCAGGGCGGGGTAGTCCGCGCCGTCGGCGGGATACACGCCGCAGAACACCATGGGCGTGACCTGGCGGTAGCCGGGCAGGGGCTCGGGAGCGGGACGGGCCGCGTCGGTGATGGTGTCGCCCACGCGGGTGTCGCGCACGTCCTTGATGGACGCGGCCACATAGCCCACATCGCCGGTGCGCAGCTCGTCGCAGGGCTGATAGCCCGGGTTGAAGGTGCCCACCTCCACCACGTCGAACTCGCCGCCGGTGGCCATCAGGCGCATGCGCATGCCTGCCCGCAGCACGCCCTCCTTGACCCGAACGAAGCAGATCGCGCCCCGGTAGTTGTCGTAGAACGCATCGAAGATAAGCGCCTGCAGGGGCTTCTCATCATCGCCGGTGGGGGCGGGGACATACTGGACAATGGCCTCCAGCACGTCCTCGATGTTCAGCCCGGTCTTGGCGGACACGCAGGGGGCGTAGGAGGCATCCAGGCCGATCACGTCCTCGATCTCCGCGCGCACCTCCTCCGGCTGGGCGGAGGGCAGGTCGATCTTGTTGATCACGGGGATGATCTCCAGGTCGTGATCCAGGGCCATGTAGCAGTTGGCCAGGGTCTGGGCCTCGATGCCCTGGGTGGCATCCACCACCAGCAGCGCGCCCTCGCAGGCGGCCAGGGCGCGGCTCACCTCATAGGTGAAGTCCACATGGCCGGGGGTGTCGATCAGGTTCAGGGTGTAGGTTTCGCCGTCCTTGGCCTTGTACTGCATGCGGACGGCCTTGCTCTTGATGGTGATGCCGCGCTCCCGCTCCAGCTCCATGCTGTCCAGGATCTGCTCCACCATTTCCCGCTGCTGGAACACGCCGGTCTTTTCCAGCAGCCGGTCGGCCAGGGTGGACTTGCCGTGGTCGATGTGGGCGATAATGCAGAAATTGCGGATTTTGCTCAGTCTGTCGGACACAGGGGATTACCTCCGTTGTGCATGGTCGGAAAGTTACTTGACCTTCTGGCCGATCTTGGCTTCGGTGCCGGAAAGCAGGCGGCCGATGTTGGCCCGGTGCCGCCAGATGCAGATGCCCGCCAGCAGAATCACCCAGGCGGCGACCAGCCAGTTGCCCCAGTTGCTGGCGATGACCAGGATGGCGAAGAGCGTCACCATGACCATGGAGCCCAGGGAGATGAAGCGGGTTAGGGCGATGATGGCAATGGTCACCACATAGCAGATGATGGCCTGCCACCAGAAGGTGACCAGCATCACCGCGCAGGTGCTGGACACGCCCTTGCCGCCCTTGAACTGGAAGAACACCGGCCAGTTGTGGCCCACGATGACCGCGATGCTGGCCACCATCGCGCCGTACTGGCCCATCCACCACTTGGCCAGCAGGCAGGGGATCAGCGCCTTGAGAATATCGCCCACAAAGGTCAGCGCGCCGCCCTTGACGCCCATGGTGCGCAGGGCGTTGGACGCGCCGGTGTTCTTGCTGCCCACCTCGCGCAGGTTGGGGCCGTGGAGCAGGCGGGACACCAGCAGCCCCGTGGAAATGGAGCCCATCAGGTAGGCGGCCACGGCGATCACAAGATAAGCGAGAATATCCTTCATACGTCAATTCTCCTTCTTCTTTTCTCTAAGAATGAAGCGGATGGGCGTGCCGGTGAAGTCGAAGGTCTTGCGGAAGTAGTTCTCCAGGTAGCGCTCGTAGGCGAAATGCATCAGCGTCTCGTCGTTGACAAAGAGGATGAAGGTGGGCGGGCACACGCCCTGCTGGGTCAGGTAGTAGATCTTCAGGCGGCGGCCGCCGGAGGCCGGAGGCTGCAGCGCGCCGGTGGCGTCGGCCAGCACGTCGTTGAGCACGCCGGTGGGAATTCGCTTGCTGGCCTGGGCCCAGACCTGATCCACCATGTCCAGCACAGTGTGGGCACGCTGACCCGTGGCGGCGGAAATGAACAGCACCGGCGCGTAGTCCATGAACTTCAGGTCGTCCAGGACATTCTTCCTGTAGCTTTCGAGGGTGCCGGTTTCCTTCTCGATGGCGTCCCACTTGTTCACCACGATCACCACAGCCTTGCCCTCCTCGCGGATGAGCCCGGCGATCTTGGTGTCCTGCTCGGTCACGCCGTCCTGGGCGTCGATAAGCAGCAGGGCCACGTCGCAGCGGCGGATGGCGGCGATGGAGCGCAGCACGCTGTAACGCTCCA
>JBJEUJ010000329.1:0-6830 GCA_051883775.1 Aristaeellaceae bacterium | reverse complement strand
CGAGAAGATCTGCACCACCATCGGCATGGACAAGATCTTCTTCCAGAACTCCGGCGCGGAGGCCAACGAGGCCATGATCAAAATGGCCCGCAAGTACGGTATTGAAAAATTCGGCCCGAACAAGTATCATATTGTTACGGCCAAGATGGGCTTCCACGGCCGCACCTTCGGCGCCATGTCCGCCACCGGCCAGCCCGGCAACGCCTGCCAGGTCGGCTACGGCCCCATGACCTACGGCTTCTCCTACGCGCCCTACAATGATCTGGAGGCCTTCAAGAACGCCTGCACCGAGAACACCATCGCCATCATGATCGAGCCCGTGCAGGGCGAGGGCGGCGTGCATCCCGCCACGCCCGAGTTCATGCAGGGCCTGCGTGCCTTCTGCGATGAGAAGGGCATCCTGCTGCTGCTGGACGAGGTGCAGACCGGCTGGTGCCGCACGGGCGAGGTCATGTCCTTCATGAACTACGGCGTGAAGCCGGACATCGTCTCCATGGCCAAGGCCCTGGGCGGCGGCATGCCCATCGGCGCCATCTGCGCCACGGCGGAGGTGGCCAGGGCCTTCACCCCCGGCTCCCATGGCACCACCTTCGGCGGGCATCCCGTCAGCTGCGCCGCCGCCCTGGCGGAGGTGAACGAGCTGCTGGACCGCGACCTTGCCGGCAACGCCCGGAAGGTGGGCGACTACTTCGCCGAGCAGCTCAAGACCCTGCCCCACGTCAGGGAGGTCCGCCATCAGGGCCTGCTGGTGGGCGTGGAGTTCGACGGCTTCGCCACCTCGGTGGAAATCAAGCACAAGTGCATCGACAAGCACCTGCTGGTCACCGCCATCGGCCGCAACGTCATCCGCATGATTCCCCCGCTCATCATCACCGAGGCGGACTGCGACAAGGCCGTGGCCATCCTGCGGGAGGCCGTGGAGGAGCTGGGCTGACAATCCCTTACATATGCATAGCATCACCAGGCGGAGCCTCAGGGCTCCGCTTGCGTGCAGGAAAGGAGACTGATTCCTCATGAAATCCTTCACCTTTACCGTTCCCCAGAACATCATCGTGGGCCAGGGCAGCATCGCCCGCCTGCCGGAGGCCGTCAGGGCCCTGGGCGCCAGCCGGGTGTTCTTCGTCTCCGACCCCTTCCTGGCCAAGGTCGGCGCGGTGCAGAAATGCATGGATCAGCTGACGAAGGCAGGCGTGACCTCCGAGGCCTTCACCGAGACGGAGGGCAACCCCTCCGTGGAGACGGTGGACAAGGCCACCGCCCGGTTCAAGGCCAGCGGCGCGGACTGCATTGTGGCCCTGGGCGGCGGCTCCCCCATGGACGTGGCCAAGGCCGTGGGCGTGCTGGCCCGCTACGGCGGCTCCATTGTGGACTACGAGGGCGGGGGCAAGGTGCCGGGGGACATCGTTCCGCTGATCGCCATCCCCACCACCGCCGGTACGGGCTCGGAGGTCACGGCTTTCTCCGTCATCACCGACCACAGCCGCAACTACAAGCTGACCGTGTTCAGCTACAAGCTGCTGCCCGCCTACGCCATCCTGGATGTGGATCTGATCACCACCGTGCCCGCCGGGGTGGCGGCCGCCTGCGGCATTGACGCGCTGATTCACGCTCTGGAGGCCTACATCTCCCGGGACGCCTCCCCCTTCTCCGAGGCCATGTCCGAGAAGGCCATGGAGCTCATCGGCGGGAACATCCGCCGCTATGTGGCCAACCGCCAGGACATCGAGGCCGCCTCGGCCATGCAGGCGGGCTCCCTGTTCGCTGGCATTGCCTTCTCCTGGGCGCGGCTGGGCAACGTCCATGCCATGAGCCATCCCGTCAGCGCGTACTTCAACGTGGCCCACGGCGTGGCCAACGCCATCCTGCTGCCCACCATTGTGGACTACAACGCCCTGGCGGACAGCGGCAAGTACCTGAAGATCTACAACTATATCGCCCGCCAGCCCCTGACGGCGGAGGAATTTGTTCCCGAGATGCTGGGCGACGAGCTCCGCGCGCTGAACGCCTCCCTGGGCATCCCCGGCTCCCTGAGCGAGGTGGGCGTGACCCCCGACAAATTCGACGCCATGGCCGACGACGCCATGAAGAGCGGCAACATCGCCGTGAATCCCCGCACGACCACGAAGAAGGACGTGCTGGCCCTCTACCAGGAGGCTTTCTAATCCTTTGCATCCGGGGCGGCGCCTGTTTCCAGTGACAGGCGCCGTCCTTTTTTGCACCCACCGGCATGGAAACGCGCAGTCACCGCGTGCGAAACATTCGTCCATGATCGCCAGCAAAAGCCTTGATTTGCAAGGCTTTCACAATGGAAACCGGTTTCCCTTTTGCTTGTTGACTTTGCCTTCCGCCGCGATATACTGAAATTACAAGATACCGTTTCATCCGGTGCAAGGAGGAAATGAACATGAAGAAACTGGTTGCTTTGCTCATGTGTCTGCTGATGCTGCTGCCCCTGCTGCCCGCCATGGCGGAGGAGGCGGACATGCTGGTGGTGTACGCGTCCGTGCCTGCGGACTGGGGCTGGCCCTGCGCATGGGCCTGGAACGCCGAGGGCGAGAACGCCTTTGCCGCCTGGCCCGGCGACATGCTGGAGCCCGACCCCGCCAACGAGGGCTGGTACTACATCTACCTGCCCGCGGGGATGGAGAGCGTGATCATCAACGCCAACGACGGCGCGGTGCAGACGGATGAGGTCAAAATCGACCGTCAATCCGCGTGGATCACCGTGGCGGAGAACAGGACCGCGTCCGTAGCCTTCGAGGCCCTGACCGAAGGCGAAGCCCCCGCTTACGCTGAGCGCTACACCGTCTACGCCCAGGTGGACGCCTCCTGGGAGAATCCCTGCCTGTGGGCCTGGTCCGACCCTGACGGCAAGAACGCCTTCCCCGCCTGGCCCGGCCGCGCCATGAAGCCCGGCGAGGACGGCTGGTACAGCGCCATGGCGCCCGCCTGGTGCAACTGCGTGATCGTGAACGGCAACGGCGGCAGCGTGCAGACCGCGGACATCAAGGAACTGGATCCGGCTGATCTGTGGATCACTGTTCAGGCGGACGGCGCATACGACGTGACCTACGACGATCCCACCGCCCCCGTGGCCGAGGACATCACCGTTTACGCCCGAGTGCCGGAAGACTGGACGGAGCCCTGCCTGTGGGCCTGGAGCCACCCCGACGGTACCAACGCCTTCGCGGCCTGGCCCGGCGAGCCCCTCATCGCCGGTGAGGACGGCTGGTACGCCGTGACCGTGCCCGGGTGGATCAACAGCGTCATCATCAACGGAAACGGCGGCAGCGTGCAGACCAGCGACCTTCGCGTGGACGCGGGCAAGGATCTGTACGTGACGGTGGCTTCTGCCGAGGAAGCCACGGTGGCCTACGAGAAGCCTGCCGAGTAACGCGCCGGGCCCTGCGGGAGGAGCGCATTGCCTTCTTCCGCAGGGCGGCGCGCTATGCCTGGAGAGAAGCCGAACGCCTCTCTCCTGTTTCACTTTGTGTCAGGAGGTATGCCCATGCGAAAGGTACTGTGCTTGCTGCTGGCCTGTCTCATGCTGACAGGCTGCGCCGGGAATTCCGCCGCGCCTGCGGTTCAGGCGGGCCCGGTGACCATCACCGTCTGGCACGACAAGGAGGACGCGGTCATCGCGGTGCTGGCGGAGGCCATGAAGGCCCTGGAGTCGGATATTCACGTGACCTTCGAGAAGAAAACCGGCCTGACCGAATCTCTGAAGCTGGTGGGCAACGACCCGAACGCCGCGCCGGACATGTACTTCTTCGCCCATGACAAGATCGGCGTGTACGCGGAGATGGGCGTACTGGCTCCCATCACCGACCTGCTGGGGGAGAATGCGCTGGACGGCTATGTCCCCCTGACGGTGAAGGGCGCCACCTACAAGGGCGAGATTTACCAGCTGCCGCTGTACTATGAGACGCTGCTGTTCATGTACAACCGCAAATACATGGCGGACGAGGACGTGCCCGCCACCACGGAGGCGCTGTACGCCTACATGCAGCGCAAGACGAAGTACGGCCACTACGGCTTTGTGGAGCAGCACGCCACGCCCTACTACGCCGCCGGGTGGATTCACGGCTTCGGCGGCACGTTGATTACCGAGGACGGCGTGCCCTGCCTGGATTCCCCGGAGGTCAGGGCGGCCCTGAGCTACCACCGCAAGTTCGTGGACTACATGCCCGGGGAGACGGAGTACGCCACGGTGAACACCCTCTTCACCGAGGGCATGGCCCACGCCACCATCGCGGGGCCGTGGTTTGTGCCCACGGTGCGCGCGGCGGGCATTGACCTGGGCATCGCCCCCATGCCCGTGGTGGACGAGACCGGCCTGCCCCTGGCCCCCTATTCAGGCATCCAGGGGCTGCATGTGCTGAAGGTGCAGGCCCAGCGCAAGCAGGAGAGTATTGTGAAGGTGCTGCAGACGCTGATGCAGCCGGAGGTCAGCGCGGCGCTGGCGAAGGTCAGCGGCTGCGCCCCGGCGTTGGAAAGCTGCTACGACATGCCGGAGGTGGCGGGGGACGCCCTCATCATGGCCATGAAGCAGACCGCCGAAACCGCCGTGCCCATGCCCAACATCCCCGAGATGGACGTGATGTGGACGGTGGCGGGCAACCTGCTGACCCAGGTGAACATGAGCGGCCAGGACGTGGACAGCGCCGCCGAAGCCGCGCAGAAGAAGGCCCTTGAGCTGATCGAGGCGATGAAATGAAAACGAAGCGCACCTTATCCGCCTATCTGGTGTCCGCGCCGTCGCTGGCGCTGATCTTCCTGATCGTGGTGTTCCCCATCCTCTACACCGGGTATATTTCCTTCACCAACATGAACACCTACCACTGGTTCAGCTTTGACTGGATCGGGCTGCGCAACTACGCCCGGGCGCTGACGGTGTTCGACTCCGGGTTCCTGTCCGCCCTCGGGCTTACGGTGGTATGGACGGCGATCAACATGGCATTGCAGCTGGCCATTGCCTTCCTGATCGCGAACCTGCTCAACATCCGCCGTCTGCCCCTTCGCAACGTATACAAGACCATCCTCATGTTCCCCTGGGCCATGCCGGGGTACGTGAGCATCCTTCTGTGGAAGACGGGCATGTTCAACGGGGAATTTGGCCTTTTGACCCAGTGGATGGAAAAGCTCACCGGCGTGACCGTCCGCTGGCTGCGCAGCGATGTGAGCGCGTTTTTCTGCTGCACGGCGGTGAACCTGTGGCTGGCGCTGCCCTTCATGATCATGATCATGGACGGGGGCCTGAAGAGCATTGACCGCAGCTACTACGAGTCCGCCACGCTGGACGGGGCGGGCCCGGTGCGGCAGGCGGTGTCGATTACCCTGCCGTGCCTCAGGCCCATCATCGGCCCGTCGGTGATGATTACCCTCTTCACCACCTTCAAGCAGTTCGACGTGATTTACCTCATGACCCAGCAGGTGGGCGCGCAGACCGGCGCGCACATCCACACCATCATCACCTACGCCTACGAGAACGCCTTCATCACCAACAACTACGGCTATTCCTCCGCCATCTCCATCATGATCTTCATTTTGCTGATCGCCTTCGCCCTGCTGACGGGGCGCAGGGGAAGGGAGGAGGGCGCATGACACGCAAGCGTATCCGCCGGGCGGTATCCGCCGTGGCCGTCAACCTGTTTTTCGTCGGGTGCTGCTTCATCGCTCTGCTGCCGATTCTCTACGCCCTGTCCGTCTCCCTGGACGCCAGGGGCAGCCTGCTGGCATCCAGCTTCTCCTTCATCCCCCGGGAATTCACCCTCCAGCATTATGTCCGCGTGTTCACGGAGGAGCCGGTGCTTTTGTGGCTGCGCAACACCCTGACCCTCACCGCCGCGACGGTGGCCCTGGCCATGGCGGCGGCGGTGCCTGCGGCCTATGTGTTCTCCCGCAAGCGCTTCCCCGGGCGCAGGGCCATCCTTCGGTGCCTGCTGCTGCTGTACTCCTTCCCGTCCATCCTGTCCATGTTCGCCATTTACAGGCTGATGAGCTCCCTGGGGCTGGTGAACACCCACCTGGGGCTGATCATCATCTATGCGGGCACCATGTCGGTGTTTGCGCTATTGAACATGAAGGGCTACTTCGACGCGATTCCCGTGGAGATCGAGGAGGCCGGGCGCATGGACGGCTGCAGCGACCGGCAAATCGTCACGAAAATCGTCCTGCCCCTGGCCCGGCCCACGCTGATTGTCACCGGGGTGATGATCGTCAACTTTGTGTGGAACGAGTACATCTTCTCCATCAACTTCCTCACCGGCGCGGACAGGATGACCCTGGCCTCGGGCCTGTACTCCCTGCAGGCCACGGAAACCAGCGGCTCCTGGCCGGTATTCGCCGCAGCGTCGCTGACGGTGAGCCTGCCGGTGCTGGTGATCTTCTTCCTCTCGCAAAAGCACATGGTCTCCGGCCTGACCTCGGGCGGAGTGAAAGGATGACGTCCATGAACCGCCACGCCGTGCTTCACATCCCCATGTCCCAGCACGCCTTCGCCCTGGACGATAGCCGGGTGGTGTTCCGCCTGCGCGCCGCCCGGGACGATCTGCAGCGGGTCACCCTGATTTACGGCGACCGCGCCTGCCGCCGCACCCCCGTGGACTATTTCGAGGCGGACATGCGCAGAACCCGTCAGGATCCCCTGTTCGACTGGTGGGAGGTGACGCTGGACTCCCCCTTCACCCGCCTGTGCTACGCCTTCCGCCTGACCGACCGGGCCGGGGAAACCCTCCTCTACTACGGCGATCAGTTCGCCCAGGCTCTGACGGCCGAGCGCTCCGAGTATTTCCAGCTGCCCTTCAACCACCGGGCGGACAGGCTCCATA
>JBJEUJ010000328.1:0-33113 GCA_051883775.1 Aristaeellaceae bacterium | reverse complement strand
GCGAGGGTGGCCGCACCGTGGGTTCCGGCGTTATCGCCAAGGTCATCGAGTAATCAATGAAGGTCGCCCGTCCGGGGCGTGATGGCTCCGGACGGGTATACCCGGTTGAGCGTCCCATCTTCAGGGCGCGGAGCCGGCTACATCCATTAGGCAGGAGGTGTCCAACGTGGCAAACGCCGCTCGCAACAAGGTTTGCCTGGCCTGCACGGAGTGCAAGCAGCGCAACTACAACAACATGAAGAACAAGAAGAACACCCCGGATCGCATTGAGCTCAACAAGTACTGCCCCTTCTGCAAGAAGCACACCGCTCACCGCGAGACCAAGTAATCACAACGACCAACGTGAGGATGTGATAAAAATGGCAGAGGAAAACAAGGCCGTCGCCAAGAAGGCTGAACCGAGCAAGATGCAGAAGTTCCTGAACTGGTGGAAGCGGCTGCCCGGCCGCATTGCCAAGCCCTTCAAGAACATGTACTACGAGCTCAAGAAGGTGTCCTGGCCCAGCAAGCGCAAGCTGATTGTGTATTCCCTGACCGTGCTGGCCTTCATGGTGTTCATGGGCATCGTGATCGGCCTGCTGGACATGGGCGCATCCGCGCTGGTGAAGCTGCTGGTGCTGTAAGTGCGGCAGTAGGAGAAAGAGCATGACCGAAAAGAGCAAGGAGCCCTGCTGGTACGTGGTGCATACCTACTCCGGGTATGAGAACAAGGTCAAGGACACCCTGGAGAAGTCCGTTGAGAACAACGGCATGCAGGATCTGATCTTTGATGTGCGCGTGCCCGTGGAGGACGTTGTGGAGATCCGCAACGGCAAGCGCGTCAAGAGCCAGCGGAAGGTGTACCCCGGCTATGTGCTGGTGCACATGATCGAGACCAGCGAAAGCTGGTACGTGGTTCGCAACACCCGCGGCGTGACCGGCTTCGTGGGCCCGGACAGCAAGCCCGTTGCCCTGACCCAGGAAGAGGTCGATATGATGCTGAACTCCGAGGCCAAGAGCATCGACTTCAGCTTCGCCATCGGCGAGCGGGTGCGGATCCTTTCCGGCCCGCTGGAGAACTTCACCGGCGTCGTGGAGGACATTGACACCATCCGCGGCACCGTGACGGTGAAGGTGGAGATGTTCTTCGGCCGCGAGCAGTCCGTCAAGCTCGACCTGGACAAGGTGGAGAAGGAAGACTGATCCGCCGCATGTAAAGGCTTTTCCGCCGCGTGACAGCGGCGAAGGCAGGCGGCCCCAATGCCGCCTTTCCAAGCGTGCCGGTATCACGGCGCGCCAACGTGGGAGGAAGTTGCAAGCTTCCGCGTGACCACATTTTTTAGGAGGTGCCATTAACATGGCCAAGAAGGTTAACGCTTACATCAAGCTGCAGGTGCAGGCCGGCAAGGCCAATCCTGCTCCGCCTATCGGCCCCGCCCTGGGCCAGCACGGCGTGAACATCCCCGGCTTCTGCAAGGAATTCAACGAGCGCACCAAGAATCAGATCGGCCTGGTGATCCCCGTGGTCATCACCGTCTATTCTGACCGTACCTTCTCCTTCATCACCAAGACCCCTCCGGTCCCCGTGCTGATCAAGAAGGCCCTCGGCATCGAGACGGCCAGCGCCCGCCCCAACCGCGACAAGGTTGGCCAGCTGACCAAGGAGCAGGTCCGCGAGATTGCCACCACCAAGATGCCCGACCTGAACGCTGCCAGCATCGAGGCTGCCATGAGCATGGTGGCCGGCACCGCCCGCAGCATGGGCGTCACCGTGGAGGAGTAAGCGCCTGCGGCACTGCCGCGCGCGAAACCGTCTGGGGCACTGCCCCTTAACAATGTGGGAGGACATAGCGCCGCTAATACCACATGGGAGGAATTAGAAAATGAAGCATGGTAAGAAGTACCAGGACAGCGTCAAGCTGATCGACCATCTGAACCAGTATGATCCCGCTGAAGCCTGCGACCTGGTCTGCAAGACCGGCAAGGCCAAGTTCGACGAGACGGTGGAAATCCACGTCCGCCTGGGCGTCGACCCCCGTCACGCTGACCAGCAGGTTCGCGGCGCGGTGGTTCTGCCCCATGGCACCGGCCGCACCATCCGCGTGCTGGTCATCGCCAAGGGCGTGAAGGCTGACGAAGCCAAGGCCGCCGGCGCCGACTATGTGGGCGCTGAGGACATGATCGCCAAGATCCAGCAGGAGAACTGGTTCGACTTCGACGTCTGCGTGGCCACCCCTGACATGATGGGTCTGGTCGGCCGCATCGGTCGTGTGCTGGGCCCCAAGGGCCTGATGCCCAACCCCAAGAGCGGCACCGTCACCATGGACGTGACCAAGGCCATCAAGGACATCAAAGCCGGTAAGGTGGAGTACCGTCTGGACAAGACGGCCATCATCCACTGCCCCATCGGCAAGGTTTCCTTCGGCACCGAGAAGCTGAACGAGAACCTGACCGCCCTGATGGAGGCCATCAACAAGGCGAAGCCCGCCGCCGCCAAGGGCACCTATGTGCGCTCCCTGTACCTGAGCAGCACCATGGGCCCCTCCGTGCGCGTGAATCCGCTGAAGTTCTGATCAGATTGCACCGCCAAGCCGTCCTGCCGCAAGGCAGGGCGGCTTTTCGTTATGCATGCAGGAAGAATCAACCGGCTTTCCGCGTTGGATAAAAAAAGGGGGCGAAGCTGTGCGTAGGCTTGCGATGGTCATGGGCGTGCTGCTTATGCTGGTAACACCTGCATGGGCTGAGGACATAGCGGGGAATGATCCAGCGGGTAATGCATATGTGGTGGGGGTGGACATGCAGGAGGGACTGTACAGCTTCTTCAGCAGCGACAACACCCCCGGCGTGATGACCGTCGCCAACTGGGACGGGAGCATCGCCTTTCAGCAGGAGGTTTACGCCGGCTGGTACGAGACCATGTACATCTATAACGAGCAGACGGTCTATTTGCCCGAGAGCTGCCAGGGGGAGTTCCACATGAGCCTTGCCACCTCCGTCTTCGACACGGGTACCCGGCGGCTGTACCTGCGTGAGCCGGGAACCTATGGCACGGGGGTGGATATGCTGCCCGGCTTGTACATCGTCCAGAACGACGGTGCGGAGAACGCGCACGTCACGGTGACGGAGGATTCTGGTGAAATCCGGCATGCCTGGAGCCTGCAGCCTGGTGCGCAATATACCGTCCTGCTGATGGAGGGCGATGCCTTGACCATGGGCGAGGGTTGCCTGCTGCGCAGCATGACCACGGAGCGGCTGTTCCAGGAGGGAACGTCGGCTTACGCAGCCCAGGACCGGTACATCATGGGGCAGCAGATGCCGGCACGGGATTACACCTTCACCGGGCGGGAGGGGGATTCCTTCGTCCAGGTGACAGTGCCGGAGAGCGGTGAAGAACAGAAGCACAGCCTGTCTCCTGGCGAAAGCTGGACGCTGAACGTCAGCGGCTGCGATTCCCGGGAGCTGCTGGTGGAAATGGTGAACGTGGACGTCTCCTGGGATTTGGGAGACGGGTGATGCACGCAGCAAAAGGGGTCTGCCGTGACGGGGCAGACCCTTTTCCTATGGAAGAATTCAGCTCAGCGCCACATCCAGCACCATCATCACCGTGAAGCCCAGAAGCGTGGCCAGGGTCATGGCGCTGCGGCGGCTGCTGCGCTGGCTCTCGGGAATCAGCTCCGATACCACCACGGCGATCATCGCCCCCGCCGCCAGGCTCAGCAGGAAGGGCAGGATGGTGCGGATGGCCACCGCCAGCAGCGCGCCGATCACTGCGGCAACGGGCTCCACCACGCCGCTGAGCTGCCCGTAATAGAAGGCCCGTCCCCGGCACATGCCCTCGCGGCGAAGGGGCAGGCTCACCGCCGCGCCCTCGGGGAAATTCTGCAGGGCGATACCGATGGCCAGCATCCATGCGCCGGTGAGAGCCGCGTCGGTCATGCGCATGGACAGCGCGCCGAAGGCCACGCCCACCGCCAGGCCCTCAGGGATGTTGTGCAGGGTGATGGAGGCGATGAGCAGCCCGGCCCGGCGGCGGCTCTCGGTCAGGCGTGCCAGGTTCAGCCGGGACATGAGCGCGTCCCCCAGGAGCATCATGCCGCCTCCGCACAAAAAGCCCAGCCCCGCTGCAAGAAAGCCCGGCTGGCGCAGCGTTTCCGCCAGGGCGATGCCCGGCTCCAGCAGCGACCAGAAGGAGGAGGCCAGCATCACCCCCGCGCCAAAGCCCAGCATCGCATCCAGGAAGGTGCGCCGCACCCGATGGGTGAACACCACCACCGCCGCGCCCAGGGCGGTCATCAGCCAGGTGAGCAGGGTGGCCAGCAGCGCCTGCAGAGGGTAGGGCAGGGTCAGAATGGCATGCATTGGAACCGCCTCGTTTCACGTAAAGTCGGTTCAGACTATGCGGGGCGGGGCCAATGGGTGTGAAAACGCCCCGGCTGTCACGGGACAGGGCCGGGGCGCGGCAGCCGCGGCGGCAGAAGCTCTCATACCGCTGCATGGGAAAAACGATGGCAAGCGCGTTTCCGGATGGTTCCGTCTGCGGTCTGCACCGCGGCTGCCCTGGCTTCCCCTGCTGCCGATAGAAGGATATGCAGTCAGGGTGGTTCATATGCGGGGAGGAGCAAAAAATCGTATTGGAAGGTTGTTCTGCGGAAGGGATTCGCATAAGGTTTGCCGAAGTCTTATAGGATGCTGTTTTTTGGACGGCGTCGACTGATGCATGGAATCGGAGTGAAAACCCGGATGACACAGGCACCTTATCAACTGCGGAACCAGGCTGGAGACGAGGAATATGCCGCTGGCGAAACCTTATTCGACCGCGGCGGCGTCCGCCTGACCGAGCAAAGCCCCGCCACGCTGCGCTATGTGGTGGCGGGCACACCCCGCCGGGAGGTGATCTTCTCCCCGGACGAGCCCGCCCGCTGCACCTGCGAGGCCTATGTGCAAAACGGCGCCTGCCGCCATGTGGTGGCGGCAACCCTGATGGCCCAGAGCACCGGCGCGCTGGACGATATGTTCCGCCGCAAGGCTGCCGCGGCCGCTCCCCGGCTCATGAACGCCATGGAGTCCGCCCTGCCCGAGGACGGCACGCTGCGCATGGAAATCACCCTGATGTGCGAAACCGGCAAGCCCAAGGACAAGCCCCGGCTGAAGATCGGCCTTCGCGTGGGGGAGGAGCGATTGTACGTGGTGCGCTCCATCCCCCAGCTGATTGAGGCTGTGGACAGCCGCACGTCCATCGAGTTCGGCAAGGGCTTCCTCTATCAGCCGGAGTGGATGCACTTCGCCCCCCGGGAGATGCGGGTATTGTCCATCCTGCGCGCGCTGTGCCTGGCCCAGAAGGAGGGCGGCGTGACCCAGCGGGGTGCGGATTTGCGGCTGATGGCCCTGCCCGAGCCCTTTGCCGAGGCGATCCTGCAGGAGCTGACGGCGCTGCCCTTCCGCATGATGGTGGACGACCGGGCCTTTGCGGTGAAGCGGGTGCGCCAGGCGAAGCTGCCCCTGCATTACCGGGTGACCAGCGATCTTCGCGGCCTGACCGTGACGGCCACCTTCCCCAGGGAGTTCATGCCCCTGACCTCCTCCTGCGCCTTTGCGGCGGTGGGCAATGCCATCATCCAGGTGGAGGAGAGCCAGCGGAGCGTGATGCGCGTCTTGTGGCAGGAGCAGTTCGGCGGAAAGAGCTGCTTCGACTATCCTGTGCGGGAGATGGGCAGGGTGATCGGCGAGCTGATCCCCTTCCTGAAGCTGACGGGCGTGGTGGAGCTTTCGCCGGAGCTGGAGAAGCAGCTGGTGAAGCGTCCGCTGGTGGCGCGGCTGTACCTGGACCGGGAGGGCCGGGACGTGGTGGCCAAGACCAGCTTCCACTACGGGGATCGGGAGATCGACCCCTTCGACGAGGCGCCCCCGCCGGAGATTGTGGGCCGGGGGGAGAAGCTGCTGCTGCGTGACGCGGCGGCGGAGCGGCAGGTGCTGGACGCGCTGGGCGGCTCGGGCTTCTATGTGAGCAAGGGGAGGGTGTACCTCACCGGGCAGGACGCCATCTACGACTTTGTGTCCGGGGGCGTGCAGAAGCTGCAGAGCCTGTGCGAGGTGTACCTGAGCCGTGACTTCCGCAAGATGACGCCCCGCAAGCCCATGATCCGCGGGCAGATGCGCATGCGCGGAGGCCAGCTGGAGCTGCAGTTCACCGAGGACGGGCAGCCGGCGAAGGAGATTCTGGGCATCATGGAGGCCCTGGCCAAGCGGCGGCGGTACTTCCGGCTGAAGGACGGCTCCTTCCTGGATCTGTCCGGGATGGAGGACTGGCAGCCCCTGGCGGACAGCCTGTACGAGGCGGCGGGGGCGGAGGGGCTCGACGCGGCCACGGCGGGGGATGTGATCTCCCTGAGGGCCTACCGCACCTGCTATTTGCAGAGCCTGCTGGAGGCCGGGCACCTGCCCGTTGCCCAGGACGACACGGTGAAGGACACCGTGCGCGCCCTCACCGACCCCGCCGGGGAGACGGTGCAGCTGGCCCACGGGCTGTCCCTGCGGCCCTACCAGCAGCGGGGCTACGAATGGTTGCACACCCTCGACAGGCTGCACATGGGCGGCGTGCTGGCCGACGACATGGGCCTGGGCAAGACGGTGCAGGTCATTGCGCTGTTGAAGGCCTGCCGCCAGGCGGGGGAGATTTCCCTGGTGGTGGCGCCCACGTCCCTGACCTACAACTGGCTCAGCGAGCTGAACCGCTTCGCGCCGGAGCTGAGCGTGATGGTGCTGGGCGGCTCCGGCCCCCAGCGGGCCAGCCAGATCCGCCATGTGAAGGAAGCCAAGGACATCGACGTGCTGATCACCTCCTATCCGCTGATCCGCCGGGACATCGACCAGCTGACGGACGTGAGCTTCCGCTTTGTCATCCTGGACGAGGCCCAGCACATCAAGAACGCAGGCAGCGTGGGCGCGGTGGCGGTGAAGCAGCTGCAGGCGCAGACCCGCTTTGCCCTGACCGGCACGCCCATGGAGAACAACGCGGGCGAATTGTGGAGCATCTTCGACTTTGTGCTGCCGGGGTATCTGCTCAGCTACAACGCCTTCATCCGCCGCTATCAGGACGGGCAGGACGCGGAGGATCTCCGCCGGAAGATCCGCCCCTTCCTCATGCGCAGGCTGAAGAAGGACGTGCTCACCGAGTTGCCCGACAAGATCGAAACCGTCCTCACGGCGCAGATGTCCCCCGAGCAGAGCAAGGTCTACCAGTCCGCCATGGTGCGGCTGCGGGAGCGGGTGGATCACGTCATGGCGGAGAAGGGCCTGGGCCGCGGCCGCACGGAGGTGCTGGCGGCCATCACGGAGCTGAGGCAGATCTGCTGCCATCCCGCCCTGGTGCTGGACGACTACGCCGGCACCTCCGGCAAGCTGGACATGCTGCTGGACATCCTGCCCGGGGCCATCGCGGCGGGGCGGCGGGTGCTGCTCTTCAGCCAGTTCACCTCCATGCTGAAGATTCTTCGCCGCCACCTGGACGCGGAGGGCTACGAAACCATGTACCTGGACGGCGAGACGCCCTCCAGCAAGCGGCTGGAGATGACCGAGCGCTTCAACGGCGGCCAAGGGCAGATTTTCCTGATCTCCCTGAAGGCCGGGGGCACGGGCCTGAACCTGACCGGCGCGGACATGGTGATTCATTACGACCCCTGGTGGAACCCCGCTGCCGAGGATCAGGCCACCGACCGGGCCCACCGCATCGGCCAGACCCGCAAGGTGGAGGTCATCCGCCTGGTGACCCACGACTCCATCGAGGAGCAGGTGGTGGCCCTGGGCCAGCGCAAGAAGGCGCTGTTCGACCAGCTGGTCACCCCGGGGGAGACGCTGGTGACAGCCCTGACCGAGCAGGACATCCGCGCGCTGTTTGCATAATCAGGGATTCTGTGCTATAATGGATGCTCAAACGGCGCTGATTCGTTTGATGACAGGGCGGCTTGATGCAGCCCGTCCCGTATGACACTGAGCAACCCGCCGCAGGGCTCCGGCCCTGGCAGGAACCGCCATACCGCACCGAAAGGAAGGATTCCGCATGCAGCAGATGCCTCCCGCAAGGCGCCCCGGCCGCAACAGCCGGACGCAGCAGGCGCCTGTCCGGAAAAAGAAGAAATCCCGCAAGGGCGTTATTGCCGGGCTGATCGTCTTTATCGCGGCGCTGGCGCTGATTGTGGCTGCGTCCCCCAAGGAGCCCATCAGCCGGGCCACCTATACCACCGGCTCCGAGAGCGGCCTGGTGGAGCAGGGGCAGGAGGTGCTGGTCAGCGCCTATGAGGGCCTGGTGTTCAGCGAGGCCATGTCCGCCAACAGCACCGCCGTCCCCGATGAGAACGGCAACTTTGCCGACTGGGTGGAAATCTGGAACAGCAGCGGCCATGAGATCAACCTGGAGCATGTGGGCCTGAGCGACCGCAACGACTCCATCCGCTTCCTGTTCCCCAATGTGACCCTCCAGCCGGACGAACGGGTGGTGGTGTTCTGCTCGGACACCAACGCGGCGGAGGTGGGCAAGACCTACCACGCCAAGTTCAAGCTGTCCTCCGTGGGGGAGACGCTGTACCTGTTCGACCCCAACGCCTATGAGATCGACACCCTGACCCTGCCCATCATGAGCCGGGACGAGAGCTATGCCCTGCAGGAGGACGGCACCTTCGCCGCCACCACCCTGTTCAGCCCGGGCTACCCCAATACGGCGGAGGGCCATGAGCAGTACCGCACCGCTACTATGGTCACCGACGGCGCGCTGATCATCAGCGAGATCATGCCTGATCCCCTCACCGGCCTGACCGATGAGGACGGCGAGCTGGTGGACTGGATCGAATTGTACAACACCACCGACCAGCCCATCAGCCTGGACAACTACGCCCTATCCAACAAGGAGAACAAGCCCCTGCGCTGGCGCTTCCCCTCCGGGGCGGTGGTGCCCGCCCACGGGTACTATGTGGTGTTCTGCTCCGGCAAGGACCGCAATGGCGACGCGACCGCCGTGCCCCACACGGACTTCCGCATCAGCGCGGAGAAGGACACCATCGTCCTGTCCGACAGCCGGGGCCGCCTGGTGGACCGCGTGCTGATCGACAACATCCCCGAGGACTGCAGCTATGCCCGGGGGGATGACGGAACCTTCTCCATCCATCAGATTGCCACGCCCGGTCTCCCCAATGACGAGACCGGCGCGGCCCAGATGGACTACAACATGCGCGCCATGAACGCCTCCGGCGTGTACATCACCGAGGTCATGTCCTCCAATGACACCACCGTCCTCTATGACGGGGCGGACTGCGTGGACTGGATCGAAATCTACAATTCCTCCCAGCAGACGGTGGATCTTTCGGGCTACGGTCTGTCGGACAACCTTGGACGTGCCCGCAAGTGGCAGTTCCCCGTGGGCACGTCCATCAATCCCGGGGAATACAAGGTGATCCTGTGCGACGGGCAGACGGATCAGTCCACCAGCGCGCAGCTGCATACCTCCTTCAAGCTGTCCCGGGCGGGGGGCTATGCCGTGTGCCTGTCGGATCCCACGGGCAAGATCCTGGACAAGGTCATTATGCCGGAGGTACCCACCGACGTCTCCTATGGCCGCACCACAGGGCTGTCGGGTTTTTTTTATTATGACACGCCAACGCCCATGGCCTCCAACGGCTACGGCTTTTCCGGGTACGCGGAGGAGCCGGGCTTCATGGTGGAGCCGGGGCTGTACTATTCCACGGTGTACACGGGCTTCAACGTGCCGGAGAACACCACCGTCTACTACACCACCGACGGCTCCATCCCCACCCGGCAGTCCACGCTGTATCAGGGTGAGCGCATCGAGCTGAACTTCACCACGGTGCTCAGGGCCCGGGCCTACTCCGACGCGGGCCTGGAGCCCAGCGACGTGATCACCGGCAGCTATTTCATCAACGCCTACCACTCCCTGCCCATTGTGTCGCTGACCATTGACCCCAAGGAGCTGTGGGATCCGGACACCGGCATGCTGGTTCTGGGCGACAACGTGGATACCTCCAAGTTCCCCTATAACGATGCCCAGTACCGGGTTTATGGCCGCATCGGCCGGGACGCCTATGTGGAATACTACCTGCTGGACGGCACCCAGGTGCTTAGCCAGGGGGCGGAGATGGCCCTGCAGGGGCAGTTCAGTATCGACATGCCCCAGAAAACCTTCAAGCTCCGGGCCAAGGCCAAGTACGGGGAGAAAACCTTCGCCGCGTCCCTGTTCCCGGACAGGCCCTACACGGAGTACAAGTCCTTCGTGCTGCGCAACAGCGGCAACGACTGCGCCTGGACCCGCCTGCTGGACGGCTTCCAGTCCCGGCTGCTGGACGCCTATGGGACCTCGGTCATCCACCAGGCATGGAACCCGGTGGCCGTGTACCTCAACGGCGTATACTGGGGCCACATGAACATGCGCGAGCGGGTGGACCGCTACTTTGTGGCGCAGTTTGAGGGCCTGAGCCTGGAAGAGGCGGACGGCATGGACATCCTGGAGGCCAGCGGCTCGGTGGATTACGGCTCCAACAAGGCATACCGGGAGATGCTCAAGAAGATCAAGGCAGGGGATCCCGCGAACAACGAGGCCGATCGCCAGTACATCGATGACAACATCGACGTGGACAACCACCTGGAGTACATGGCCATCGAGATGTTCTTCGGCAACTCGGACATTGGCAACACCCGCTTCTACCGCCTGCACCAGGAGGGCAGCAAGTGGAAGTGGATCATCTACGACCTGGACTACGGCATGTACAGCTCCGCCTTCAACAGCCCGTACAGCTACACCAAGGAAAAGGGCATGGGCGACAAGTACATTGACAACACCATTTTCCTCAAGGAGCTGTCCGTGCCGGAATGGCGGGATCTGTTCCTGACCAAGCTGGGGGACATCTTCCAGACCTTCACCACGGAGTACATGATGAATGTGCTGGACGAGTGCGTGGCCATCATCCAGCCGGAGATGGAGCTGCACTTCGCCCGCTGGGCTGAGGAGCATGACCAGACCATCGTCAGCGAATGGCCCACCACCCCCGACGCGGCCTACCGCTACTGGGAGCAGCGCATCGAGCGCCTGCGCAACACCATTCGCAAGCGTCCGAACCTGTTGTGGTCCATGGTGAAGGAGCAGTTCGGGCTGTCGGAGGAGGAAATGCTCCATTACTTCGGCCCCCAGCCGGAGATGCCCCCGGAGGCATATTGAATTCCAGCTGGAAATTGCCTGAAAATTTGCTGACACAGGTTGCCCCAGGCCGCGTTCATGCGGTATAATACAATGGTTGTGAATCATCTGCGCCCCGGGCGCAAGATATACAGGAGGAATCCCTGATGGATACGTTGAGCGTGAGCAATATCACCAAGAACAGCAGCGGGCTGTCCGCGTATTTCGCCGAGCAGTTCGCCAGCCTGACGCCCATGAAGGTGGTCATCGCCCTGGCGCTGGGCTTTCTGGTGGGCGTGATCATCGCCTTTGTGTACAAGAAGTGCTACCGTGGCGTGCTTTACAGCCCCACCTTCGCCATGACCCTGGTGATGCTCACGCTGATCACCACCCCCGTGGTCATGTGCATCAAGTCCGACCTGTCGCTGTCCATGGGTATGGTGGGCGCGCTGTCCATCGTGCGCTTCCGCACGGCGGTGAAGGATCCCATGGATACGGCGTACATGTTCTGGGCGCTGACGATGGGTATCCTGCTGGGCGCGGAATTGTACGTCATCGCCCTGGTGGTGGTGCTGGGCATCTCCGTGGTGCTGTTCCTGATGACCTTCGTCAAGTTCACCAACCCCAACGCCTACCTGCTGGTGCTGCACTATGACGAGGACGCGGAGTACGACATCAACCAGCAGCTGCGCCGCATGGTCAAGCAGCGCCGCCTGCGCTCCAAGACCGTGACCCGCACCGGCGCGGAGATGACCTTCGAGGTTCGCCTGGACAACAAGCAGGATCTGGTGGCCGCCATGCTGAACATTGACGGCGTGCACGACGCGACCCTGGTGGCCTGCCAGAGCGAGGCCGGCGCGTAAGGCAGGCGTCAGCATGAGGCAGGAAGAGGTGAGCCCATGGCCTTCAATCAGCCGCTGCGGCATGAGCTGAAGTTCTTCATCAACCAGGCGCAGTACCATCTGCTGGCAAACGCCCTCGATTACGTGCTGGACAGGGATCCCAACGGCGATGAGAACAACGAGTACCACATCCGCAGCCTGTACTTCGATACCATCTACAATACCGCCCTGTATGACAAGATCAACGGCCAGCAGAACCGCGACAAGTACCGCATCCGCATCTACAACCTGTCCGACCGGGTGATCAAGCTGGAATGCAAGACCAAGGTGGGGAGCCTCATCAGCAAGCGGAGCCTGTCCATCCCCCGGGATCTGTGCGAGCAGCTGATGGCCGGCGATCCCTACGGGCTTGAGACCACCCGCTCGGGGCTTTTGACGGACGTGTACCGGGAGATGACGGTGAACCTGCTGCGGCCGGTGGTGCTGGTGGACTATGTGCGGGAGGCGTATCTGCATCCGGCGGAGGAGGTGCGCATCACCTTCGACAAGCAGCTGCGCTCGGGGCTGCGCTCCACCGAGCTGTTCAACCCCCACGTGCCCACCGTGCCGCCCTTCGACAACGGTGAAATCATCCTGGAGGTCAAGTACAACCAGGTGATGCCCCCCTACATCCGCGATCTGCTGTGCACCTACTGCCCCAATGCCCAGCAGAGCGCCATCAGCAAGTATACCTGGTGCCGCCGCTTTGAGGAGCTGGAGGCGTGAGATACAAAAGCTGCGTCCCTGCGGGGAGGCAGCTTTTCTTTGCGGCGGGCACGCTGTGCATACGGTCAGGAAGGAAGCTGGTTTTTTTGTCCAGATGGACGAAAATCGGCAAAAACTGGCCGGAAGGCACAGAAATGCCCGCAAGGGTCGTTTTTCTTCTTGCTACAAGGTCCAAAATGCTGTAAAATAACTCGTATCAGGAGGTTGAAGCATGACGCATACCGATGCCCTGAGGGACCTGGAGGCCTCGCTGCAAAAGATGGACCCGACCCTGCGTCTGGAAAAGCAGGCGCTGATGGCGGCTTATACCACCCTGCACTTGGGCGGCCCGGCAGATCTGCTGGCCCACCCCACCTCCCCCGAGCAGCTGAAAATCCTTCTGACAGAAGCAAAGCGGCTGGACGTGCCGGTGACGCTCATCGGCCACGGCAGCAACCTGGTGGTGCGGGACGGCGGCATCCGGGGGCTGGTGATCCGCGTGTGCCGCGGCATGCGGGAGATCACCGCAGAAGGCAATATCCTTCGTGCCCAGGCGGGGGCCATGCTGACGGCCCTGGCCATGGCGGCGGCGGAGCAGTCCCTGGGGGGCCTCACCTTTGCCAGCGGCATTCCCGGCACGGTGGGCGGCGGCGTGTACATGAACGCCGGGGCCTACGGCGGGGAGATGAGCCAGGTGGTCACCCGGGTGGAGGGCCTGTGCATGGACGGCACGCCCTTCAGCTACAGCCGGAGTGAGATGGACTTCAGCCACCGGCATTCCCGGCTGATGGAGGAGGACAAGGTGGTCACGCTGGTGACCTGCCAGCTGAGCCATGAGAAGCGGGAGAAGCTCCTGGCGGACATGGTGGAGCTGAACCGCCGCCGGGCGGAGAAGCAGCCGCTGACCGTGCCCAGCGCGGGCAGCACCTTCAAGCGGCCGGAGGGCGGCTATGCCTCGGCGATGATCGACCAGTGCGGCTTGAAGGGCCTGACAGTGGGCGGCGCGCAGGTCAGCGAGAAGCACGCGGGCTTCCTGGTGAACAGGGGCGGCACGGCGGCGGACTTCCTGGCGCTGATGGCGAAGGTTCAAGCGGCGGTCTATGAGCGCTTCGGCGTGATGCTGGAGCCGGAGGTGCGCATCCTGGGCGAGGACAGCCCGGTGCATGCCGTATGAGGAGATTGTACGAAAGCGAGGAGTCTGTTTGCGTTTCCTGCTTGTGACCGGCATGAGCGGCGGCGGCAAGACCGTCGCCACCCGGTATCTGGAGGATCTGGGCGCGTTCTGCGTGGATAACCTGCCGCCCATGATGATGGTGAAATTTATGGAGGCCTGCGAAAGCTCCTCCCTGCAGTGCAGGTTCGTGGCCTTCGCGGTGGATGTGCGCAGCGGCGAGTTCTTCGACGCCCATGCCGTGGCCACCCTGATTACCGAGGCCCGGCACATCGGCTACCGGATCGAGACGCTGTTCCTGGAGGCCGGAGACGACGTGCTGCTCAGCCGCTACAAGGAGACCCGCAGGGATCATCCCCTGGCCAGCGACACGGTCAGCCTGGTGGACGCCATTGCCGAGGAGCGGGAGATGCTCCAGCCCCTTAGGGAAATGGCGGATTATGTCATCGACACCTCGACATTGCGCCCCAAGGCCCTGCAGAAGAAGCTGAACGCCATCCTCTCCGACGAGGGGGAGAGCGTGCAGCTGCATATCGAGGTCATGTCCTTCGGCTTCAAGCGGGGTCTGCCCCGTCAGGCCGACCTGGTGTGGGACGTGCGCTTCCTGCCCAACCCCTTCTATATCGAGGGCCTGGGCCGTCACACCGGCCTGGACGCGGACGTGCGGGACTTTGTCATGGAGCACCCGGTGACGAAGGAATTCATGGACAAGGCCAAGGACATGCTGGATTTCCTCCTGCCCCACTATGTGGAGGAGGGCAAGCACCGGCTGATGATCGCCATCGGCTGCACGGGGGGCGCCCACCGGAGCGTGGCCATCGCCGAGGCCATCGGCGAGCATCTGCGCAGCCGCAGCCGCCAGGTGAGCGTGAACCACCGGGATCTGGACCTGGAGCAGGCCCACTGGAAAACCATCGAGACCAAGGAGTAAGGCATGTCCTTTTCATCAACGGCCAAGGAGGAGCTGATCCGCCTGCCCCTGGGCAAGAGCTGCTGCATCCTCAGCGAGCTTTCCGCCCTGACGCAGACCTCCGGCAGCCTGGCCTTCCGCGGCGCGGGCCGCATCCAGGTGACCTACCGGGTGGAGAACGCCGCATTGGCCAGGAGAATCTTCCTGCTTTTGCGCACGCAGCTGAACATTGTGGCCAAGCTGCACTTTGTGCAGCATGCCCGGCTGGGGGGACGGCGCAGCTGCGTGCTGACCCTGGGGGACAAGGATTCCCAGCGGCTGCTGATCGCCCTGCACATGATGGAGCAGGACGAGGACGGCGGCATTACCCTTAGGCGTACCACGCCCCGGCATCCCATGACGCGGCAGTGCTGCCGCAGGGCCTTCCTGCGGGGGGCGTTCCTGGGGGCGGGGAGCATCACCAGCCCGGACAAGAGCTATCACTTCGAGATTGTGGCGGGGGAGGAGCATCTGCGCAAGACCCTCTGCCGGCTGATGGAGAAGGCGGGCCTGCCCGTGCATACCTTTCAGCGCAAGGGGCAGACCGTGGTGTACCTCAAGAGCGCGCAGCAGATCGCCGACGTGCTGGCGCTGATGGGGGCGTCCTCCAGCGTGCTGGAGCTGGAGAACATCCGCATTACACGGCAGATGCGGGCCGGGGCCAACCGGGCCTCCAACTGCGACGAGCACAACAGCGAGAAGATGCTCAACGCCGCCGACAGGCAGATTGAGGCCATCAAGCTGATTTCCATTCAGCAGGGGCTGTACACGCTGCCGCCCGCGCTGCAGGAGATTGCCCGGCTGCGGCTGGAAAACACCTCGCTGAGCCTGACGGAGCTGGGGCAGCAGATGGATCCCCCCGTAGGCAAGAGCGGCGTGAACCACCGCATGCGCCGCATCATGGACATTGCCAAGGAGATTGAGCAGCAACTGACGGAGCAACCGTAACGATACCAAAGGAGGCGTCTATTATGATCAGACAGCCCATTGCCTTTCCCGGCGGAAAGCCCCTGACCCGCACCGCCGCGGCGCAGATTGTGCAGGTGACCTCGCGCTTTGCCTGCCGGCTGATGATTGAGCGGGATCAGAAGATCGTCAATGCCAAGTCTATGCTGGGGCTTTTGTCCCTGGGGCTGGACGCGCAGAGCGGCATGGTGCTGCTGGCCGAGGGCCCTGACGAGGCGGAGGCTGTGGCCACCATTGAGGAGCTGCTGAGCAAGGGCGCGGAGGCGTAAGCAGCCGGAGCGAATTCCTGTGCCTGATGGCTGTCCGCCCCGGCGGCTGGCTTGTTTGCCGTACCCACGCGGCGCAGAGGTGAGCAGGCTTACCGGCATGCAAGCGGACCTGATGGACGTGGACGCATGCGGGACGGCGCTGCTGTCCGGACGACTGTCGTGGCGTATGTGCGGCCTATCCGCCCCGTTGGCGCAGGCGGATACCGGCTCTTTTCGCAGGGAGCCGGTTTTCGGCCGTACGGCCCGGGGCATGCCGCATTCCCGAAGGGCGAAGACAATATGCAAAACCGGCCTCTCCCGGCAGGGACGCCGGTTTTTTTGCGTGCCAAGGCCCGGGGCGGGCCGTTCCCCTTCCAGTCGGAATGGAATTGTGGTATAATAAACAGGATCGCCGTGGCAGATGGAGAAGACCGCGGCAATGCTATCATGAAAGCAGGAGGGAAAGCATGGACATACAGAAGGTTCTGTCCGAGGCGGCGGCGGTATGCGGCCCCAGCGGGCAGGAAAAAAGCATGGCGGAGCATTATGCGGCGCTGTTCCGTCCCCTGGTGGACGAGGTCACCGTGGACGCCATGTTCAACGTGATGGCCCACCGCAAGGGCAGCGGCCCGAAGGTGATGCTCTGCGCCCACATGGACGAGATTGCCCTGATGGTCACGAAAATCGAGGACGACGGCTCCCTGCGCCTGGACATGGTAGGCGGCGTGGATCCGCGGATCCTGCCGGCCAGCCGGGTGTGGGTGCATGGCCGGGAGAAGCTCTTCGGCACCATCGGTGCGCTGCCGCCCCACCTGATGAGTCAGGCGGACCGGGAGCGCAATTATCAGATGAAGGAGCTGTACGTGGACGTGGGCCTGCCTGCGGAGCGGGTGCGGGAGCTGGTGCAGGTGGGCGACCTGGTCACCCTTGACCCCACGGCCAAAGCCTTGCTCAACGGCCAGGTGTCCGCCAAGACCATGGACGACCGGGCCTGCGTGGCGCTGATGCTCCTCACGGCGGAGCGGCTGCAGCGCATGGTCTGCGACGCGGATGTGTACTTCGTTGCCACCACCCAGGAGGAGGTGGGCAGCCAGGGCGCCATGACCGCGGCCTTCCAGCTGGAGCCGGATCTGGGCATTGCGCTGGATGTGGAGTTCGCCCGCCAGCCCGGCATCAGCCCCGATGATACCGTGCCCCTCGATACCGTGGCCGTCAGCGTGGGGCCGTACCTGCAGCCCAAGCTGGTCAAGCGCCTCACCGACTGCGCCAAGGCCCACAACGTGGCCCTGACCACCGTGGTCAGCAACCGCGCCACCTATACCGACGCGGACGCGGTGGGCATTGCCCGTGCGGGCGTGCCCTGCGTGCTGGTGTCCCCGCCGGTGAAGTACATGCACACCTCGGTGGAGACCATTGATACCCATACGCTGGAGGAGGGCAGCCGTCTGCTGGCCCACTTCATCAGCGAGCTGGAGCCGGGCTGGGAGGTAGACCTATGGATCTGAAAACACTGACGGAAATCAACGCGCCCTCCGGCTATGAGCAGCCCCTGCGCCGGTATCTGCTGGAGGAGCTGAAGGCGGCGGGGCAGAACCCCGTCATCGACCGGATGGGCAACGTGGTGGTGGTGCGTGAGGGCAAGGGAGAAAGCCGCAAGCGGGTGATGATCTCCGCCCACATGGACGAGGTGGGCTTCATCGTGACCTCCGCCACGGAGGACGGCTTCCTGCGGGTGCGGCCCCTGGGCGGCGTGGATCCCCGCGTCATCATCTCCAAGCGGGTGCTGGTGGGGGACGAAAAGCTCCCCGGCATCATCGGCGCAACGCCCATTCACCTGCAGTCCCGGGCGGACAGCAAGCGCGTCCTGGGCTACGACGACGTGTATGTGGACATTGGCGCGAAGGACAGGAAGGAAGCCGAGCAGAAGGCCCCCAAGGGCACGCAAGTCTGCTTCGATACGCCCTACGTGGCCTACGGCGAGGGCTATGCCTGCGCCAAGGCCCTGGACGACCGGGTGGGCATCTACAACCTGTTCCGCCTGGTGACGGCCCGGGAGGACTACCCCTGCGACCTGGTGGCGGTGTTCGCCTCCGAGGAGGAGGTGGGCTGCCGGGGCGCGAAGGGCGCAGCCTTTGCCCAGGCCCCGGACGTGGGCATCGCCCTGGAGGGCACCACCTGCAACGACCTGGGCGATGTGCCGGAGGTCAGCCAGGTGTGCCGCACGGGCGAGGGCGTGGCCGTCTCCTTTGGCGACGGCTCCTCCCTGGTGAACAGGGAGCTGTTCCGCCACACGCTGAAGGTGGCCCAGGAGCAGGGCATCCGCCATCAGGTGAAGGGCTCCGTCTCCGGCGGCAATGAGGCCGGGGTGATGCAGCGGGCCCGCCAGGGCATTCCCACCATCGTGCTGTCCGTTCCCTGCCGGTATATCCACAGCCCCTCCACCGTATGCCGCCTGAGCGACGTGGAGGATCAGCTGGCCCTGGCCAGGGCGCTGCTTCAAAGCCTGTAAAACAGAGAAGGAGATCGATCGTTATGTTTGATACGCTCAAGAAGGTGCTTGCGCCCATCGGCCCCTCGGGCATGGAGGAGCCGGTGGCCGCCGTCATCCGGGAGGAACTGAAGGGCTGCGTGGATCAGATCACCACCGACGCCATGGGCAACCTGATCTGCGTGAAGCAGGGCAAGGGTGAAAACCCCCGCCGGATCATGCTTTCCGCCCATATGGATCATATCGGCTTCGTGGTCACCGGCATTGAGAAGGAGGGCTACCTCCGGGTGACCAACGTGGGCGGCGTGGGCCTGAACACCGCCCTGACCCGCCATGTGGTGTTCCCCAACGGGGTGCACGGCGTGGTGGTGTCCGAGCCGGTGGAGGGCGCGCGGACGATGAAGCACATGTTCATCGACATTGGCGCGCAGGATAAGGAGGACGCGCTGAAGATGGTGCAGCTGGGCGACATGGCCGTGTTTGCGCCGGACTGCTTCCGCCTGGGCGAGAACCGGGTGGGCAGCCCCGCCATGGACGACCGCTGCGCCTGCGCGCTGCTGGTGAAGCTGATGCAGACCCTGGGCGAGACGAAGGACACCATCCTGGCCGTCTTCTCCGTGCAGGAGGAGGTGGGCTGCCGGGGCGCGAAGGTGGCCTCCTTCGCCCTGGAGCCGGACGTGGGCATTGCCCTGGACGTGACCGCCTGGGGCGACACCCCCGGCGAAACCCAGCCGGAGATCAAGCTGGGCGAGGGCGTGGCCGTGAAGGTCATGGACCGGGGCAGCATCTCCAACCCGATTTTGCGGGAGGAGCTGCTGGACTGCGGCAGGGCTGCGGGCGTCAAGACCCAGCGGGAGGTGCTGCCCTTCGGCGGCACGGACGCCTCCGCCATGCAGACGAGCCGGGGCGGCATCCCGGTATGCACCGTGTCGATTCCCTGCCGCTACGTCCACTCCGCCTGCGAGGTCATCGACATGCGGGACATGGACGCCGCGCTGAAGCTCCTGACCACCTATCTGACCCGGTAATCAGGCAGGATGACGCATACTCATCTGGCGCGGGGGCGGCTGCAGGGCTGCTTCCGCGCCGTTCCATCAAGGAGGTGCCCGCGTGATCGCACTCATGTATCTGCTGGTGTATCTTGCATGCGGCTGCGCATGCGTGCATTGGCTGCTGCCCAGACAGCCGGTGCTGAACCGGCTGTGGCTGGGGCTCAGCCTGGGGCTGCTTGAGCTCATGTGGCTGCCCGCGCTGTGCGCCTTTGCCCTTTCCTTCACCTGGGCGGCCCACGGGGCGGCGCTGGCGCTGCTGGCTCTGGTGACGGGGGTAGTGTACCTTGCCCGGGACAAACGCCCTGCCCGGGGCTGGGACAGCCGGGAGCAGGCGCTGCTGAAGCAGATGGCTCTGGTGGTACTGCCGCTGACGCTGCTCTCCGGGTACCTGCAATATACGCACATGGCGCGCATCGCCTCCGACGGCAGCTGGCATGTGGGGCAGAGCACCTACGGCGACCTGCCCATGCACATGAGCTTCATCACCGGGCTGAAGAACGCCTCCTTCCCGGCGGATTATCCCTTCTATCCGGGGGAGCGGCTGTCCTATCCCTTCCTGGTGGACAGCCTGTCCACCACCTTCTACCTGATGGGCTGGCGCATCCAGGAGGCGCTGACCGTCCCCGGCACGCTGATGATGGCCCTGTGCTTCATGGGGGTTATGTGCCTGGCGCGGGAAATGACCCTGGGCCGCAAGACCATTGTGCTGGCGACGCTGCTGTTCTTCCTGAACGGGGGCCTGGGCTTCCTCTACGACTTCGACCAGGCGGGAGGAATGCAGGCCGACGGCACGCCCACGGTTTGGGCGAGGGTGCAGGCCATCCTCAATGGCTACTACAAGACCCCCACCAATCAGCCTGACCCCAACAACCTGCGCTGGTCCAACGTCATCGCCGACCTGATGATTCCCCAGCGAACGCTGCTGGGGGGCTGGTGCATGGTGATCCCCTGCCTGTACCTGCTCTACATCCTCTTTGACCCGGATCGCCGGGAGAGCCGGGGGAATGTGCGCGGGGAGCTGCTGCTGGGGGTATGGGGCGGCGCGCTGCCGCTGATCCATACCCATTCCTTCACGGCGCTGGCGCTGTGCTCCCTGGGCATGCTGATCTACGACATGCTCCACGACCCGCAGCGCAAGCAGCTCTTCCTGCGGTATCTGCGCTACGGGGCCACGGCGGCGGCGCTGTCCATGCCCCAGCTGATCCTGTTCACCTTCGCCCAGGCATTCCAGGGGGAGGGAAGCGTCAGCTTCGTCACCTTCCAGTTCAACTGGGTGAACAACCCCTCCGGCCAGGGCATGCGGGATCTGTACCTGTGGTTCTACGTCAAGAACATCGGCCTGCCCTTCATCGCCCTGCTGCTGGCCCTGTGCGAGAAGGACAGGCATACGCGGCGCATCTTCGCCGGGGCGTTTGCCATCATCCTGGCGGCGGAGCTGATCCGCTTCCAGCCCAACGAGTATGACAACAACAAGCTGTTCTACCTGGCGTGGCTATTGTGCTGCATGATCGTGGCGAACTGGTGCGCAAAGGTGTGGCGGAAGCTGAAGGGCATGCGGGCACGGCCTGTGATGGCGGTGATCGCGGCGGTGGTGGTGTTCCTGTCGGCGGGGCTGACGCTGTGGCGGGAGTGCGTCAGCGACTACCAGGCCTTCTCCGCCCAGGCGGTGGAGGCCGGCGAGTACGTCCGGGACAACACCGAAGAGGGCAGCGTATTCATCTCCGGCACCCAGCACCTGAACCCGGTCAGCTCCATCGCCGGGCGGACGACGGTGTGCGGGCCGGATCTGTGGCTGTACTACCACGGCTTCGACACCACGGAGCGAAAGCGGGATGTGCAGGCCTTCTTTGGGAACCCGGAGGAAAACGCCGCCATTTTGCAGAAATATGACGTGGATTACATCTACGTATCCAGCTACGAGCGTTCCAGCTACTCGGTGGACACGGAGGCGCTGGAGCGGCTGTATGAGCGGGTGTTTGCCAATGGCGAGGCGGTGATCTACCGCGTGCCGGAGGGCTGAGGAGGAAGGTCAAATGGAACGGTTCCTGCGGTATTCGCTGGAGCGGGGGCGGCCCATCCGCCTGATGGTGCAGGAGGAGGACGGGAAGCTCCGGCAGGTGACGGCCCAGGTGACGGCCCTTCAGGGGCAGGAGGTCACCTTCACCACCCTGCGGCCCCGGCGCACCGTGACGCTGCCGCTGACGCACCTGCTTTCCGCCGATTACCGCAAGGGCGACGAGGGACAGGAGTGACAGACGTGGCAGAGAAAATGATCCGTGGCGAGGCCACCATGGTGGACCTGGGCAACGTGACGCCCCTGACGCTGCCCTGGACGGCGGATCCCTTCGGCTACCTGCGGCCGCCCCTGTCGGTGGAGGCGCTGCGGCTCTCCGCCGAGCTGGCCAGGTGCACCTACACCATGTCGGTGGACCGGTGGATCCAGGCAGGCTGGCGGGATGTGACCATCCAGGTGGATGGCAGCCTCACCGGCGGCGTGGACGCGGAGGCAGGCTGGCTGCAATCCCGCTGGCGGCTGCACCGGGTGCGCTCCCGCATCCGGCAGCGGAACCCCATCGGCCAGGTCATGGGGGCCATCCGCCAGAAGGATAAATCCGACACCGGCAAGGTGCTGGTGATGCTCCATCCCGCTCCGGACGGGCGGTACGTGGTGGCCATCAGCTTCATGGGCACGGGCGGCCGGTTCTACGACTGGTTCTCCAACTTCCGCATGACCAGCGAGGACGGGGTGCATCGGGGCTTCCTGCAGCTGACGGAGCAGTTCGAGGCCAACGAGGAGGACATCCTCTTCCCCGACACGGCCAGGGAGCTGGGCCTGGAGCGGCTGAGCCTCAGGCACATCCTCCAGGAGGCGAAAAGCCCCGGGAGCCGCTTCATCCTGTGGCTGTCGGGCCACAGCCAGGGCGGCGCGCTGATGCAGGTGTACGCCCTGCACAAGCTGCGGGACGAGGGCGTGCTGCCGGGGAATCTGGTGGGCTATGGCTTCGCGTCGCCCTCGGTGCTGTCGGGGAAGGCTGTGAGCGACCCGGGCGCGTACCCGCTGTACCACGTTTTCAACAGCGACGACGTGGTGCCCCGCATGGGCGCGCAGGTGCATCTGGGCCTGTGCCTGACCTATCCTGCCGGGGATGCGCTGCGCAGCAAGTGCTACGCCCATCCCAGGAATGAGGCCCAGCGCCGGGCGGAGCAGCTGATGCTTCCCCTCATGGCGCAGATGACCGACACCCCCGCCTGCCTGACGCTGACGGTGGCGCTATTGATGGTGCTCTCCGACCGCACGGCGGAGGAGCTGCTGGAGGCGCTTTCTGCCATGGATGTGCGGCTGCCGGTGAAGCATCTGCTGACGGTGGCGGACGCAAGGGTGGATCAGATTGCCCGGCACCTGTCCCGGCGGCTGGAGGCGGCGCACCTGTCCATCACCGGGAAAATCATGGATCGTGCCCGGGTGGCCGCCGCCGCGGACGAGCTGACAGGGCTCATCGGCATTCTGGGCCTGAAGCAGTTCACCGAAACGCTGATGCTGCTCATGCGCCAGCCCCATGGCATCCACGGGGGCAGGGGCGGCGTGGGGCCGTATATCTACATCGCCCTGGACGGAGTGGAGCACCTGCAGCCCTCTGTGTGGGTCAGCGGTCAGCCCCCCAGGAAGCGCATGGCCTCGGCGGGCCTTCCCGCGGGCGAGAGCCGGGAGCTGCTGGTGGTGCGCCGCAGGGCGGCCACGGCGCGCAGGGTGCATCCCGCGCCCAAGCGGCCCGAGCAGCGGCCCCGCCGGGATACCCGCCATCATGCGCCGGTGCTATCCCCCTCGGGCATCCGCCCCGGGGAGCGGCTGGTGCGCCCCGACTGACACAAAGGAGGCCAAGGCCATGGTATGGGTGCTGCTGGCCTGCATGAACATCCTGTCCTTCACCCTGATGGGGCTGGACAAACGCCGGGCCCGGCAGGGCCGCTGGCGGATCCCGGAGCGCACGCTGTTCCTGGCGACGGCCCTGTTCGGCGGGCTGGGCGGCGTGCTGGGCATGCGGGTGTTCCGCCACAAGACGAAGCACCGGGCCTTCCGCTGGGGCTTTCCCGCGCTGCTGACGGCGCAGCTGGCGATCCTGCTGGCGGCGCATGCCCTGCTGGCGTGACAGACTTCCCGGCATGTTATCCGGACCCAAGACACGGAGGAAAACACAAGCGACATGACAGATTTGCTCAATCAGGACAGCAGCCCCCTGGCGGATCGCATGCGTCCCAGGACGCTGGAGGAATTCATCGGCCAGGAGCATCTCATCGGCCCGGGAAGGCTTCTGCGCCGGGCCATCGAGGCTGACAGGCTGACCTCGTCCATCTTTTTCGGGCCGCCCGGCTGCGGCAAGACCACCCTGGCCTCCATTATTGCCAGGGCCACCAGGGCCAATTTTGTTCAGCTGAACGCCGTGACCAGCGGCGTGGCGGACGTCCGCGAGGTGCTGAAGGACGCCCAGGAGCGCCGCAGCCTCTACGGCCAGGCCACCTACCTGCTCCTGGACGAGTGCCACCGCTGGAGCAAGGCGCAAAGCGACAGCATCCTCCCGGCCATCGAGCGGGGCACCATCCGCTTCATCGGCTCCACCACGGAGAACCCCATGATCGCCATGACCCCGGCCATCGTCAGCCGGTGCCGGGTGTTCCAGTTCCAGCCCCTGAGGGAGGCGGACGTGATCCTGGCCATGCGCCGGGCCCTGGCGGACAAGGAGCGGGGCTACGGCAGCCTGCAGGTGCAGGCGGACGAGGAGGCCCTGCGGCACATCGCCCGCATTGCCAACGGCGATACCCGCGCCGCCCTGGGCGCCATTGAGCTGGCGGTGCTGACCACCGCAGCGGACGAAAACGGAATCATCCATATTGACCTGGCCGTGGCGGAGGAGAGCATCCAGAAGCCCGTCATGCGCTGCGACGAGAGCCTGTACTACGACATGCTCAGCGCCTTCTGCAAGTCCCTGCGGGGGTCGGACAGCGACGCGGCGCTGGCCTGGTTCGCCCGGCTGATCTACGCGGGGGTGGATCCACGGCTGATTGTCCGGCGGATCATCGCCCACGCCAGCGAGGACGTGGGCCTGGCCAATCCCATCGCCATGCTGCAGGCTGCCGCCGCCGCCCAGGACCTGGAGACCGTGGGCATGCCCGAGGCCCGGCTGCCCATCGCCCAGGCGATCATCGCCGTGTGCGAGAGCCCCAAGTCCAACAGCGTGTCCGCCGCGGTGGACGCCGCCATGGCCGACGCGGAGAAGGGCGGCTTCGGCCCGGTGCCGGTGCACCTGCGGGACACCCATTACAGCGGGCATGAGCGCATCGGCAGCGGCGACGGCTACAAGTACCCTCACGACTTCCCCGGCCACTGGGTGAAGCAGGAGTACATGCCCCCGGAGGTGCGGGGCAGGCGCTACTACCGCCCCTCCGAGATGGGTCATGAGGCCACCATCCTGAAGAACCATCAGGTGAGGGAGGGGAGAAAGTGAAGCTGCTGGAAAAACGCGAGCCCAACGTCAGCGTAAAGAAGGCCTCCATCTATGCCATTGTCATCAACGGCCTGCAGATTGCCCTGATGCTGGCGATCATCCTTGCGACCCTCATTCGCCCCGGCAACCAGGTCAACGAGCTGATGGTGGAATCCATCCTGGTGATGGCGGCGGTGGTGGTGATCTGGGGCGCGGTGGTGGACATCCGCGAGGCCCTGTCCACCCGTCGGCTGGTGGGCCAGCTGGAGGACATGGACGATACCATCGAGGCCATGGAAAGCCTCAACAACACCCTCCGCGCCCAGCGGCACGACTTCCTCAACCACCTGCAGGTGGTGTACAGCCTGATGGAGATGCAGGAGTACGACGAGGCCAACGCCTACATCGAGAAGATCTACGGCAGCATCACCGCCGTCAGCCGGGTGATGAAAACCGCCAATCCCGCCATCAACGCTCTGCTGCAGGTGAAGCTGGCCGCCTGCGAGAAGGCCGGCATCCCCGTGACGCTGAACATCCAGTCCGCCTGGAAGGATCTGCCCATGCCCGGGTGGGAAATGTGCAAGGTGCTGTCCAACCTGCTGGACAACGCCATCGACGCCCTGCAGGAGGTGGAGCCCTCCCAGCGCAGCCTGACCCTGACCCTGACGGAGGATCTGCGTTCCTTCCGCTTCGCCGTGGCCAACACCGGCCCCATGATCCCCCTCAAGAGCCAGGAGAGCATCTTCCAGGCGGGGATCACCACCAAGGCCGCCGGCCATGGCATGGGGCTGTACATTGTCCGCAAGGTGCTGCGGGATCGGGGCGGGGACATCACCCTGGTCAGCGACCCCACCCATACGGAGTTCAGCGGCTTCGTGCCCAAGGAGATCGCCCCGGTGGCCCATGAGGAATAAGACCAGCCCATTCAGGCCCGTACCCCTTTTCCCGGGGGTGCGGGTCTTTTCCGTGGGGATAAACGGGCTGTGGATAAAGCTGTGGCAAACATTGTGGAAAGGCTGTGGAGCGGCGCCTGTCCACAACCGACCGGCACCTGTGCAGAAATTGTGGATAAAATGGAAACCAAAAACAGACCGGATTCCATGAGATATGTACATAAAACCAAGACAGATACGACAAATATGTGAAAGAACCTGATACCCGCGAAGAATTGCCGGAAAAAGTTATCCACATGCCGCTGTGAGTAAGGCGGAAATTATCCACAAAATCCACAGGTTATCCACAGTTATGCACAGGGCGGACAACAAAACCGACCAAAGTCGGACGTGCATTGTTCGCCCAAAGGGATCGGAAGGCACAGAAAAGGCGGATGGCTGCTGCCATCCGCACAGGTTCGGTTATTCAGTTGCCAGGGGCTTCAGCGACGTTCGGTCTCAGTCCTCATCCAGTTCGTCATCATCATTGAGCCGGGTGGAGGCAACTTCCATCAGCTTGGCCTCAAGTGCCTGGTCTTCCACCGGGATGAACTCATCCAGCTCTTCACCGTTCTCGTCGGTGATCGTGTTCACCTTCATCACATAGCAGGTGATGCCTTCAGCTTCGTCAGTTTCATCATCGGGGGCGCACTGCTCATCGGGCTCGGCGTCGCCGTCTTCATCAATGGAATCGGTAAGGATTGCGTATTCTTCACCATTGTAGAAGAAGTAGTCGATAATCTGGAGGAGGATCGTATTGCCCTCGTCGTCGGTCATTTCAATGACGTCGGGTTCATAGCCCTCCTCCGGGCTCTGCTGCGGGGTTTCATCTTCGTACAACGGTATCACCTCTTTTCGGTCATGCTGCCGGGGTTTCTGTCCGGCTTTCTTATCTTCCCTTGTTGCACCTTTATTATACACGGCCATGGTCTATTTGGCAATAGTTTTTGCCAAAGTTTTTTGTTTGACTTTCCACGGCGGGTCTGGTACACTGTTAGTTAAGGGGCTTCTTTTTCAGCGGCTCCTTGGAGCCGTCGGGGCGCTGGATCACCACGCCCTTGAGGACCTCCTCCATATTGGCGCGGAAGCCGTCCAGGTATTCCCGGCGCAGCGCGGCCTGCTCGGTCAGCTCTGCCTGGGTGAGGCCGACGGTCTTTTTTTTATGGGCCAGCTCGTTGATGCGGTCAATCTTCCACTTTTCCATTGCAGCCATCCCTTCTCATTCGGCCAGGCGGCGCACCGTCAGGGAGACGGCGGCCATCACGACCATGCACAGCGCCATAATGCCGTATTCCAGCAGCAGGTTGGGGTTGGAGTCCACGGCGAATTCCTGCACCACGCCCTGGGCGATGGCGGCTATCACCGCTGCGCAGCACAGCACCATGGGCAGCTTTTTCGCGCCCTTGCGCGCCCAGCGCACCATCCACACCACGAAGGCCGTCACCGCCATCAGCAGCGCGGCGATCTGGTTGATGCGGATGAAGTAGATCACCATGTGCGCGTCGTCCCGGAGGGATTCCATGACCACCTGGGAAGTGCCGTAGAGGGTCAGGAAGACCAGCACAAGGTCGCCGCGATGCTTCATGCCGCCCCGGCGCAGCGCCAGGATCACCAGCGCCAGGCCGATCACCGCCGCCAGCACCGCTTCATACACGTACACCGGATGCCGTCCGCCGGTCATATGGCCCAGGAAGGCCAGCCAGTCCGTGTCCACATAGCGGCCGATGCCCAGCTCCATGGCGGGCTCACTGAGCCGCTCGATGATCAGCGCCAGGGGCGCGCCCAGGGCCACGCCGTCCAGCAGCGTGCCGTGGGGGACGCGGCAGAGCTTTTCCACCAGCGCGACGGCTGCCAGTACGCCCAGGAACGCTCCTGTCACGGACGCGCCGCCGTCCCAGAAGTACAGCGCCTGTACCGGGGAGGAAAACACGTCTCCGCTGCCCAGGGCCGTCAGGGCGAAGAGCAGCCGGGAGCAGACGAAGGCCAGGGGCAGGGCCAGCACGCACAGGCGGATCCAGGGGCCGTAGCCGGCCTTCTCCCGGCGGCACCACAGCCCGGCGACAAGCAGAAGGGCCGCCATGGCGGCGGCGGCCTTCATACCGTAGGATGTGATCATGGGTTACTCCTCCGTGCCGTCCAGACCGAAGTCCACGGCGGTGGCAAAGTAGATGATGTCGGACTGGGAGCGCTTGGTCTGGCGGGAATAGTACTCGCCGCCAAACCACATCAGCGCGGTATCGCCGCCGTCCAGGTTGTAGGCGGTGACGCAGCCCTGGGAGGCCATGAACTGGGCCAGCTGCGCACCGGTGGCGCCGGTGGAAGAGTCGCTGCGGCCGTCCGCTACCACCAGCACATACTCCAGCGGGCCCACCTGGCCAATGGCGCAGCGGGGCTCCACGCGACCCAGGTTGAACTCATAGTTGTCCGGGATGGCAATGACCTCGCCGCCGTCCACCAGCACGGGGCCGAAGTTGAAGATGTTGGGGAAGGTCACGTCCTCCCGGGCAAGCAGCGCCTGCAGCTCGGTAGCGTCGGACTTGTAGATGACGTGGAAGTCGCCGTTGGAGTCGATGAGCAGCATGTCCCGCACCTTGGAGGGCTTCTTGCGGTAGACCTCGTTCTGCCGCACCACATAGCCCACGCTGTTCTTCACGAAGAAGTCGGCGGAGATGGCCAGGACGGCGTTGTACTTCTGGGCGATGGTGTGGACGTAGTTGCTCTTCTTGCCCCGCTCGGGGTCCTCCAGGCCCGTGCGCAGCTGGCTGGGGTCGGCGATCCGGACCCGGGCCACGTTGTAGGTCACGCCGTCCTCCTGGATGCGCTCCATGCGGATGGACAGGCTGTCATCCTCGTAGCCGTCCTCGGTGAAGTTGGCGGGGTCGGCCACATGGCCGGGGGTGAAGTCCATGGGCAGGGCGAAATCGGCGGCTTCCTCAGCCAGGGCGGCGGGAACCAGCAGCGTCAAAAGCAGCAGGACGCAGAGCAGTTTGCGCATATCAGCATGACCTCCTTGGTGATTGTATGTCAGTCGAAGAGGAAGGCGTATTCGTCGTCGTCGGAGACGGACTGGCCCCAGTAGGCGTCCTCCGCCTCGGGGGTGATGGCGGGGGAGGGGATGGCCGCGGCGTAGGCCAGGAGCAGCGCCAGGGCCAGCAGGGACAGCAGGATGTTTTTGACCTTCGCGCTCATGCCTTGTCCTCCCGGAAAATCCACTTGTTCTGCACGCGGTAGCTGAGGAAGTAAAGCAACGTGTCAATGATGACCTTGGACAGGCTGTCCAGGAATTTGGGCATGCCCAGCACTCCCAGCAGCGCCACTCCCAGCCAGCTGAGCACCAGCAGGGAAACGGCCAGCGCCGCGTACTTGAGGGCGGTGACGGCGGTGTTCTGCTTGAAGCGGAAGACGAAGGAGCGGTTCATCAGGAAGTTGCAGGGGGCGGACACCAGGCGGGCCACCAGGGTGCTCAGCCCCTGGATGGAGGGCAGCGCCCAGCTGACATGGGCCAGCACCACGAACTCCATCAGCGCGAACACCCCCTGGTCGATCAGGAAGGAGGCGATGGACGCGCCCATGAACTTGATGAAGTTCCCCAGAATCACCCTGTAAATGCGGATGGAGTCCCGCACGGGGTGGAAGTGGGAGCCGGCGTTGTCGTTCTCATAGACGGTCTCGATGGTCAGGGGGATCATGGGGATGGAGGCCCGGGCGCAGGCGATGAGCACGTTCATCTCGTATTCATACCGCTCGCCGGCAACCTCGATCATGAAGGGCAGCTCCTCCCGCCGGAAGGCCCTCAGGCCCGTCTGCGTGTCCGGCAGGTACTGGCCGTAGAGCGCCCAGAAGACGGCGGAGGTGATCTTGTTGCCCTTGCGGGAGCGGGCGGGCACGTTGGGCAGGTTGAAATCCCGGCTGCCCAGGTACAGCGCGCGCTTGCCCTCGGAAAGGGCCTCAGCCAGGCGCCAGCAGTCCTCCACGGTGTGCTGGCCGTCCGCGTCGGCGGTGATGACGCCGCTGACCTCAGGCAGGTTGTCGCGGATCCAGGCATAGCCGGTCTTCAGGGCCACGCCCTTGCCGTGGTTCACCTCGTGATGCAGGACTGTCACGCCCTCCATCTGCGCCATCTGGTCAAAGAGAGGCTGGGCCTTCCCGCTGGAGCCGTCATCCACCACCACCATGCGTTCAAAGCCGCGCTCCCGCAGCTGCTTGAGATAGGCGGGGAGGCGGTCATCCGGCTCCAGGGAGGGAATGAGGATGACGGCGCTCTTGGGATCCAGAGCCATGGGATCACAATCCTTTCATCGAAAACGTGTCAGTTGCTGATTTCGGTATCCAGGTAATCCAGAAACAGGGCGGAGAGATCCTGCCCGGCCATGCCGGATACAAGCGTCTCCATGTCCTGCCGGGTCGCAATGCGGAAGCGGTACGTCCCCTGATAGGCGGCGAGGACATCGTCCAGACCGTCCTTGCCCAGGAGGTTTTCCAGGGCCAGCAGCAGCGCCGCGCCCCGCTGACGGGTCACCACGCTGTACTCGCTCTGGCTGGCGAAGTAGTCGATGGGGCTGCCGGGGGTGATCCCCTCCAGGATGGTGATGCGCATGGCCGTCTCGATCCGCTCGAAGATGCGGCTCTCCCGGGCATTGTTGCCCTGCGCCTGCCCCACGTAGTCCAGCAGGGCGTATTCGCACAGGGCCTCGCTCTGCCAGGGCTGATACCATCCGTCGCTGCCTGCCATCATGCCCCACCACTGCCGGGCCGTCTCCCGGGCCACGGTTTCCTCCAGCGAGGTCTTGCTGCCCGTCTGCGAGGTGCTGATCATGCTCAGCCGGGGATAGCTCATGCCGTCATAGGGGAAGCTGACCTCGCACAGGGTCAGGGTGGGGTAGGCGTAGGGACCGTAGTGCGCCTCATAGCAGGCAAGGGCCTGCCGGGCATATTCCGCCATCTGCCGGGCGGAGGCCTTGTTCCGGGCATGGGCGGTGACCAGCACGTCGCCGGCCATCAGGGAGACGGTCTGCCACCGGTCGGAGATGACCAGCGCGAAATCCCGCACCGCGCTGGCGGTGTAGGTGCAGGCGGTCTGACCGTCCAGGGCTTCCGCCTCGCCGGGGCTGCCGGTGGAGGCCACTGTGTACCCGTCGGGCAGGGTCAGGCGCACCGTCCAGTTGGCGCACTCGCTGAGGAAGGGGTAGCCGATGGAGACGTACTCGTCCGTGCGCAGCGTCCCGTCCAGCCACACGGCGGCGGTGGGGAACACACTCCCCAGCTGCCACACCCCCTCGTACATGCCGAAGCGGCTGCGGCAGGCGGGAATCGCCACGGTGTAATCAAGGGTCACGGTGACGCTCTCCCCGGGCTGCCAGTCCTTCACCGGAAGGGTGAGGACGGTATTGGCCTCATCAGCCCAGGCCCAGGTCACGGCCACGCGGTTCACCTGGGCGTTGCTGAGCGTCAGCCCGCCGGGGGAGAAGGCCGCCCCGTAGCAGGCGTCAAACAGCTCCTCGGTAGCGGCGGGGGAGGTGTCCTCCAGCAGGTAAGCCCCGCTCCAGCTGCGCAGGGTGACTTCCTGCAGCGTTTGCCCGGAGCGGTTGCGAACCGTCATCACCTGCCGGGCGGTGAGCGTGCTGCCCTCCGGGTCGAAAACCGCGTCCACGCCGATGGTATCCAGGCCCTCGGCGGCGGTCAGCAGCGCGTCGCTCTCCGGGGGCAGGGAGGTCTTTTCCTCCCGGTGAACGCCCAGGGTCAGCCACAGCGCCAGCGCGCCAAGCGCCAGCAGCGCCGCCACAATCACCACGGCGTACAGCCATGCCTTCCGCCTTTCCTGTCTGGTCAGCCCGTCTTTCATCCGCCGCTCCTTTCAGCCACCGGGAAACCTGCCCTCCATTATACAACAAAACGGCGGCGAACACAACGTTTCATGCAGGGAAGGGAGCGGCGGAGGAAATTTTCCGGCGCTTCAGCGGCAAAGGGGCGCATAGGCCGCCCCGGTGCAGGCCATGAGGGCCTCCGTGGCCAGGATGACCTGGCAGCCCCGCACCCCTGCGCTGACGGACAGCCGGGGCTGCTCCCGGGCCGCCTCGTCCAGGTAGGTGGGGAAGGGCTTCTTCATGCCGATGGGGCTGCAGCCGCCCCGCAGATAGCCGGTGAGGGGCAGCAGGTCCTTCTGCGGGAGCATGGCGACGCTCTTGTTGCCGCTGGCCCGGGCCACGGCCTTCAGGTCCAGCTCCTTCTCCACGGGGATGACGCAGACCAGATGGCTCTGCCTGTCCCCGGTGAGCACCAGGGTCTTGTAGATCATGCTGGCGGGCAGATCCACCTTGGCGGCGATGAGCTTGCCGTCGAACTGCCCGTCCTCCACTTGATATTCGCGGGTTTCATAGGGAATCTTCAGCGCGTCCAGATGACGCAGTACGTTGGTTTTCACAGCCTTGGCCATGGATGAATGCCTCCTGTGCGGGAATCATTGGGATTATACACCCGCCCGGCCCCTGTGACAAGCGCGGAAACAATTTGTTTTCCCTGCGTTTTTTTGCTTTTCCGGGGGATGATTTGGCCTCCGGGGAACCATGATAGAAATTGACACGATCCCCAAAGCGTTGTACAATGGATTCCGACCGATATCCGTCAAGGAGGCACTTGAGATGGGAGATTCGAGAAACCTGGAATCGCAGCGCCGGGAAGAAAACGGCGTGGTATATTTTGACCGGGGCACCCTCACTGGCCGCAACGGCCGCCGCTACGACCGCTATGCCATCAAGACCCACTTTGTGGAGGTGGGGGAGGATCAGGCGGAGCTGATCCGCAAGTACGTGCTGCCCATCTCCCGGCCGGGGGACGTTGTGTCCGTCACGGCGAAGGTGATGGCCATGTGCACCCGCAACGTCAAGACCAAGGACGAGGTCAAGCTGGGCTTCTTCGCCAAATTCATGGCCAGGTTCGCGGGCATCAACTCCACGGGCGTGGGCATGCATGAGCCCTACAAGCTGCAGCTGGTCATCGACATGTGCGGCCTGCCCCGGGTGCTGCTGGCGGCATTCGTCTCCGCCGTGACCCGCCCCTTCGGCATCAAGGGCCTGTTCTACAAGATCT
>JBJEUJ010000327.1:0-7004 GCA_051883775.1 Aristaeellaceae bacterium | reverse complement strand
CATGCCCTCCATGATCTGCTTGCCGATGGTCATGGTGGGGTCAAGGCTTGTCATGGGATCCTGGAACACCATGGCCAGCCGCTGGCCGTTGTATTCCGTGCGCAGCTGCTTCTTCGTCAGCTTCAGCAGGTCGACGGTCTTGTCCTGGCCGTTCTCCTCGTAGGTGTAGAGAATTTCGCCGCTGTTGATGGTGGCGTTGCTGTCCAGCAGGCCCACGGCGGCCTTCATCGTCACGGACTTGCCCGAGCCGCTTTCGCCCACGATGGCCACGGTCTCGCCCTTTTGCAAATCCAGGTTCACGCCGCGGATGGCGTGCACCACGCCCGCGTTGGTGCGGAAGGAGATATCCAGATCCTTGATCTGCAGGATGGTCTTGTTGGCTTGCATCGGATATCCTCCTTCCTTACATGTCTTCCAGCTTGGGCGCAAGGGCCTCGCGCAGGCCGTCGCCGATGAAGTTGAAGCCCAGCATCAAAAGCGCCAGCACCACAATCGGCGGCAGAATCTGATAGGGCAGGGTGGTGATGTTGTTGAAGCCGTCCTCAATCAGCGTGCCGATGGAGCACTGGGGCAGCACAATGCCCACGCCCACGAAGCTCAGGAACGCCTCGGTGAAGATGGCCGTGGGGATGGAGAACATCACCTGGGTGATAATGGGGCCGATGGTGTTGGGCAGGATCTCCTTGAAGATGATATGCCCGCTGCCTGCGCCCAGGGTGCGGCTGGCCAGCACGTACTCCTGCTCCTTCATCTTGAGCATCTCGGCGCGGGCAATCTTGCTCATGCCGATCCACTCCGTCAGCAGCAGCGCCACAATGACCAGCCCGATGCCCTTTGGCATGAAGATCGCCAGCACCGATACGATCACCAGCCGGGGGATGCTGTTGGCAATCTCTACAAAGCGCTGCATCACGTTGTCTATTCGTCCGCCGAAGTAGCCCGACAGCAGGCCGTAGCTCATGCCGATCAGCATGTCGATGATGATGGTCACAAAGGCGATCATCAGCGATACCCGCGCGCCGTACCAGGTGCGGGTCCACAGGTCGCGGCCCAGGTCGTCGGTGCCGAAGAGGAAGGTCTTGTCGGCATAAATGTCGTCGTAAGGCTCGCCCGTGATCATCTCATGGATGGCGGGAATCCGGGGAGCAATGCCCACGGCAGCCTTCTTGCGGCCCTTGGCGTTCAGGGCGGAGACGATTTCGTCATATTCATAACCGCTGAACATGGGGGCAAAGACCGCCAGGAGAATCAGCAGCGCCACAATGACCAGGCCGATCATGGCGCGCTTGTTGCGTACAAAGTGGGTGGCTACGCCCTTCCAGTAGCCCTGGGAGGCGTAGTTGGTATCGGTGGTGATGTCGGCCTGCTCCAACAGGTCGAAGTCGCCGGGAACGGGAACATAGTCCTCCGCCGGCGCCGGAGGGCAGGGCTGCAGCTTTTTCATTCGTTTGCGCCTCCTTTGGCCGCCACGCGGATGCGGGGATCCAGCGCGCCGTAGAGGATATCCACAACCAGCATGATCCCGATATACAGCGAGGAGTACAGGATGCCCAGCGCCAGCACGTAGTTGTAGTCAACGCCCTCACCGGCGATGGCGTCCACCATCAGCTTGCCGATGCCGTTGATGCCGTAAATCTTCTCCACCACCAGCGCGCCGGTCAGCAGATCGACGATCAGCGGGGCCAGCACCGTCACGATGGGGATCAGCGCGTTGCGCAGCACATGGCGGCGCACCAGGCTTCCGCCGTAGAGGCCCTTGGACTCGGCCAGGCGGACGTAGTCGCTGTCAATGACCTCCACCATCTCGTTGCGGGTGAAGCGAGCGATGGTGGACATGGTGAACAGGCTCATGGAAATTACGGGGATTACCGCGGAGTGGAGGAAGTCCGTATCATTGAAGAAATAGGGGAGCAGGGTCAGCTTGTAGGAGAAGTTGTACTGCAGGAAGATCAGGAACACATAGGAGGGCACGCACACGCCCAGGATGGAGAACACCGTGCAGAAGTGATCCAGGAAGCGTCCGCGGTTCAGCGCGGCGCAGATGCCAAGCAGCAGGCCGATCACCGTGCCCAGCGCCACGGCCATGCCGCCGATGCGGAAGGAGTTGGACACGCAGGTGGACAGCACGGTCTTGATGGGCGCGCCGTTGTACAGGGAGGTGCCCTTGCCGAAGTCGCCCTGGAGCAGCCTCACCATATAGTTCCAGAACTGCACCAGGATCGGGTCGTCCAGGCCCAGCTCAGCGCGCTTGTTGGCGATCTGCTGCGCGTTCATCCGCTCCGAAGGAAACGGATTGCCGGGCATGATGCGCACCAGCAGGAACAGCAGGAAGATAATGATCAGCAGCGTCATCAGCGCCATGCCGATCCGCTTCATTACATACTTTGTCATACAATCCGTCATCCTTTTCACATGGTCACAGAATCAAGAGGCAGAGCGGCCCAGCCATAGGCCGCTCTGCCTGACGATGGTTCCTGTGGTGCTGATTACTTGATGACGGCGTTCTTGTAGACGCGGTTCAGGCCGACGGGGTGGAACTCAATGCCCTCCACACCGGCAGTAATCAGGTTGGCGTTGGCCTTGGTGTACAGGGGAGCGATCACGGCCTCCTGCATGACCAGGGTCTCAGCCTGGAACATGGCTTCCCAGCGGGCGTCATAATCGGTGATGTAAGCGCCGGTGGTGCAGTCGGTGATCAGCTGATCATATTCCGCATTGCTCCAGAAGCCGTAGTTGTTGGAGTTGTCGGTGATCCACATGCCCAGGTAGGTCATGGGGTCAGCATAGTCCGGGCCCCAGCGGGTCAGGGCGATGTCATAGTTGTCGTTCTGCATCTTGTCCAGACGCTCGGCCTTGGTCATGGGCTGCAGGTTGATGGTCACGCCGGGCAGCGCGTCCTCCACCTGGCTCTTGATGGCCTGGGCCACCTTGGCGACCTCGTCGCCCTCGTTGTTGCCGTAGATCATGGTGAAGGTGAACTCGCTCACGCCCAGCTCAGCCACGGCTGCGTCGAAGTACTCGGCAGCACGGTCAGGATCGTAGTCGCACACGTCCTTGAAGGCGTCCTGGTCGGCGGAGAAGTCCGCGCCGGTGGAGGCGCTGGCAGCGAACTGCGGGGGAACCGCGGTGTAGGTGTCCAGGGAGCCGTCCATCACGTAGTCCTCCACCAGGGCCTCACGGTCGATGGCGTTGCTGATGGCCAGGCGCAGCTTAGCGTTGGCCAGCATACCGCCCTGGGCGTTGTTCGCGGTCTGGCTGAAGGACAGGTACCACATGTAGCCCGCGCCAACAACCTGCAGGTTCTGGGACAGGGAAGCATCCTTCTCAACGCTGGCAACCTGGTTGCCGCTGATGGTTACAACGTCCAGGGCGCCGGTCTTGAAGCCGGTCAGGGCGTTGTCGGAGGAGCCCACCACCTGGTACTTGATGCCGGCGAGCTGCACGCGGTCAGCATCCCAGTAGTCGGGGTTCTTCTTCACGGACAGGTTGGCGGTGCCGGGGGTGTAGCTCTCCAGCACGAAGGCGCCGTTGGACAGGAAGGTCTCGGGGCTGGTGCCGTAGGTGCCCTCCTCCAGGCTGTTGTAGAACTCCTCGTTGATGGGGTAGAAGGTGGGGAAGTACATCAGGGACGGGAAGAAGGACACGGGAACCTCCAGCTCCACCACGAAGGTCTTGTCGTCAGGAGCGGAAACGCCCAGGGTGGTGGGATCAGCGCCTTCATAGATGATGGCGTCGGCGTTCTTCACGCAGCCCACGGAGGTATCGAACATGTAGGCGTACTCGCCAGCCTCCTGGCAGATGCGCCGCCAGGCGAACACGAAGTCGTTGGCGGTGACGGGGGTGCCGTTGGACCACTTGGCGTCGCGCAGGTGGAAGGTGTAGGTCTTGCCGTCCGGAGAGATGTCGTAGCTCTCCGCGATGGCGGGGATGGCAGCGCCGTCGGCGTCCATCTGGGTCAGACCGTCGATGCAGTCGGCGATCACCTCGAAGGACTCACCGTCGGTGGCCAGGTTGGTGTCCAGGGACATGACGTTCGTGCTGAGCATAACGCCCAGGTACCGTTCCTCGGCCATGGCCGTCATGCTGAAGCAGCTGAGCAGCATGACCATGGACAGGCACAGCGCAATCCACTTTTTCATTTGGGTTTCATCCCTTTCTGCGATTCAATATGCAGGAATGAATACCGCATCCTGCATATTGTATTTGCATCATACACCATCTTCTTCAAAAAGAGAAGGGCCTTTGCGAAAAAAAACACGGAATGTGCAATTCAAACCGGCATATCCGTCATATTCGGGCGCAAATTGGAACAAAACTGGATAAATTGGCAGGAAATCCGCCAAAAATGACAGACGGCCTGCATGACGGCTGCGGCGTCCTCCCGGCTCAAATGAAGGACGGGGAGCAGCATGCTGCGCAATGCGTTCACCGGGCGGTGGAGGCTGCGCGGAGAGCGAAGGGGGCAGGAAGGCGTGCCCGTACGCCATGATGATCTATGGAGAATGTGACGGATAAACAGACCAGACAGGAACAAAAACGATTTATAAATTTATATCATCAATCAGGCTGAAATTTTGGCGAAGCCTTGACAATCGGGCGGAAAAAGTATAGTATGAACCTATCAGAATGGGATGGTTCGGCGCGGATGCCGGGCCCTGCCCACACAAGCGGGCAGCAGAATAAAAGGAGGAAGCTCATCATGGAAATTGGTGCTCAATTTTATACGGTGCGTGAATCCTGCCAGACCCTGGAGGGCTTTGCGGAAACGCTGAAGAAGGTGGCCGACATCGGCTATAAGAATGTGCAGATCTCCGGCACCTGCCCCTACGACGCCCAGTGGCTCAAGGAGCAGCTGGACCGCAACGGCCTGCGCTGTGTGCTGACCCACATCCCCGCCCCCCGCCTGACCGGCGAGACCGAGCAGGTTGTGCGCGACCATGAGATCTTCGGCTGCGACCACATCGGTCTGGGCTACTACTCCTTCGACCCGGAGAAGGGCGACACCTACGAGAAGTTTGTGGAGACCTACGCCCCCGTGGCGAAGAAGATCAGCAGCATGGGCAAGACCTTCATGTACCACAACCATGACGGCGAGTTCCGCAAGCTGGCGGACGGCCGCATTGTCATGGCGCACCTGATGGAGGACTTCCCGGCGGATCAGCTGGGCTTCACCCTGGACACCTACTGGGTGACGGCGGGCGGCAGCGATCCCGCGCTGTGGCTGGAGAAGCTGGCGGGCCGCATCCCCTGCATCCACCTCAAGGACTTCGCCTATGGCCGGCAGATGGCCGTGGTGGGCGAGGGCAACATCAACTTCGACCGGGTGTTTGAGAAGGCTGCTGCCGGCGGCACGAAGTACATGCTGGTGGAGCAGGACAACTGCAACGGCGAGGATCCCATCGAGTGCCTGCGCCGCAGCTATCAGTTCCTGCGCTCCCGCGGCTTCGAGTAAGCGGCGGATCCATACCATCATGCGCCGGAGAAGGACCATGCGGCCTCTCCGGCCTTTCTGTATACCATGAGGATAGGAGCGATGACCATGGAACTCAGGCTGACAACAACGACGGCCCGCACCGGGAGCCTGACGCAGGCGCTGACCCTTGCCCCGGATGCCCAGGGCGTGGAGAACCAGGTGGTGAACCTCTACCCCGACGTGACGGGGCAGACCATGGAGGGCTTCGGCGGGGCCATCACGGACGCCGCGGGCTATGTTTATGCGCAGATGCCCGCTGACAAGCGCAGGCAGCTGATGCAGGACTACTTCTCCGATGAGGGGCTGGGCTACCGCATTGTGCGGGTGCCCATGGACAGCTGCGACTTCTCCGTGGAGATGTACGAGGCCATGTCCGACCCGGTGGACACGGCGCTGGCGAGCTTCTCCACCCAGCGGCAGTTCCGCTACATTCTGCCCATGCTGGAGGACGCCCGGGATGCCTGCGGCGGGGAGCTGGCGCTGATGCTGTCCCCCTGGTCGCCCCCAGCCTTCATGAAGGATAACGGCGAGCGCAAGCACGGCGGCCATCTGCTGCCCCAGTACGCGGATATGTGGGCGCGCTACCTGTGCCGCTACATCCGGGAATTCCGGGAGCGGGGCTTCCGGGTGAAGCGCATCTCCGTGCAGAACGAGCCCAAGGCCGTGCAGACCTGGGACTCCTGCCTGTACTCCGCCCAGGAGGAGCGGGATTTCATCCTCAACCACCTTCGTCCCGCCATGGAGAAGGAGGGCCTGGGGGATGTGGAAATCTTCGGCTGGGATCACAACAAGGAGCGGGCCTATGAGCGGGCCCGGGTGCTGGCGGGGGCGGCGGATGGCATTGCCTGCCACTGGTACAGCGGCGACCACTTCGAGGGCCTGGACATGATCCGCGCACGCTGGCCGGAAATGAAGCTGGCCCTGTCGGAAAGCTGCATCGAGTTCAGCAAGTACGCCAGCGACGCGGCGTTCGACAACGCCCTGCGCCTGGCCCATGAGCTCATCGGCGACCTGAACCACGGCATGAGCGCCATCTATGACTGGAACATGCTCCTGGACGCGCAGGGCGGCCCCAACCATGTGGGCAACTTCTGCGACGCGCCCTACCTCTACGACCAGGCGGCGGACACCCTGACGCCCCGGGCGGTGCTGGGCAGCCTGCGGCACTTCGCCCATTTCATCCGGCCCGGCGCGGTGCGCATTGGCGTCACCCGCTACACCGATCAGCTGGATGTGACGGCCTTCCGCAACCCGGACGGCGGCCTGGCCCTGGTGCTGCTGAACAAGGCGGAGCAGGAGCTGCCCGTCTGCCTGCGGGTGGAGGAGCAGCTGGCCAGCTTCATCCTGCCGCCCCGGAGCCTGACCTCCGGCGTTATCCGGTAACACCCATCATGCAAGCGGGCCTTCACGGCGCGGCGCAATACCGCCCGTGAAGGCCCGTTTTTGTATGCAGGCAAGCTCAACTCCTGTGGAAGGCGCAGCTTTGCCGGACGATCAGGTTGCCGGGGATGGTCACCAGCTGGCCGGGCTC
>JBJEUJ010000326.1:10381-33656 GCA_051883775.1 Aristaeellaceae bacterium | reverse complement strand
TCTCGGTGATGGTGGGGTCCCGGTGCTCGCTGACGAAATAGGACTGGCAGAAGAGAATGTCGTCCAGGTCCATCGCCAGGCCATACTGCCGGATAAATCCAGCCAGGCCCTCCTTATCCAGCTTGGTGAAGCCCTCCAGGGTGGCAACCCCGGTGGGAATGTCGTACTGAATGGCCAGAGTGTTGGGAGTTTCCAGGGCAGCCTCCCGGCATTCCACCGGGTTGATAACATATTTTTTGAACTCCGCGATCTGGGCATCTGTCAGGGCGCCGTACAGGGCATAGACCTTGGCGGTGCGGACCAGGGGCCGCTCCCCCTGGGAGATGATCTGGATGCACTGGGCAGCGGAGTCCGCCCGCTGGTCGAACTGGCCGGGCAGGGCTTCCACGGCAAAGACGTAAGCGCCGGGCAGGTCAATGGAAGCGCTGGCGGTGTCCAGCTGGGGCTCGGAGAAAACCGTCTTGACCGCGTAATCAAACAGTTCCTTGGTGATGTTTTCCGCGTCGTAACGGTTGAACAGCCGTACCTTTTCCAGACGCTCCATGCCCAGAAGGGTTTTGGCCTCGTTCAGCAGGCCCCGGGCCTCGTTGTCCAGGCCTTCCTTTTTTTCTACAAATACGCGATAAACCATGGGCTATTTCCTCCTTCTTTATTTCAGAGCCTGCAGGGCCCGCTGGCCGATGTCGCTGCGGCGGTAGCGGTTTTCAAACCGGACGCCGTCAGAAATGCGGTAGGCCTCCCGGATGGCTTCCTCCAGGGAACCGGCAATGGCGGTGGTGCCGGTGACCCGGCCGCCGGAGGTAAGGAGCTTGCCGTCAGCCAGCTTGGCTCCCGCCACAAAGGTGTGGGCGGCGGCCTCCGGATCAAAGGTGAGCTCGAAGCCCTTCTGGTAGCTGGTGGGGTAACCTTTGGAGGCCCAGATCACGCAGCAGGCGTGCTTGTCAGAGAACTTGACCTCGGTATCCGCCAGGGTGCCGTTGGTGCAGGCGCGCATGATGGTCAGCAGATCGCTTTCCAGCAGGGGCAGCACCACCTGAGTCTCCGGATCGCCGAAACGGCAGTTGTACTCGATGACCTTGGGGCCGTCGGGGGTGATCATCAGGCCGAAGTACAGGCAGCCCCGGAAGGTGCGGCCCTCGGCGTTCATGGCGGCGATGGTGGGCAGGAAGATTTCCTGCATGCACCTTTCCGCCAGCTCGGGGGTGTAGCAGGGGTTGGGGGCGATGGTGCCCATGCCGCCGGTGTTCAGGCCCTCGTCGTGATCCATCGCGCGCTTGTGATCCATGCTGGACACCATGGGCTTAACCACCTTGCCGTCGGTGAAGGCCAGCACGCTGACCTCCGGCCCGGTGAGGAATTCCTCAATGACCACCCGTGCGCCGGACGCGCCGAACTTCGCTTCCTTCATCATGGAGCCGACCGCCTCCACCGCGGACGCCTTGTCCGGGCAGATCAGCACACCCTTGCCCAGGGCCAGGCCGTCAGCCTTCACCACGATGGGGTAAGCGGCGCTCTCCAGATAGCTGACCGCCGCGTCGTAATCGTCGAAGGTCTCGTAGGCGGCGGTGGGGATGCCGTATTTCTTCATCAGATTCTTGGCGAACACCTTGCTGCCCTCGATGACCGCAGCGTTCTTCTCCGGCCCGAAGGCGGGGATGCCCACGGCCTTCAGGGCGTCCACCATGCCCAGGCACAGGGGATCGTCCGGCGCCACCACCACAAAGTCCATGGCGTTGTTCTTCGCCCAGGCGACAATGCCCTCCACGTCCGTGGCCTTCAGCGGCACCAGCTCGCAGATGGACGCCATGCCGCCGTTGCCGGGGGCCGCGTAGAGCTTCTCCACGGCGGGATTCTCCGCAATCTTCGCGGCAATGGCGTGCTCACGGCCGCCGCCGCCCACAATCAGTACCTTCATGATTTTCTCTCCTTACCATTGGGTCAGGGTAACTTGCCGTCCGCAGGACTGGAATCGTATCGCCCGGCTTTGCCGGGCGGGCGGGTCGTTTTCGGCTCTGCCGAAAACTTTCCTTACAGACGCGAACGGCCGGAAAGCGCTCCGCGCTGACCAGTGAGCGTCTGCAAAGCCTCGCCGGAAGCCGCGCAGCGGATTCCGGCGAAGCGGCAGCTTAATGGTGGAACAGGCGCATGCCCGTGAAGGCCATCACCATGCCATACAGGTTGCAAACCTCAATCACGTTGTCGTCGCGGATGGAGCCGCCGGGCTGCGCCACGTAGCTCACGCCGGAGCGGTGCGCCCGCTCAATATTGTCCCCAAAGGGGAAGAACGCATCGCTGCCCAGGGCCACGCCGGTCTGCTGATCCAGCCAGGCCCGCTTCTCCTCCCGGGTGAGGGGGGCGGGCTTCTCCTTGAAGAACCGCTGCCAGCGGCCCTCCGCCAGCACCTCCTCCGGCTCGTCGGAGATGAACACGTCGATGGTGTTGTCCCGGTCGGGGCGGGCAATCTTGTCCACAAAGGGCAGCGCCAGCACCCGGGGATGCTGCCTGAGCAGCCAGTTGTCCGCCTTCTGCCCGGCCAGGCGGGTGCAGTGGATGCGGCTCTGCTGGCCCGCGCCGATGCCAATGGCCTGCCCGCCCTTGGCGTAGCACACGGAGTTCGATTGCGTGTACTTCAGCGTGATCAGGGCGATGACCAGGTCGCGCTTGGCCTCCTCGGGCAGCTCCTTGTTCCCGGTGACGATGTTGGTCAGCAGGCTGTTGTCAATGACGAACTCATTGCGCCCCTGCTCGAAGGTCACGCCGAACACCTGCTTGCGCTCCACGGGCGCGGGGCGGTAGGCAGGGTCGATCTGCACAATGTTGTAGTTGCCCTTCTTCTTGGCCCTGAGGATGGCCATGGCCTCCTCGGAATAACCGGGAGCGATGATGCCGTCGGACACCTCGGGCTTGATGAGCCGGGCGGTGGAGGCGTCGCATTCGTCGCTCAGGGCGATCCAGTCGCCAAAGGAGGACATGCGGTCAGCGCCACGGGCCCGGGCATAGGCGCAGGCCAGCGGGGACAGCTCCTGATCCCCCACGAAGTAAATCTGCCGCAGGGTGTCGTTAAGCGGCACGCCCACCGCCGCGCCCGCAGGGCTCACATGCTTGAAGGAGGCCGCCGCAGGCAGGCCCGTGGCGCGCTTGAGCTCGCAGACCAGCTGCCAGCCGTTGAGCGCGTCCAGGAAGTTGATGTAGCCGGGCTTGCCGTTGAGGACGGTGATGGGCAGCTCGCCCTGCTCCATGAAGATGCGGGACGGCTTCTGGTTCGGGTTGCAGCCATACTTGAGTTCCAGTTCCGTTGCCATGGGGTTCCTCCTTGTGTGTCGTTGCCGGGACGCCGGCAGGGGCTGACGCCGCCCCTGCACCCCGCGCAAGGGGCATCGCCCCTTGACCCGTTTCCGCTGGCGCGATTCCCTGGGGTCAGCTGTTTTTGTTGATGAGGCGGGTGGCGGTTGCGCCCGTATTCACGTTGATGGTGCGCACGAACAGGCTCACCTTGTTGTCAGCGTTCAGGCTGTCCCACACCTTGCGGGTCAGCTCGTCAATGTCACCGGAGATGCTCACCCGCTCCGGCTCGCCCTCGAAGGAGGGAATGGGATTGCCGTTGCAGCGGTAGGTGTGGATGAAGTGACCCACCCCCGCCCTGGGCTGGCAGTAGTCGAAGAAGAACCGCTGCACGCTGCCCTCGTCGCCGTTGTCGCTCTTGAGGATGGACAGCCTGTAGGCCGCCTTGCCCTCGCCCGCCTCCACCAGGCCGGAAATGCGAGGGGTGAAGTTGGGCGCGTCGTCCTCAAAGGTGCGGGTGCGCAGCGCGTCCTCAAAGGTGCGGCCATCGGCCATGAAGTCGTAGACGGTGTCGGTCTGGTCGCCGTTGGTGACGATGGTCCGGCCGTCCGGCAGCACCCGCACGGGGGCGTAGATGATCAGGTGGGGATCCACCATTTTGCTCTCATCAAAGGCCCGGGTGATGATGCCCCCGTCCTTTTCCACAAACACGCGGTTGCGGCTGTTGACGCTGCGGCCCATGATGAAGTAGACGATCACGGCGTTCTCGCCCTTCTCGTCCAGGCCCAGCATGATGCCCCGGCCGGGGTACTCGTTAGCGGAAAGGGCCTTGTAGAAATCCACGGTCTGCATGGTATCTTCCTCCGTATCACGCTTCATCCAGGGAACGGGCCACGTCCTCCAGGGCCTGGGGCAGCAGCAGCCACTCGGCCTGCTCCATCACCCGCCGCTGGAGAACCTCCGGGGTGTCCCCGGGCAGCACCTCCACCGCCTTCTGGGCGATGATGTCGCCTCCGTCGGGAATCTCGTTGACAAAATGCACCGTCGCGCCGGTGACCTTCACGCCCTTTTGAAGGGCCGCCTCATGCACCTTCAGCCCGTAGAAGCCCTTGCCGCAGAAGGAAGGGATCAGGCTGGGGTGGATGTTGAGGATGCGGTGGTCATAGGCGCGGATGACGTTTTCCGGCAGGATGGTCAGGAACCCCGCCAGCACCGCCACGTCGATGCGGTACTCCCGCAGGGCCTTAAGCATCCGCTCGCCATAGGCGTCGAGGCTCTCGTCCCTCTCCTTGTGCAGCACGATGGCGGGAATGCCCGCGTTCGCCGCCCGGGTCAGGGCGTAGGCCTTGTCATTGGAGGCAATGACCAGCGCCAGCTCCGCCGAGGGAATCTTCCCCGCGGCCTTCGCGTCGATGATGGCCTGCAGGTTGGTGCCGCCGCCGGACACCAGAATCGCCGCTCTTACCACAGCTCCACGCCCTTTTCGCCCGCGACGATCTCGCCGAGGATGTACGCGCCGGGTTCGTCGCTCTCGCGGAGGATCTCCAGCGCGCGGCCGGCGTCCTCCTTCGCCACGGTGATGGTCATGCCCACGCCCATGTTGTAGGTGTTGAACATGTCGCGCTCGGGGATGTTGCCCTCCCGGGCGATGATGTCGAAGATGGGCAGCACGCGCACGTCGCTGCGGCGGATGCGGGCGCAGCAGCCCTCCTTCAGGCCCCGCGGGATGTTCTCATAGAAGCCGCCGCCGGTGATGTGGCTGATGGCCCGGGGCTGGATTTCCTTCAGCAGTGCCATGACGGGCTTCACATAAATCTTCGTGGGGGTGAGCAGGGTGTCCCACAGGGACTTGTCCAGCTCGGGGTAGGTGCGGTTCTCGCCGCCCTGGCCGATCCCGAACACCTTGCGCACCAGGGAGAAGCCGTTGGAATGCACGCCGGAGGAGGGCAGGGCGATCATCACGTCGCCGGGCTGCATGGTTTCCCGGTCGATGATGCGCTTGCGGTCCACCACGCCCACGGAGAAGCCCGCCAGGTCGTAGTCGTCATCGGGCATCATGCCGGGATGCTCGGCGGTCTCGCCGCCAATGAGGGCGGATTCCGCCTGGACGCAGCCCTCCGCCACGCCCGCCACGATGCTGGCAATCTTTTCCGGCACGTTCTTTCCGCAGGCGATGTAGTCCAGGAAGAACAGAGGCTTCGCGCCGCAGCAGATGACGTCGTTGACGCACATGGCCACGCAGTCGATGCCGATGGTGTCGTGTTTGTCCAGCAGCATGGCGATCTTGAGCTTCGTGCCCACGCCGTCGGTGCCGCTGACCAGCACGGGGCGTTCCATGCCCTGGGTATCCAGCTCAAACAGGCCGCCGAAGCCACCGATGCCGTCCACCACGCCTGCGGTCAGGGTGCGGGCCACATGCTGCTTCATCAGTTCCACGGCCTTGTAGCCTGCGGTAATATCCACGCCAGCCGCCTTGTAGCTTGCGCTCTCGCTCTTCATGATGATTCTCCTTTACGTATCAAAAAAGTGGCGGAGGCCACTTTTTTGAGTTTTGCACTCGCTCTACTTATCGGCTGGCTGCGCCAGCCTGCCGGCCGTTCGCTCGTGTAAGGAATGTTTTCCGCTCTGCGGAAAACGACCCGCCCCGCCGGGCATCTTCGATGCTTTTCATTGCCATCGGATACGACTGGCACGCGGAGGGGCTGTGGCCCCGGCCACGCCGCCGTGCTTATTCCTTCTCCGTCAGACGCTGCTCGAAGCGGTACTTCTGCTTTTCCTCGGGGGGCTTGACGGGATAAACGCCGGTGAAGCAGCCCTTGCAGAAGCCGCAGTGGCTGTCCGCCGCCAGCTTGTCGCAGGCCTCCAGGGGCAGGAAGCCCAGGGAATCCGCGCCGATGATCTCGCAGATCTCTTCAATGCTGTGGTGGGCGGCGATCAGGTTGTCGGTGGAGTCCACATCCGTGCCGAAGTAGCAGGGCCGGATGAAGGGCGGGGAGGACATGCGCACATGCACCTCCGTGGCCCCCGCCTCCCGCAGCAGCCGCACAATGCGGGCGCAGGTGGTGCCGCGGACGATGGAGTCGTCCACCATGACCACGCGCTTGCCCTTCACCGTGGCGCTGACGGCATTGAGCTTGATGCGCACGGCGTTCTGCCGCTGCTTCTGCCCGGGCTGGATGAAGGTGCGCCCGATATACTTGTTCTTGATGAAGCCGATGCCGTAGGGGATGCCGCTCTGCCGGGCATAGCCCAGGGCCGCGTCCAGGCCGGAATCCGGCACGCCGATGACCACGTCCGCCTGCACCGGATGCTCCAGGGCCAGGAACGCGCCTGCCCGCACCCGCGCCTCATGCACGGAGCTGCCGTCCATCACGCTGTCCGGCCGGGCGAAGTAGATGTACTCGAACACGCACATGCCGTCATGGCAGGCGTTCTCGGCCTTGTAGGACTGGATACCCTCCTTGGTGACCACCACCACCTCGCCGGCCTCGATGTCCCGGTCGAAGGTGGCGCCGATGGCGTCCAGCGCGCAGGACTCGGAGGCAAAGACAATATCCTCGCCCATATGGCCCATGCACAGCGGGCGGAAGCCGTGGGGATCCCGGGCGGCGATGAGCTTGGTGGGGCTCATGATGACCAGGGAGTACGCACCGGCAATCATGGGCATGGAGGCCCGGACAGCCTCCTCGATGGAGCCGCACTTCAGCCGCTGCTGGGTGATGATGTAGGCGATGACCTCCGTGTCGGAGGTGGTGTGGAAGATGGCGCCCTGCTGCTCCAGCTCGTCCCGCAGCTCAGCGGCGTTGGTCAGGTTGCCGTTGTGGCAGATGGCCATGGCGCCCTTGCGGTGGTTGACCAGCATGGGCTGGGCGTTGTTGCGGTTCAGGGTGCCGGTGGTGCCGTAGCGGCAGTGGCCCACGGCCATCTGACCCTCATGCATCTTCTCCAGCACGTCCCGGGTGAACACGTCCGTCACCAGGCCGACGTCCTTGTGGCAGGTGATCACGCCGTCATCGTTCACCGCGATGCCGCAGCTTTCCTGGCCGCGGTGCTGCAGGGCGTAGAGCGCATGGTAGGCCTCGGCCACCACGCCCTCGCCGCTGCGGCGGTAAATGCCGAACACGCCGCATTCTTCATGTAGCTTGTCAAACATGAATGCTTACTCCCCCATCAGGCGCTTGAGAATCTCCTGGTACGCGTCCTCCACGCCGCCCAGGTCGCGGCGGAAGCGGTCCTTGTCCAGCTTCTCATGGGTCTTGCTGTCCCAGAAGCGGCAGGTGTCGGGGCTGATTTCGTCCGCCAGCACCAGGGTACCGTCGCTGGTGATGCCGAATTCCAGCTTGAAGTCGATCAGCTCGATCTCGCTCTGCTTCAGGAAGTCGGACAGCAGCCGGTTGATCTTCAGCGCGTAGGCGGCGATCTGGTCCAGCACGGGCTTGCTCACCCAGCCCATGGCCATGATGTGGTACTCGTTCACCATGGGATCGCCCAGCTCGTCATCCTTGTAGCAGTACTCGATGACGGTGCTCTTCAGCTTGGTGCCCTCGGGCAGTCCCAGACGCTTGGACAGGCTGCCGGCGGCGATGTTGCGCACGATGACCTCCAGGGGCACAATGTGCACCTTCTTCACCAGGGTCTCCCGGTCGGAGATCTCCTCGATGTAGTGGGTGGGGATGCCGTTGCGCTCCAGCATCTGCATCAGGAAGTTGGTGACGCGGTTGTTGATCACACCCTTGCCGGTGATGGTGCCCCGCTTGAGGCCGTTGAAGGCGGTGGCGTCGTCCTTGTAGGACACCAGCACCACATCGGGATCATCCGTCGCGAAAACCTTCTTGGCCTTGCCTTCATAGAGCTGCTGCAGCTTCTTCATGGAAATACTCCTCCTTCAAAATCGCTTGTCGCCGGAATGTTCGTGTTTTGGGGCTTAGTCGATGGTCAGCGCGGCGTCCTTGGCGATCACCGCATCGTGCTGGGCACGGCGCATGGCGCTGAGCTTTTCAGCCAGGGCCGCGTCCTCCACAGCGAGAATCTGCGCGGCCAGCAGGGCGGCGTTGGCCGCGCCGTCAATGGCCACGGTGGCCACGGGCATGCCGCTGGGCATCTGCACCGTGGACAGAAGCGCGTCCAGCCCGTCCAGGGTCGAGGACTTGACAGGAATGCCGATCACCGGCAGGGTGGTCTGGGCGGCCAGGGCACCTGCCAGGTGGGCGGCCTTGCCCGCCGCGGCAATCAGCACGCCAAAGCCCTTTTCCCGGGCCGTGGAGGCGAAAGCCGCCGCCTCCGCCGGGGTGCGGTGCGCGGAATAAACGTGAGCCTCGAAGGGAATCTCCAGCTTCTTCAGCTGCTCAAAGGCTCCCTTGAGCACAGGCAGATCGCTGTCGCTGCCCATGATGACTGCAACCTTCTTCATGGTGCCATCCTTTCCTCCGCTGCGGACAAGAAAAGAGCCTGGCGATTCACATATGATGCCACGCTCTTCCACTGCTGCAGACTGGTCGATTTTCACAGGGTTCGCCGCTGAATCCACGCTTGGCTCGGACGATCTTCATGGACACAGCCTTCGCCTCCCCTCAGAAAATCAGCCCTATTATACCGTAACCGATACCATGCGTCAAGATATTTTCCGAACATTTTTCCTTTTCCGTCGATTTTCGTTTGATATTTGTCGTATGCGGGCGGATTATGGCGGATTCCGACAAAAGCCTATGCGCCCCCTGTATAAAAGGAAGCGGCCCTCTCCGCCGGGAGAAGGCCGCTTGCCGGGAAATCCATGGGTCAGCGTGAGCCCTTGTCGTAGGGTATGCCCTCCGCCTTGGGGGCGTGGGACTTGCCGCTGGTCAGGGCCAGCACCACCAGGGAGATGATGTAGGGCAGCATGTTGTAGATGCTGCTGGGAATGTTCAGGCTGGCCAGGAAGTCGAAGCCCGTGTACACGTTGCTCAGCGACCGGAACAGGCCGAAGAGCAGCGCCGCCAGGGCGATGCGGATGGGCTTCCACTGGCCGAAGATCATCACCGCCAGGGCCAGGAAGCCGAAGCCCGCCACGCCGTTCTCAAACTTCCACTCGCTCACGCCGGCGGTGATGTACACCAGGCCGCCGATGCCGCCCAGCAGGCCGGAGATCATCACGCCCGCGTAGCGCATTTTGTACACGTTGATACCCACGGAGTCCGCCGCCTGGGGATGCTCGCCGCAGGCCTGGAGACGCAGGCCGAACTTGGTCTTGTACAGCATCACGTAGGACACCACCAGCAGGATCAGCGCCAGGAGCATGAACCAGTTGAACTCAAAGCCGCCCAGGTCCACAATGAAGGCCTTCTTGGCGTTGATGTACTGGATGGTGGAGGACACGTTGTCGGGGTTCTCGGCGGTGTTCATGGCCTTGACGAACACGGTGGCCGCCGCGGTGCCCAGCAGGTTCATGGCCGTGCCCACCAGGGTCTGGTCCGCCTTGAAGTTGATGGCAGCCACTGCCAGCAGCAGGGAATACAGCATGCCCAATAGCATCGCTGCCGCTATACTCAGGAAGATGACCGTCGCCGCATTTGCGCCGTCGGGCAGGTACTTCATCACCAGCGCGCCGCCCAGCGCGCCGAACACCATGATGCCCTCCAGGCCGATGTTGATCACGCCGGAATGCTCGGAGAAGCAGCCGCCCAGCGCCACCAGCAGCAGCACGGAGGCGAAAATCAGCATGTATTGAATCAGAAGCGTCATTTGGCTTGTTCCTCCTTCCGCAGCGCCTTTTCCTCCCTGCGGTCCATGAAGCGGGTCATGCAGTGCTTGAAGAACAGCACGAAGCCGCACAGGTAAATGATCACCGCAGAGATGAAGTCAGAAATCTGCGAGCAGTACATGGTCTTGTCCACATACGCGCCGCCGTTGGTGATGTGCTGGATGAAGAAGGAGGAGAAGATGGCGCCGATGGGGCTTAGGCCGCCCAGGAAGGCCGCCGCAATGCCGTTGAAGCCCATGGCCGGCACCGAGGACTGCGTGCAGGACCACTCCTCAAACCCGGAGAGAAAGTACATCGACGCGCCGATGCCCGCCAGCGCACCCGCGATGCCCATGGTCAGGATGATGTTGTATTTCTCCCGCATGCCGCAGTACTTGGCGGCGTTCTTGTTCAGGCCCGTGGCCTTCAGCTCATAGCCCAACTTTGTCTTTTCCAGCAGCACCCAGATCAGCACCGTCAGGATGATCGCCAGGGGAATGGCGATGGTCACGTACTTGTTGTTGGTGAAGAGCTTCTCCAGCCCCAGGGAGGGAATCAGCGCCGCGGGGGCGTTCTTTTCCAGGGGCAGGGTGTAGGGGCTTGTGGGATCCTTCACCGTGCTCAGCAGGCTGTTGACCAGGTAGAGGCTGATCCAGTTGAGCATGATGCAGGAGATGACCTCGTTCACATTGCGGTAGGCCTTGAGCGTGCCGGAGAGGCAGCCCAGCAGCGCGCCGGCCACCGCGCCCGCCAGCATGCACACGTACCAGGGCATATGCAGCCCCAGCGCGCAGTACAGCGCCGCGCCCGCGCCCGCCACGTACTGGCCCGCCGCGCCGATGTTGAACAGGCCCACCTTGTAGGCGAAGAGCACCGACAGGCTGCACATCAGCAGGGGCGCGGCCTTCACCAGGGTGTTGCCCAGATACTTCAGCTGCGCCGACTGGGCTGAGTACTTCCAGAAATTCTTCACAATCACCACGATGGCGTCCCACGCGCCGGCCGGGTTAATCAGCAGCAGCGCGATGTAGCCGATCAGCAGGCCCAGCAGGATGCAGATCAGCGACGCCAGCAGCGTCTGCACCGCAGGCCGCCGCAGGAAAGGGGTGCTTTTCTTGGCCTCCATGGATTACATCTCCTCCCTCTTGGCGCCTGCCATGTACAGGCCCATTTCTTCCGCCGTGGTTGTCTTGGGATCCAGCTGGCCCACGATCTCGCCCTCGTACATCACCAGGATCCGGTCGGACACGTCCATAACCTCGTCCATCTCCAGGGATACCAGCAGCACCGCCTTGCCTGCGTCGCGCTCGGCCACGATCTGCCGGTGGATGTACTCGATGGCGCCCACGTCCAGGCCGCGGGTGGGCTGCACCGCAATGAGCAGCTTGGGATCCCGGTCAATCTCGCGGGCCACGATGGCCTTCTGCTGGTTGCCGCCGGACATGCTGCGGGCCTTGGTTACTGCGCCCTGGCCGGAGCGGATGTCGTACTGCTCGATCAGCCGGTTGGCGTAGGTGCGGATGTTCTTGCGCCGCAGGAAGCCCTTCCGGGTGAACTCCGGCTCAAAGTAGCGCTGCAGGACGATGTTGTCCTCCAGGGAGTAGTCCAGCACCAGGCCGTGCTTGTGCCGGTCCTCGGGGATATGGCTCATGCCCATGACGCTGCGCTGGCGGATGGTCGCCTTCGTAATATCCTGGCCGCACAGGGTGATCTTCCCGCCCACCAGGGGCTCCAGGCCCGTCAGGCCGTAGACGAACTCCGTCTGGCCGTTGCCGTCGATGCCCGCGATGCACACGATCTCGCCTGCCCGCACCTCCAGGGACACGTTCTTCACGGCGTTGTTCTTGTGCAGCTTGGAGGCGACGGTCATGTTCTCCACCTTCAGGATGGTGTCGCCGGGGGTCTTGTCGGCCTTCTCCACGTGGAAGTTGACGTTGCGGCCCACCATCATGGCGGACAGCTCGGCCATGGTGGTGTTCTTCGTCTCCACCGTGCCGATGTACTTGCCCTTGCGCAGCACGGTGCAGCGGTCGGACACGGCCATGATCTCCGCCAGCTTGTGGGAGATGAAGAGGATGGACTTGCCCTCCGCGGCCAGGTTGCGCATGATCTGCATCAGCTCGTCAATCTCCTGGGGGGTCAGCACGGCGGTGGGCTCGTCGAAAATCAGAATCTCATTGTCCCGGTAGAGCATCTTGAGAATCTCCGTGCGCTGCTGCATGCCCACGGTGATGTCCTCAATCTTCGCGTCCAGGTCCACGTGCAGCCCGTAGCGCTCGGACAGGGCCTTGACCTTCGCCCGGGCCTCCTTCTTCTGCAGGAAGCCGAATTTGTTCGGCTCCACGCCCATGATAATGTTGTCCAGCACGGTGAAGCACTCCACCAGCTTGAAGTGCTGATGCACCATGCCGATGCCCAGGGCCGTGGCGTCGTTGGGGTCGGCAATGGAGACGACCTTGCCGTCCTTCTTGATGGTGCCCTCCTCAGGCTGGTACAGGCCGAACAGCACGCTCATCAGCGTTGACTTGCCCGCGCCGTTTTCCCCCAGCAGCGCGTGGATTTCGCCCTTGCGCAGCTGCAGGGTGATATTGTCGTTGGCGACAATTCCCGGGAACCTTTTGGTGATGCCCAGCATCTCAATGGCGTACTGATTTTCCAAAAAGCATACCTCCCACATTGGCATTTCAATCCGCAAAGAAGGGGTGACGCGCCCGGTCATCCGCCGGGGGTGGGCACGCGCAGCCCTTCGCAACGTCTTTGGCAGCAGATGCTTCTGACAAAAGCCCCCGCTTCCATCAAGGGGAGACAGGGGCTCTTGTCAAAAGTCCGGGGACGGGCGATCCCATCCCCGGATAAGTGATTGTTGCTTACTTCACGGTGCCCAGATCGTTCACGGTGATGGCAACCGCGGGCATCGCGTCGGTGGCGTTGGACACCACGATGGTGCCGTCCACCATGCCCTTCACCAGCGCCACATAGTCGTCGCGGGTGAAGCTGTCAGCGAACTGGGTGGTCTCGGGCAGAGCCACGTAGTTCAGGCTCATGTCCTCGCCGGACACCAGGCCCAGGGTCTCCACCTTGCCGCCGTAGTTGGCGAAGTTGCCGGCAACGGTCTCGGACAGCAGGGTGTTGACGGTGGCGGCCAGGCCCTTCATGGCGGAGGTCACGGTCATGCCCTCGCCATAGGCGCCGTCGATGATGAAGGACTGGTCGGTGTCAACGCCGATGACCTTGCCGCCGACCTTCTGGGCAGCCTCAGCCGCGGAGCTGTAGATGCCGCCGCCGCAGGCGAAGACGACTTCCACGCCCAGGGTCTGGTACCAGTTGTCCATGTAGGCGGTGATGTCGGCGTCGCCATAGAACTGGTTGCCGTACACATACTCAACCACCACGTCGCTCAGGCCCAGCTCGGCCGCGGCAGCGTCAGCGCCCTGCACAAAGCCGAAGCCGAAGCGCACCACGGCGGGCACAGCCATGCCGCCCAGGAAGCCCAGGTGCTTGTAGCCCAGCTTCACAGCGGCGTAGCCGGCCATGTAGCCGGACAGCTCTTCCTGGTACACAGCGCAGAACACGTTGTCATTCAGCGCCACGCCCACATCGTACTCGCTCACGTCCAGGGCGATGAACTTCACGTCGGGATACACATCCTGCACCTCGGCCACGGTGGCGCCGAAGGCGAAGCCGGGCATCACGATCACGTTGTAGCCCTCGTCCACAGCGGCGTCAACCATGGCGACGCGCTCAGCGGTGGAGTCGCCGGCGGGCTTGTAGTAGCTGAAGTCGATGCCGTTGGCCTCGCAGAAGGCCTTGCAGGCTTCATAGGTGGTCTGATTGAAGGACTGGTCGGTGATGTCGCCGTAGTCGGTGATCATCGCCACGCGGTAGGTTTCCTCAGCAGACGCAAAGGCCACCAGGCCCAGCAGCATGGAGACCGCCAGCAGAAGAGAAACGAGCTTCTTCATTTGATTTGGTTCCCCTCTCGTGTTTGTAAGCATGAAATGCTCCATGTCCATTATATCAGCATTCGCAAAGTTTGAAAAGATGCTGCGACAAACTTTTGCAGGAAAGGCCGCAGTTTTTTGCCATCCATCACCGTTACTGCTCGCCGCTGAGGCTGGAGAAGCCCTCGCCCAGGGCCTCGTGGGCCTCGGTGATGAACATGAAGGCGTTCTCGTCCTCCTCCCGGACAATGTCCTTGATCCGCGCCACCTCCACCCGGCTGGCCACGCAAAGAACCACCGGCCGCTCCTGCCCGGTGTAGGCCCCCCTGGCGCTGAGCAGCGTCACGCCCCGGTTCATTTCCGTCATCACCCGCTGCGTCACCCGGTCATAGGCGCCCGATATGACAAAGCACGCCTTGTTGCCGCTGATGCCCGCCAGCACCATGTCCAGCACCTTGGAGGAGATGAACAGGCAGATCAGCGCATACAGCGCCTCCGTGGCGCTCATGCAAACGCCCGCCGCCAGCACCACCACGCAGTCGATCATCATCAGGAACGCGCCCACGGTGATGAAGGGGAACTTCTTGTGCACCATGCGGGCCACCATGTCCGAGCCGCCGGTGGTGGCGCCGCCCCGCAGGATCAGCCCCAGCCCGAAGCCCAGCAGCACCCCGCCGAACAGCGTCCCCAGCAGGGGATCCATGGTCACCGGCTGCAGCCCCAGCAGGTCGATAAACAGGGAAAACAGCAGCGTTGCCACCAGCGAGCGGAACACGAACACCCGCCCCATGGCCTTCCAGCCGATGATGAACAGCGGAATGTTCAGCAAAAGGCTGGTGATGCCCACCGGCACCTGAAACAGGTAGTTCAGGATGGTGGCCACGCCCGTCAGGCCGCCGGGGGCAATGTTGTTGGGCACCAGAAAGGCCGGGTAGGCCGCGCCGCCGATCAGGCAGCCCACAATAATCTGTCCATAAGCCGTCAGCTGCTCCCGCAAGCGGGTATTGCGCATGTTGTCATCCAGTCGGGTCATAGGCTCCTCCTTGCGTCCTTGCCGGGATCCCCGTCCCCAGGGACAGCGCCAGCGCCCGGTCCAGCCGGCGCATGGCGTCGGGGGTCAGGCACCCCAGGTAGCGCGTCAGCCGGGATTTCTCCAGCGTGCGCAGCTGCTCGGTCAGGATCACCGAATCCTTCCTCAGCCCGCTCTCCGCCGCCGTGATGGGCACATGCACCGGCAGATGGCTCTTCTTGTCCCTTGTGGTCACCGCCGCCACGATCACTGTGGTACTGTGCTGGTTTCCCGTATCATTCTGAATAATCACCACGGGCCGTATTCCTCCCTGCTCCGATCCCACCACAGGATCCAGGTCGGCCCGATAAATTTCGCCACGTCTCATCTTGTCACACTCCGTCCCGGAAGTCAAGGGGAAGCGCACATTTTTATGCAGCTTTGCATAAATTGCCTCCCTGCTCACAGCGTATGTCCACAGGAACGGAGGGGTGAATCAGCCCGGCGGCAGCGGCCGCAGGTCAAAAAGGTTCAGCCGCCTTTTGCGCGCCTCCCAGTCGGGCATCAGGCAGGTCAGCTCATCGTGGAACGCCGCCGAGTGATCCGGATGCAGCAGGTGGCACAATTCGTGCACCAGCACGTACTCCATGCACTCCACCGGCACCAGTCCCAGACGCAGGTTCAGCGTGATATGCCCCGTGACGGTCTGGCAGGAGCCCCACCGGCTGACCATCTCCCGGAAGCGGATGCTCCCCGCCTTCACGCCCATGCGCGCCTCCCACAGGGGCAGAAGCTGCCGCACCGCCTCCGCCAGACGCTCCGCCCGGAAGCTGAGGAACGCCTTCTCCCCTGCCGGAACGCCCTCCTCCCCCAGCGTCATGTACCGCCCCGCCACCAGGTGCCGCTCCCCCGGCGCGTACTGCGGCTCATAGGCCGTGGTGCGCGCGACCTGCTCCGCCATCCAGGCCGTCCTGGCGGAAAGGAAGGCGTTGATCGCCGCCTTTGGCGTGCGGGGCGGCACGGACAGGTACAGCCGCCCCTCCCGGCAGCGCAGGATCAGATGGCGGCAGTTCCGCCGCACGGTCACCTCGATGGTATACGGGCCGAATTGCATGCATGCTCGCCTCCTGATGGCATGATAGCACATTTCCGCATTTTCCGCCACTTTCCGCGCCGCCCTTCGACGGTGGCCGCTGCCTGTCCGCGCTATACTCCAGCCATGAAGGGAGCGGGATGGCCATGCATGTCAGCGGGTGCCTGTATGCGCTGGAGCAGTTCGCCGCCGCGCTGAGCCTGCTGACCGCCTCCGGCCTTTCCTGCGGGCTGCGGCGTCTGCACCCGGGACGGCTGGCGGCCATGTCCGCCCTGGCCGCCCTGGCATGCACGCTCTGCGCCATCCTGGCCCTGCCCTGGCTGCGCTGGCCGCTGCTGGCCCTGGCGCCGCTTCTTCCCCTGCCTGCGTGGCCGGGGGCGCCCCGGGCGCTGCACCGCCGCCTGAGCGTGGCCGCGCTGCTTCTGTCGCTGGCCATGGCGGGCTGCATGCGGCTGCTGAACGGCATGGCGCTGCCCCCGTCCCTGGCGCTGCTGGCAGCCTGCGGCCTGCTCCCCGCCCTGTGCTGCGGCCGAGCCTGTTCCCCGCAGCCCCGCTGCGCCACCGTGGAAATGACGCAGGGGGACTGCACCATCACCCTCACCGCCCTGGTGGACAGCGGCAATCTCCTGCGGGATCCGCTGACGGGGCTGCCGGTAATTGTGCTTTCCCGCCGCTGCGCGCGAAAGCTGACGTCTCTCCCCGCCCCGGGGCAGCTGCTGCCCGGCATGCGGCTGATCAGCGTGCGCACGGCGGCAGGTCCCGCGCTGATGGCGATCTTCCGGCCCCGGCGCATCCGGGTGCTCTCCGGGAGCGCCTGGCATGAGGTGCGCGCCGTGGCGGGCCTGTCCCCCGACGGCTACGACGGCGTGCAGGCCCTGCTCCCCGCCTGCCTGGCGGAGGGCGGACGCTTCTTCGCATCATAATGGACAAGGAGGCTGAACCCTATGGCCATGACCTTCCGTTTGTACGCCATTGCCCGCGACCGTCTGACCGCCATGCTCGCCCGGATGAACCCGTCGGAGCTGTATTACATCGGCGGGCCGGATCCCCTCCCCGCGCCGCTGACCCTTCAGGAGGAGCAGGAGCTGGTGGCCCGCCTGACGGAGGACGACGGGGAAATCCGCCGCACGCTCATCGAGCACAATCTGCGCCTGGTGGTGTTCATCGCCCGGAAGTTTGAGAACACCGGCGTGATGCTGGAGGACCTGATCTCCATCGGCACCATCGGGCTGATCAAGGCGGTGAACACCTTCGACCCGAACAAGAAGATCAAGCTGGCCACCTACGCCAGCCGCTGCATCGAGAACGAGGTGCTGATGTTCCTGCGCCGCCACAGCCGCACCCGCCTGGAGGTTTCCCTGGACGAGCCGCTGAAAACCGACTGGGACGGCAACGAGCTGCTGCTCTCCGACGTGCTGGGCACCGACGGGGACACGGTCTACCGCTCCATGGAGGAAAACGCCGAGAAGCAGATGCTCTTCGCGGCGCTGGGGCGGCTGTCCCCCCGGGAGCAGAAGATCATGAACCTGCGCTTCGGCCTGTCGGGCCAGCCGGAAATGACGCAGAAGGAGGTAGCCGACGTGCTGGGCATCAGCCAGAGCTACATCTCCCGCCTTGAAAAGCGTATCCTCCACCGCCTTCAGGGCGACATGATGCGCGCCAGCGGCTGACGCGCGTCACCGAAGTGGCCCACAGGGCCACTTCGGTGAGGTTTGCAGCCTCTCGCTGGTCGCTTCGCTCCCGGCCGCTCGAGGCTGTAAGGAAAGTTTTCCGCAGAGCGGAAAACGACCCGCCCCCGGGGCGAAGCCCCGGGATACGATTGCAGTCCTGCGGACGGCTTTTTGGGGGCTTCGCCCCCCTGCTCCGGTGAATACGGTTGCAGTCCTGCGGGCGGCTTTTGGGGCTTCGCCCCAGGTTCCGGATGTGATTTCACATTCCGTTCAAGGCCCGGTATCGCCTGATTTTCCGGCGGCTCCGGGCCTTTTGCACGCCTACGCATGTCACCTTGCCGGATACCTTCACCCCCGCGGACGGGGCATGGGCTTTCACGTTCCTTTTGCGCGAAAAAGAAGCCTCCCGCACTGCTTTTGTCCCTTCCTGCCGGGGCGGAATAAGCCCCGCGCGCCGGTGCCATACTCTGTGTATCCGGTTTGCAGGAGGCGAGAAACATGGCTTACAGCAAGGTGGAGATCTGCGGGGTGGACACGGGCTCGCTGCCGGTCCTGTCGGCGGAGCGGATGAAGGAGCTGTTTCCCCTGGTCAAGGGAGGGGACAAGGCTGCCCGGGAGGAGTTCATCCAGGGGAACCTGCGCCTGGTGCTGTCGGTGATTCAGCGGTTCTCCGGCCGGGGCGAGAACCCGGACGATCTGTTCCAGGTGGGGTGCATCGGGCTGATGAAGGCCCTGGACAACTTCGACACCACGCTGAACGTGCGCTTCTCCACCTACGCGGTGCCCATGATTATCGGGGAAATCCGCCGCTACCTGCGGGACAACAACGTCATCCGGGTCAGCCGCTCCATGCGGGACACGGCCTACAAGGCCCTCCAGGCCCGGGACAGGCTGCAGAGCCAGTGGAACCGGGAGCCCACGGTGTCCGAGATCGCCGAGGAGATGCACATTCCCCGGGAGGATGTGGTGTTCGCCCTGGAGGCCATCCAGGACCCGGTGAGTCTGTTCGAGCCGGTATACAACGACGGCGGCGACGCGCTGTACATCATGGATCAGGTGAAGGACGAAAGCTCCCGGGACGACGCGTGGCTGGAGGAGATCGCCATCAAGGAGGCCATGCAGCGGCTGAACGAGCGGGAGAAGAAGATCCTGCGGCTGCGCTTCTTCGAGGGCAGGACGCAGATGGAGGTAGCGGGCGAGATCGGCATCAGCCAGGCGCAGGTGAGCCGCCTGGAAAAGAACGCCCTGCTGCACATGCGTAAACACATCCAGGTAACATAACCCCCATGGAGCGCGCAGCGAAAAAGGGTCAAGGGGCGATGCCCCTTGCGCGGGTGCAGGGGCGGCGTTAGCCCCTGCGCAGGTCTGGGCGGCAGCCCAGCGTCCCCCAAAGAACAAGAGAGTTTCCAAGCAGGCGACGAAGTTCGCCCGCGTTGGAAACGGCAGGTCAGACCAACTCACAAGGAAACGACCTCATCCGACCTCGCTGACGCTCGGCCACCTTCCCCAGAGGGGAAGGCTTATCTTAGCCATGCAAAACGACCTGCCAGTGCTTCCACAGGCAGGCCGCTTTTGCTATTCATCTGTGAAAATCATCAATGAAAATGCTCTCCTCCGCCAGCGCGTCCATCACCTGACGGTAGGTTGCCTCTGTGCTGCGGTAAAGGAAACGCAGATGCGTTTCCTCCCCCGCCACCATGACCTGCATGAAGGGCACCCCCTCCGCCGCAGCCCGGTACAGGCGGTGATTCCCGTCGGCAATGAACAGCCGCCGGTTGGGAATCGCAAAGGCCAGGATGGGCCTGGTCACATCGGTGGTCATGGCGTATGCCCGGTCGATGGTCAGCCACTCCCCGGGAATCAGCCGCGCCGTCGGTACCGCCACGGGAAGCTGCGCCCCCCACGCCGCCAGCAGCGCATCCACATCCCACATGACCACATGCTCCTCATCCGATGCCAGGGCCACAATCTGCCGCTTCATGCTCCGTCTCCTTCCCATATCCACACGCACGCATCTCAATCGCGCACCAGTTGCGAACACTGCCCCCTTCCCCGGAGGGGAAGGTGTCGCGGCGCAAGCCGTGACGGATGGGGGGAGCCTGCACGACCGCGTCGCGGCGCGCCCATTGCGCGCCGTGACCCCCGCAAGCGCGGCGCGCCCTCCGCGCGCCGTGCCTCCACGCAAGCTGCGGCACAGCTTCACGCGCATGGACTGTGGCCGAAGGGAGCCAACCCAATCGCGCGAATGGGTTTCCAAAGGGGTGATACCCCTTTGGCGGGGTGCAGGGGTGGCACCCCTGCTCAGCCGATGTATTCCTTGCCGCCCATGTAGGGACGCAGCGCCGCGGGAATCTTCACCCGACCATCCGCCTGCAGATTGTTCTCCAGGAAGGCAATCAGCATCCTGGGCGGTGCCACGCAGGTGTTGTTCAGGGTGTGGGCAAAGTACTTGCGGCCGTCGTCGCCCTTGACGCGGATCTGCAGCCGCCGGGCCTGTGCGTCGCCCAGGTTGGAGCAGGAGCCCACCTCGAAGTACTTCTGCTGGCGGGGCGACCAGGCCTCCACGTCCACGGACTTCACCTTCAGGTCGGCCAGGTCACCGGAGCAGCACTCCAGCGTGCGCACGGGAATGTCCATCGTGCGGAAGAAGTCCACCGTGTTCTGCCACAGCCGGTTGTACCACATGGGGCTGTCCTCCGGCTTGCAGACAACGATCATCTCCTGCTTCTCAAACTGGTGGATGCGGTACACGCCACGCTCCTCAATGCCGTGGGCGCCCACCTCCTTGCGGAAGCAGGGGGAGAAGCTGGTCAGCGTTTGGGGCAGCTGATCCTCGGTGAGGATGGTGTCGATGAACTTGCCGATCATGGAATGCTCGGAGGTGCCGATCAGGTACAGATCCTCACCCTCGATCTTGTACATCATGTTCTCCATCTCGGCAAAGGACATCACGCCCGTCACCACGTTGCCGTGGATCATGTAGGGCGGAATGCAGTAGGTGAAGCCCCGGTCGATCATGAAATCCCGGGCGTAGCTGAGAATCGCGCTGTGCAGGCGGGCCACGTCGCCCATCAGGTAGTAGAAGCCGTTGCCGGAGGTGCGGCGGGCAGCGTCCAGGTCAATGCCGTGCAGCCGCTCCATGATGTCCACATGATAGGGCACCTCAAAGTCCGGCACCACCGGCTCGCCGAAGCGCTCCACCTCCACGTTCTCGCTGTCATCCCTGCCAATGGGCACGGTGGGGTCGATGATGTTGGGGATCACCAGCATCCGCTTGCGGATCTCCTGCTGGTATTCCTCCTCCTTCTGCTCCAGCCCCGCCAGGTCAGCCTTGATCTGCGCTACCTGCGCCTTGGCTGCCTCGGCCTCGTCCTTGAGGCCCTTGCCCATCAGCGCGCCGATCTGCTTGGACACGGTTTTGATCTGGTTGCGCAGGGCGTCCGCCTGCTGGATGGCCTTGCGGTAGGCCACGTCCAGCTCCGCCACCTCGTCCACCAGCACCAGCTTCTGGTCCTGGAACTTCTTGCGGATGTTCTCCTTCACCAGCTCGGGATTGGTTCGGATCAGGTTGATGTCAATCATGTGCAACTTCCTCCTTGAAAATAGTAAGAGCCTCTCCTCCCATGCTGCCGGGACGAGAAGCTCGCGTTGCCACCCAGTTTGCCGCCCTCCGAAGAAAACGGCCACTCGCTGCGCTGTATGGGGCGCGCCCCGCAGACTCCTCGCCTGCGCCCATCCGGGAATGGAGCATCCCGCGCCCTCCGCCGCCTCGCACCCACCGGCAGCTCTCTTGAGGACAAGCGCGGAACCGTTTCCCGTCAACCGGGCCTGTGTACAGCGCTCATTATACATCATCCCGCCCCGCCGCGCAAGGGGGAATTTTCCTTCATTTCCCCATGCGCGAAAGGACCTCCCGGGTCAGGCGGGTCAGGGCGGGCAGATCCCGCAGAAGCCCTGAACGCAGCGTATCCGCCGTATCCAGGGCCATGCGGTGCTGCGCCGGGGTGATGTCCCCCGCCCGCAGGGCCTCGTCCAGCTCGTCCCGGTCGTCCTCGTGGATGAACCCGTCCGGCTTCACCACCAGGTCCAGGTACAAATCGTCGAACCAGGGCACGCCGTCCGCGTCCACGCCCTGGGCGTCAATCATGTCAATGTACCACAACACCGGCCTGCCCCGCCGGTCCAGCATCGCCCCGATGCAGTAATGCCCTTCCTCCGGCAAAAGGCTCAGCCAGGCCATGCCCGCGTCCGCCACCACCAGGGACTTGTCCCCCACGTGCCAGTACTGGGGCCGCGTCACCGCATGGATGCGCAAAAGCCCCGCCCGTCCCGTGAAGCCCGGGACGCTCACGCGCCTGCAGGTGAAATCCCGCCCGGTGATGCATGTCCAGCTGTCGTAGGTCAGGCGCTTACGCTTCATGCCGCCTGCCCTTCCGCAGGAAGGAGAACTGCGTCTCGCTGGCCACCACCGCCAGGAAGATCAGCGCGAACCCGCACACCAGCTGCGCCGTCAGCCCCTCCGCCCCCAGCAGCACCGAGAAAGCCACGCCGAACACGCTCTCCAGGCTCAAAAGGATTGCCGCGGGCGCAGCGGGGGTTACGCTCTGGCCCACGTTCTGCAACAGCAGCGCCACCGTCGTGGCGAACACCGCCAGGTACGCCAGCTCAAACCAGGCGTTGGTGGGGAAGGGATTGGGCATGCTCTCCGTCATCAGGGACAGCCCCCAGCACCACACCGCCGACGCGCCAAACTGCAGCATCGTCAGCATCACCGGGTCGTCCTCCTCGCCAAAGCGGCTTACCGCCACCAGATGCAGCGCGTAGAACACGCCCCCCAGAAGCGTCAGCGCGTCGCCCCGGTTCATGGTCAGGTCGCCCTCCAGGGACACCAGGCCGATGCCCGCCAGGCACATCACCGCCGCCAGCCAGTTCCACCCCGTGGGACGGCGGCGGAAGATCACCCAGTTGACGAAGGGCACCAGCACGCAGTACACCGCCGTGAGGAAGGCGTTCTTGCCCGGGGTGGTTTCCCTGAGGCCGAAGGTCTGCACCGTGTAGGCCGCGAACAGCAGCGTCCCCACCACCGCCCCGTGGAGCAGCTGCCTTTTCCCGATGGCCTTCAGCCGCCGGTGGAAGATCAGCGCCAGCAGCAGGCACCCCACCGTAAAGCGGATGCCCAGCAGCATGAACACCGGCACGCCCTCCACGGCGTTCTTCATCACAATAAAGGAACTGCCCCAGATCAGGGCAGCCGTCAGCAGGGCCACGCGGCCCCAGCCTCCCGACAAGCGCTTCATCCGACCACCTCGCAAGAGAATAAACCCGTGGAAAGGGAGCGGGACTGCACCTCCCGCTCCCGTTATTGTATCCGTTGTCTGCCTTGCCCGGCCTCTTACTTCTTCCCGCCGAACAGCCCGCTGATGCCGCCCATGATGCCCCTTGTCAGCTGGCGGGTCACCTCGCGGCTGGCGGTGGAGATGGCGGTGTTCTTCACCCGCCCCAGCACCGAGTCGTTGCGGCGGGCGCGCTCGGCACGCTCCTCCCGCAGCTCGTCGGCCCGCTGGC